>JBQTHZ010000186.1:0-22201 GCA_052388515.1 Chloroflexota bacterium | reverse complement strand
CGCCTGTGATCCTCATCCCGCTGCCTCATTCCGCGCGGCCACCCGGAGAGCCGCGGAGCGGCGATTGTAGGCACCCTTCGCCTGACCGGCTTGACGCGCTGCCGATGATGGGGCCGAGCACCGGCGTTGCCGGCTCGGTCACCAACGGAGGAGGAGGCCGGTCCCGACATGTCCTTCAGCGCTGCCCGGGGGCAGGGCGCTGCGTGATGCGCCGCGTCGATCGCATGCGCCGACCTGTCGGCGCCCTGATCGCTGCGGTCTTCGCGGGGTCGGTGCTGCTCACCGCCTGCGGTGAGGATCGGCCCTACGTCGTCGAAAACTGCGAACCCGCGGATCGCGCCGGGCACTCGGTGGCACGCATCTGGGACGACCAGATCCTGTCGCTCATCCGCCAGGTGGTGCCGGCACCGACCGTCCATGCTCGGAACCTGTTCCACCTGTCGGCCGCGATGTGGGATGCGTGGGCCGCCTACGATGCCGACGCCGACGGTTACTGGTACCTCGGGAAGCACGACGCCGATGACCCGACCGAGGCACGCGAGGTGGCGATCAGCTACGCCGCCTACCGCATCCTGGACTGGCGCTACCGAGAGGTCGGCGACCTGGCGCCCGCCGCTGATGAGCTGGCCGCGACGATGACCGGCCTCTGCCTGCGAACCGACTACACCGCTACCGATGACGACGACCCTGCCGCGATCGGCAACCGCATCGGTGCCCTCGTCGTCGAGCGGGGCACCAGCGATGGCTCGCTGGAGGAGGCGCGGTACGTCGACTCCGCGTACGTGCCGGTCAACGAGCCGCTCATCGTGGCCGACCCCGGTGCCGAGATGCTGGACCCGAACCGATGGCAGCCGCTGGCCCTCGACGAACAGGTGTCGCAGAACGGCCTGCCGATCCCCGGCCAGGTTCAGGAATTCATCGGCCCGCACTGGGGTCACGTCGCCTCGTTTGCGCTCGCGGCGTCGGAGGCGGGCACGCCAATCGACCCGGGGCCGCCGCCGCTGCACGGCGATCCGCAGACCGACGAGGCCTTCAAGCAGGCGGCGCTCGACGTCATCCGCTACAGCAGCCAGCTGGATCCATCCGACGGGGTGACGATCGACATTGGTCCGGGGGCGATGGGCGACAACAGCCTGGGAGAGAATGACGGGGACGGCCACACGATGAACCCCGCCAGCGGCGAGCCATACGCGCCGAACCTCGTGCTCCGGGCTGACTTCCAGCGGGCGCTCGCGGAGCACTGGGCCGACGGACCGAGCTCGGAGACCCCGCCCGGCCACTGGAACCTCATTGCCAATGCGGTCTCGGATTCTGCCGAGCTCGAGCGTCGCATCGGCGGCGAAGGGGAGGACCTCGACCGGCTCGAGTGGGACGTCAAGCTCTACTTCGCGCTGAACGGCGCGCTCCATGACGCCGCGGTCGCGGCGTGGGGCCTGAAGGGGTTCTACGACTCGGCGCGGCCGATCTCGATGATTCGCTACCTGGGCGCCCACGGCCAGTCGTCCGACTCCCATGCGCCCGCCTACGACCCCGAGGGCCTGCCGCTCGAGCCGGGCCTCGTCGAGGTCGTGACGGAGGCGTCCAGCGCCCCCGGCGAGCGGCACGAAGCGCTGGCTGATCACGTCGGTGAGATTGCGATCCGCGCCTGGCGCGGGTTCCCGGAGGACCCGGAGACGGAGCGCTCGGGGGTGGGCTGGATCATGGCGACGGAGTGGGTGCCGTACCAGCGCTCGACGTTCGTGTCGCCTGCGTTCGCCGGATATGTCTCGGGCCATAGCACGTTCAGCCGGGCGGCCGCCGAGCTGCTGACCTCGTTCACCGGCAGCGAGTATTTCCCCAATGGCCTCCACGAGTGGCGCCTCGGGGCAGGAGAGCTCATTCACGAGGAGGGCCCGGACGAGCCGATCACCCTGCAGTGGGCGACCTATCGCGACGCGGCCGACCACGCCGGGATGTCGCGGCTCTTCATGGGCATCCACATCACCGCCGACGACGTGGAGGGCCGGCGCATCGGCGCGATCTGCGGCCGCGATGCCTGGGAGCAGGCGATCGCCTATTTCGACGGCACGGCGGACGACTGAGGATCAGCCGGGGAGGGCGTGGCCGACGCGAGCAGCTGCTCGATGACACGAAGGTTGGCCACCGCGTCAGCAGCTGGTACCGGGACCGGCTCCCCGGCCAGGATGGCCGCGGCGAAGGCATCGGCCTCGACCGTGTACGGATCGGCCGTTTCGAACGTGAGGGTCTCGATGTTCGGCGCCACCGGTGGGTCGCCCCCGGCCACGATGTGCACCCGCGTCGGCCGGTCGGGCGGGATGTTGAACGGAATCTCGATCGAGATGCGGCCGCGGGTGCCGGAGATGTGGACTCGCTGGTCGTCTTCGGCCCTGGTTGAGCACATGAAGCTTGCCAGCCCGCCGTCGAACACGAGCAGTCCCGCGGTCAGCAGATCCACACCGCTCGTCGGGTCGCGCACGATGGCTCCCCGCACCGCGGTCGGCTCGCCGCCGAACAGCATTCTCGACAGGTTCACGGAGTAGCAGCCGATGTCGTACAGTGCGCCGCCACCGGCCTCGAGAATGTTGCGGATGTTCGCGGGGTCGTCGTTGTAGTACGAGAACCAGCTCTGCACCGCTTGCAGGCGGCCGATGCGTCCGGCATCGATGAGCTCGCGGACCGCCACCCAGGAGGGATGCAGGCGGTACATGAAGGCTTCCATCAGGCGCACGCCTTCTTGGTCGGCGACCTCGATCATCTCCTCCGCGTCGCGAGCGGTCAACGCGAGCGGCTTCTCGCACAGCACGTGCTTCCCTGCCCGCGCCGCCGTGATCGTCCACGGCTTGTGGAGGTGGTTCGGCAGGGGCAGGTAGACCGCCTCGACGTCCGGGTCGGCGAGGAGCGCCTCGTACGAGCCGTGAGCCGTCGGGATGCCCAGCTCATCGGCGACCCGGCGCGCCAGCTCCGCGTCGCGCGACGCGATGGCCACCACCTCGCAGTGCTTGCCCCGCTGGATGCCGGGGATGACCTTCACGCGCCCGATGGATGCGGTGGACAGGACCCCCCAGCGGACTCGTCGCATCGCTCAGCCCCGGGACGTCTCGATGGCCGGCCGGAAGACGGTCGGCAGGATCCGGTGCATCAGCGGTCGACGCAGCACGATCATCACCGCCTCCGCACCCTCGTGCACGTGCTGCATCGCGAATCTCGCCTCGTGCCAGGATTGACACACACCGCTGCTATGTATGAGTCTACGACAAACATTTCGACGAGAGGATCACAATCTTGTGATGACTCCGCGTGAGGCGGTCGGGCAGCGCAGCGAGACCGTGCGGCGCGCGAACCTGAGCGCGATCGTGCGCGAGCTCCACGCTCGCGGGCCACTCTCACGATCCGATCTTGTCGGCCTGACCGGGCTCACCCGCAGCGCGATCCGCGGGCTCATCGGTGAGCTGGTCGCCGGTGGCCTTGTCCGCGAAGAGCGCAGCGAGTCGGCCGGCACGCCGGGGAGGCCGTCGCCGCTGGTCCGCCCGGACGCGGATGGTACGGTGGTGGTGGCAATCGAGATCAACGTCGACTCGCTCGCGGCCGCGGCCGTTGGCTTCGGAGGGACCGTCCACGAGCTCGTGCGGGTCGACCGCCCGAGGGGCCATCTCTCGCTCGAGGAGATCGTCGAGGACGTTGTTGAGCTGGTCGCGCCAATCCGGGATCGGCTGGCCCTCGAGGAGACGCTGGTCGGAGTCGGGGTCGCGGTGGCCGGCATCGTTCGCCGGACGGACGGCCTCGTGCGCCTGGCGCCGAACCTCGGCTGGCATGATGCCCCGCTCGGCTCCCGTCTCTCCGCGGCGTTGCGCCTTCCGGCGCCGACGCATGTCGCGAACGAGGCGGACCTCGGCGGCCTCGCGGAGCACCGGCGCGGCGCGGCGGTGGGTGTCGACGACATGCTGTACGTCACGGGCGAGGTCGGCGTGGGCGGCAACGTCATCGTCGACGGGCAGCCGGTGGTCGGGGCGGCCGGCTATGCCGGCGAAATCGGCCACCTGCCGATGAACCCGGAGGGCAGTCGCTGTGGCTGCGGGTCGTTCGGCTGCTGGGAGACCGAGATCGGGGAGCGGGCGATGCTCGTCCACGCCGGCCGGCCCGCCGCCGGTGGCCGGGAGACCGTTGCGGCCCTGATCGAGGCCGCGGCGGCAGGCGAGCCGCAGGCGCTGGCCGGGTTGGCACACGTCGGGAAGTGGCTGGGCATCGGCCTGGCCGGCCTGATCAACGTGCTGAATCCGTCGCTCATCGTGCTCGGTGGCCTCTTCGAGCGCATCCATCCGTTCGTGGCCGATCAGCTTGCCGACGTGCTTGAGCGGCGCGCGCTGCCTGCTTCTCGCGAACTGGTCTCGATCGTTCCCGGCACGCTCGGCGTGGATGGTCCGCTGCTGGGTGCCGCCGAGCACGCCTTCGAACCGCTGTTGGCAGATCCAGCCGACCGGCTCGCCGTCGTTCGTGCCCGGCGACCGGCAATGGCCAGCGCATGAGCGATGCCGGCATCGGAGGCGCATGTCGTCGTCCCTCGCATCGGAACCTCGTAGCGGAAGAAGGAGGGGCTTGACAGGGGAGTAGCCTACAGCGTGGCACAGCAGCCACCGAGGACGGCCAATCGTGGTGAGCAACGGAGGAGAAAACCCATGGTCATTCGGAGGTATGCAGCGATCCTGGCGATCGTTGCCCTCGCCCTGAGCGCCTGCACGAGCGACGGTGCCGGCGAGTCGCAGCCGGCCGAGTCGCAGGCGGCCGAATCGGAGGCGCCAGCATCGGAGGAGCCGACAGCCTCGGAGGCGGCGAGCGGCGACTGCACGGTGGCGGTGTCATGGAACAACTTCCAGCAGCCGCGATGGGCGGCCAAGGACAAGCCGAACATCCAGGAAACGGTTGAGGCCGGGGGCGGAACCTACATCGACGCCGATGCCAACCTCGACACCGTTCAGCAGCTGACGGACGTCGAAACGCTGATCGGGCAGGGCGCGGACGTCCTCATTCTGCTCGCCCAGGACACTGCCGGGGTAGGACCTGCCCTGGAGACGGCCGCCAATGCCGGCGTTCCGGTCATCGCCTATGACCGCCTGATCGAGGATCCGACTGTCCTCTACATCACGTTCGACAACGTGGGCGTCGGCAGGGCTGAGGCCGAAGCAATGTTCGAAGTCGTGCCGGAGGGGAACTACGTCTTGATCAAGGGTGACCCGGGTGACCCGAACGCTTCGACGTTCCTCCCTCAGGGATGGGACGAGGCTGGTCTCCAGGACAAGGTCGATTCGGGCGAGATCACCATCGTTGATGACCAGTTCACCGACGCATGGGACACCCAGACCGCACAGAACAACATGGAAGCGATCATCGACGCGGCGAACGCAGATGGTACTGAGATCGACGCGGTGCTGGCCGAGAACGACAGCACGGCGTTGGGCGTCGTGGCCGCACTTCAGGCAAAGGGTTACGACCCCATCCCGGTCAGTGGCCAGGATGGCGACACGGCAAACCTCCAGAACGTGGCCAAGGGACTCCAGTACGTCGACGTCTGGAAGGACGCCAACGAACTGGGCAAGGTCGCGGGCGCAGCGGCGCTGCAGCTGTGCGAAGGCACGGAGATGGCTTCACTGGCGATCCCCGACGGGTTGATCAACGACGATGTCGCGCCGACGGCGGGCCTTACCGCCGCGGAGTTCACGACCCCGGGACCGGACGGAGAGCCGGATTCGGGTGACGAAAGCGTCGTCACGTCGTTCATCCTCCAGCCACAGCCCATCACGGCCGAGAACCTCGATCTGATTCTCGACTCGGGATGGCTCACCCAGGACGTCCTCTGTGAGGGCGTCGACCCGGCCTCGGCACCGGCCGCCTGCCAGTAGTCGACCAGCCGAGACGACCTTGATGGCGCCCTGCGTCGTGCCACTGCCCCGGCGCAGGGCGCCTCCTGATACCCGGCAAGGAGGGGCTCCTTCGTGGCAGATGCCCTGACCAGCGCTCCTGCCCCGGCGCAGGGGGCCACTGGCCCAGACCGGCTCCGCGGTGCGTTGGCCGCGACCGAGATCGACCTGCGGCTGTTCGGGATGCTGATCGCGCTGGCGGGCATCCTGGTCGGCTTCCACATCATGTCCGGCGGGAAGCTCATTCAGCCGGCGAACATGGTCACCCTGGCCGTCCAGGCCTCCGGCGTGGCGATCATGGCCACCGGCATGGTCCTGATCATCGTCTCGAGGAACATCGACCTGTCGGTCGGCTCGATCGTCGGTGTGGTGGCGATGTCCTACGCCCTGCTGATGACCGATTGGCTGCCTGCGCTCGGCATCGGGTTGGACAGCCCCTTCCAATGGCTGTTGGCGCTTGCCATCGGGCTCGGCATCGGGGCGCTCATCGGCGGCTTCCAGGGTTTCCTGATTGCCTACGTTGGCATCCCATCCTTCATCGTGACGCTCGGCGGCCTGCTGTCGCTGCGCGGCTCGGTCTGGCTGCTGTCGAGCGGCGCCGCCGTCTCGGGGCTGCAGACCGAGTTTCGCAAGATCGGCGGCGGGGTCTTGGGCTCGATCGGCGAAACCGCAACGTGGGCGGTGGCAGGATTGGCCTGCCTCGCCATCATCGGCCTGATTGTCTACAACCGTCGCCAGCGACAGCGCTTTGGCTTCCCCGTGCGGCCCATGTGGGCAGAGGTGCTGCTCGGCGCGATCGGCTGCGCAGCCGCGATCGGCCTGTCTGCGTTTGCGAATTCGAACTATCTGCCATCCGGCCTGGCCACGGAGTACGCGGTGGCGAACGGAATCACTGAGCCACCCGGCGGCCTGAAGATTCCGCTGGGGTTCCCCTGGCCCATCCTGCTCGTCATGGCTGTCACGCTCGCCATCACCTTTTTGGCCACGCGCCGGCGATTCGGCCGCTACGTCTACGCCTATGGGGGAAACCCCGATGCCGCTGAGCTGGCCGGCATCAACACGCGCTGGACGATCATGAAGACCTTCATCCTCATGGGCGTGCTGTGCGCCATCGCCGCCGCGATCGGCTCGGCGCGGCTCAATGGGGCCACCCTCGACGTGGGCCAGAGCGACGAGCTCTACGTGATTGCCGCCGCGGTGGTGGGCGGAACGTCGTTCGCGGGGGGTATCGGCACGATTCCCGGGGCTGTGCTGGGCGCCTTCGTCATGCAATCGCTTGCCTACGGGTTGAGCTTCAATGGCGTCAACTCGCCGACTCAGAACGTGGTCGCCGGAATCGTGCTGATCATCGCGGTCGGGTTCGACACCTATACCCGAAGGAGGGCCACGCGATGAGCGAGGCAGTGACGGCCACGACCGAGCGCGCGCCGCTGGTCGAGATGCGGAACATTCGCGTGGCGTTCGGGGGCGTCCACGCCGTCGACGACGTGAGTCTCTCGCTCCACGCAGGCGAGGTCTTCGGCCTGGTCGGCGGCAACGGGGCCGGCAAGTCGACCCTCATCCGCACCGTGTCCGGCGCCCACCGCGCCGACTCGGGCGAGATCCTGATCGACGGCCAGCCGCAGGTGATCGGCAACCCGCGCGACGCCAAGGCATTCAACATCGAGTGCATCTACCAGACGCTGGCCCTTGCCGACAATATCAACGCGCCGGGGAACGTCTTCCTCGGCCGCGAGGTGACGACGCCGGGGGGGACGCTCGACGAAGGGACCATGGAGGACGCGACCCGCAAGGTGATGGGCCGCCTGAACCCGAACTTCAGGCGGTTCGTCACGCCGGTCAAGTCGCTCTCAGGCGGACAGCGCCAAGCGGTCGCCATCGCCCGCGCCGTGTACTTCAACGCCAGGATCTTGATCATGGACGAGCCCACGGCCGCCCTCGGCCCGGCCGAGACGGCGCAGGTCCGCGACCTCATCCGGCAGCTGAAGAACGAGGGAATCGGCATCTTCCTGATCAGCCACGACATCCACGACGTCTTCGACCTGTCGGATCGGATCGGCGTGATGTATCACGGGCGCCTGGTGGGCACCGTCAAGAAGGACGACGTCACCACTGATGACGTGCTCGCCATGATCATCCTCGGCAAGCAGCCCGGAGAGGCGACCCGCGAGGAGCTCGAAGAGCTGCGAGCCTGAGCTTCAGCCGTGGCGAGGCGCTGCGTGGAAGGTCGGCGCCAGGGCCGGATACAGGGCTCGGTACGTGCCGAGCGCCTCCGCGTAGATCGGCGCGTCCGGCCCGGGCTCGGCGACGACGCTGAGCTGGACGGCCCAGTCGGCGGCTTGCGCCACGCTCTCGAACCAGCCTGCGCCGACCGCCGCCAGCAGGCCGGCTCCGAAGGCCGCGCCTTCCGAGGTGCTGACCGTCGCGATCTCGGCGCGGAGGACGTCGGCCAGGATCTGGCGCCAGACCGGGCTGGCGACCCCGCCGCCGGAGGCACGAATCCGGCTCGGTACCGGAAGGCCGGTGTCGATCATCTGGTCGAGACCATCGCGCAGCCCGTAGGCGACACCCTCGAGAACCGCGCGCGTGAGGTGACGCCGCTCGTGGGTCACCGTCAGCCCGACGAACGCTCCGCGTGCCAGCGGGTCGGCATGGGGGCTGCGCTCCCCCGTGAGATAGGGGAGGAAGACGAGGCGATCGCTTCCGGCGGGCACCAGCGCCGCCTCGTCGTCGAGGGCGGAGTACGGCACGCCCGGCGCGAGCGCGTCTCGGAGCCAGCGCAGGCTTCCCGCGGCCGACAGCATCACCGACATGAGGTGCCACCGCTCCGGCACCGCATGGCAGAACGCGTGCACCCGGCCCCGCGGCTCTGTGAGTGCCCGGTCGGTGGCCGCGAAGACCACGCCCGAGGTCCCGAGCGAGAGCGCAACCACGCCCGGATCGATGGCGCCCACGCCGACAGCGTTCGCCGCCTGGTCGCCTCCGCCGGCCACCACGGGCGTCCCGGCACGCAGGCCGGTGACCTGGGCCACCGCCGCGGTGACCGATCCCGTCACCACCGGGCCCTCAAACGTCTGCGGCAGAAGACCCCGATCAAGCTGGAGGGCGTCGAGCACCTCCGTGGACCAGTCGCGGGCGGCGAGATCGAAGAGAAGGGTGCCGGCGCCATCCGCCTTGTCCACGGCGTGTTCACCGGTCAGGCGCAGCCGGACGAAGTCCTTCGGCAACAGGACGTGCGCGACGTGGCTCCAGGTCTCCGGCTCGTGGGACCGGACCCACAGGAGCTTCGGTGCAGTGAATCCGGTGAGCGCGTCATTGCCAGTGACCTGGATCAGGCGCTCGGCGCCCATGCGCTGCCGGATCTCGTCGCACTCGGTGGCGGTGCGCTGATCGTTCCACAGGATCGCCGGTCGCAGCGGTCGGTCCGCTGCGTCGAGCAGGACGGCGCCGTGCATCTGCCCGGTGAGCCCCACAGCGGTTACGTCGCCCCCAGTGATGCGGGCGCGCGTGAGCGCGTCACGGATGGCCGTGATTGCACCGCCCCACCACAGCTCGGGATGCTGTTCGCTCCAGCCAGGCTGGGGCACCGAGGTGGTGTACTCGCCGGTGGCGACCCCGATGACGACGCCGTCCTCGTCGACGACGACGGCCTTGGTCGCCGTGGTCGAGACGTCGATTCCCAGGACGACGGACACGGCGCTCAGCCCTCGCCGTCGACGGCCCAGATCCGCTGGTTGACGAGGTTCTCGAGCCGCTCCTGCTGCCCGGACACGGCGCGCGGTTCGATCTCGTCCTCCACCACGCGATGTTCGAGGTCCCGCAGCGAATGGTCGCCAGCGAGGATCGCGCCACCGAGCTCGCCATTCCATCCCGCGTAGCGCTCGTCGCGCAGTCGCTGCAGCTCGCCGGCTTCGAGGAGGTCGGCGGCCACGAGCAGGGCCCGCGCCAGCGTGTCGATGCCCCCGATGTGGGCGTGGAACAGATCGGTGCGGTCGAGGCTCTGGCGGCGGAGCTTCGCGTCGAAGTTGAAGCCGCCGGTGGTGAGGCCCCCGCCGCGCAGGATCTCGTAGATCGCCGGCGCCAGGTCGTCCACCGAGTTCGGGAACTGGTCGGTGTCCCACCCGTTCTGCGGATCGCCGCGGTTCATGTCGATGCTGCCGAAGATGCCGCGGCTGACCGCCACCGCAACCTCGTGCTGGAAGCTGTGCCCAGCCAGTGTCGCGTGGTTCGCCTCGATGTTGACGCGGTACTCGTCCTGGAGCCCGTGGCGGACCAGGAAGGCATCGACGGTGGCCGAGTCGTAGTCGTACTGGTGCTTCGTCGGCTCCTGTGGCTTCGGCTCCAGCAGGAGTGTGCCGGTGAATCCGATCTCCTGCTTGTGCTCTGCCACCAGCGTCAGAAAGCGCGCCAGCTGCTGCTCCTCGCGCGACAGGTCGGTGTTGAGCAGGGTCTCGTATCCCTCGCGGCCGCCCCATAGGACGTAGTTGGCGCCTTCGAGCCGATGGGTCGCCTCAAGCATGAGCTTCACCTGCGCCGCCGCATAGGCGAACACCTCGGGGTCAGGGTTCGTCGCGGCACCTGCCGCGTACCGCGGGTGGCTGAACAGGTTCGCCGTGCCCCACAGCAGCCGCGCTCCGGTCCGCTCCATGTGCGACTCGATGGCCGCCACGACCGCGTCGAGGTTTGCCCGCGTGTCGGCGAACGTCGCCCCTTCGGGCGCGACGTCGCGGTCGTGGAAGGTGAAGAAGGGCACGCCGAGCTTCTCCACGAACTCGAAGGCGGCATCGAGCTTCGCCCTCGCTGCCTCCATCGGGTCCATGCCGGGCGCCAGCCAGGGCCGGTCGAAGGTGCCGGTGCCGAAGACGTCGGAGCCCGGCCAGTTGAACGAGTGCCACAGGCACACTGCGATCCGCAGGTGGTCCTCCATGCGCGTGCCGAGGACCTTGCGATCCGGCTGATAGACCTTGTAGGCGAGGGGCTCGGTTGCCGCCAGCCCCCCGTACGAAATCGGTGCCGTCACATCCTTGAAAAAGCGCGCCATGCCGATGTCTCCTACTGCCTGCGACGCCGCGGTCGTGCGTTTTCGACGGGATCAGAACTGTTGGACCCGCGACGATGGCTGCTGAGGCTCACAGTATCCAACTACCGGGCGGATCGGGCTGCCTGGAACGCACCCAGTCCGTGGTGTCTCGACCCCATGAGCGGTTGGTGGGTAGACTGCGAGTGTCGGTGAGCGGTCAGTCCCAGGGCAATCCGGGGAGTGTCCGTCTCTCGAGCGCATGACGTCGGGGCGTGGCGCAGCCTGGCAGCGCGCCTGCTTTGGGAGCAGGAAGTCGCCGGTTCGAATCCGGCCGCCCCGACCAACGCACACGGGCTACCATCAGTGTCATCCGATGCTGATCCCCCTCACCTTCGCCGCGGCCCTGGTCGTGGGGCTGGTCGTCACGCCGCTCGTGCGCCATTTCGCCCACCGCCTCGAGCTCCTCGATCAGCCGGGTGGCCGCAAGATCCACCAGGTACCGATCCCGCGTCTCGGTGGGGTGGCGATGGCCCTCGCCTTCGGGATCGCGATCGCTCTGGCAATCCTCGCATCGCCGGGCATCGGAACCGCCGGCGGCGTGCGTCCGGACCGAGTCCCGGCCATCCTGTCGGCCGTGGGCCTGCTGCTCGTCGTCGGCATCGTCGATGACATTCGTGGCATGCGGGCCATCGTCAAGCTCACCTTTCAGATCGCCGCAGCGGTCCTGGCCTGGGCGCTGGGCCTGAGCATCGAGCAGCTCGAGCTGCCGTGGGGCGTCTTCGGGCTCGGCGCGCTGGCGCTGCCCGTCACGGTGCTGTGGGTGGTCGGGGTGATCAACGCGGTCAACCTGATCGATGGGCTGGACGGCCTTGCGTCCGGGGTGGCGCTGACCGTGCTGGGCGGCTTCGGGCTGCTGGCCGCCGTGAACGGCATAAGCCCGACGCTCCTCGTGGTGGCCGCCACCGTTGGCGCGGCGATCGGGTTCCTCGCCTACAACCTCCATCCGGCCTCGATCATCATGGGCGACACCGGATCGATGTTCCTGGGGTTCATCGTCGCCGCCGTGGCGATCTCGCTCACGCAGGACGGGACGAATCCGGTTGCCCCGTGGGTCCCGATCGTCGCGCTCGGCCTGCCGATCGCCGACACGGCGTGGGCCGTCGTCCGCCGCACGGCGCGTGGGGAAGCGGTGTTCGCGCCGGATCGCGGCCACATCCACCATCAGCTGCTTCGACAGGGCCTGTCGCAGCGCGACGCGATGCTCAGCCTGACGGCCCTCTCCGCCGGCCTCGCCATCGTTGCCGTTCTGCTGGCCCGACTCGACTGACCCTCGTCAGGGCGTCGCGGAGCCCGCCTCGGACTCCGATCCCGGACCCGGTGCCGTGCTCCCCAGGTACCATCCCCGGAGCTCGGTGGCACCGAAGATGTCCTCCATCTCCTCCCGGATCGCGTCGCGCTTGGGCGTGAGCAGGTAGTTCAGGTCCGGCTGCGGCGGCAGATCCACGAACTCCGGGTGGCCGAGCACGACGCGCTCGATATCCGGACCGGTGATGAGCGGCAGCAGGCTCGCAAGGTCGCCGGCCTGGTCCCGAGGAAAGTCGGTCCGGACGGTGCGGCCGATGGCGGCCAGCACGTTGGGTAGCTCGATGATGGTGTCCGCCTCGGCGAGCTCCTCTCGGAGGGCGAGCAGCACGAGCTGCTGGCGTTCGCTCCGCGAGAAGTCGTTCTGGGGCTCGCGCGTTCCGTCGGGCATCTCGATCCATCCTTTCCGGCTGCGCGCGTAGGCCAGGGCGTCCAGGCCGTTGTAGTGGTTGCAGCCGGCAGGCAGGATCAGCCCGCCACCGGGATGCAGGTTATCGAGGCTGCCATCGAACTCCGGATCGACCAGCTGGCCGGGCAGGCAGAGCTCCAGCCCGCCGAGCGCATCGATCATCTCGGCGAATCCGGCCATGTCGACCAGCGCGTAGTGATCGATCCCGATCCCCAGGTAGAGCCCGACGGAGCGCTCGATGGTGCGGATGCCGCACGCCTCCGGCTCGTCGACGAGGTCGGGGCACCACGAGCCAGGATCGCGAGACGCCCGCGCCGTCAGCTCGTTCACCTTCTCCGGGAACAGGCCATCGTCGTAGACCGATGTGTCAGCCAGGGGCAGGTACCCAGTGTCCCGCGGGACCGAGATCATCACCGCGGTCTCCTCGTCGGGATCGATGCTGATGACCATGACCACGTCGGTGAGCACCGCCTCGCGCGCCGGCGCGGCATCCGTGCCGAGCAGGAGGATATTGATCGGTCCGCCGTCCTCCAGGGGCTCGTCGGGCGAGCTACCGGGGGACGGCGCGTTGCTGCCGGTTGGTGGCGGGACCGGGGCCGGTCGGATTCCCCCGAACACCTGGTTCAGCGTCCCTTCGAGCTGCACGACCGTCATGCCGACCCACGCGTGCATGCCAACCGTCGCGAGCAGCAGGACGGCAACCGCGGCGATGGTCAGCCGACGCTCGTTCGGATGTGGCTGCCTCGACCGCGTCGCCAGCCCACCATGTGCAATCGCGGCGCATCGCCACAGCAGCAGCGCGACGTTGACGACGAGGACGCCCAGCAGAAAGCGGCTGGAGAGCAGGCTGTTGCCGAGGTTGCCCGCGACGCCGGTGAACACCAGCAGGACGACGGCGACGAGCACCACGACCGGCGCGGCGAAGACGGCCGCCAACCAGGGCGCGCCGGCATACGCCTGCCCGAGCCCGGGGAAGACGAAAGAGAGCAGCGCGGCGAGCCACGGTCGATGAACCCGGGGCTCGAGAAGAGGGAGTCTCGGAGCGTCGATCATGAAAGGCTCGCCAGTGTAGCATCGGGCGCGCTCGTGTCCGTTTCGCGCCGTAGACGTTGCGTCCAGGCGACACCTGGGTAGTACGGGTGGGTTAGTACGTTTGCGTCATCTCCGGCGCCGCCCCCATACTGGCCAGGCCGGTCCGAGCCGGTGGAATCATCTCTCATCAACGGAGGGGGCCGGGGCTCGTGCCACCAGAGCAGACCATCATTGCCGTGACCGCCCTCCTGGCGGGGCTGCTGCTGGTCGGTGTCATGCTCGCGGGCCGGCGCGTGCCCGGCGTCGGGTCGGAGGTCGCGCCACCCGATCGAGTCCATCATCCCGCGCCGGCGTCATCAACTCCGCTTCAGCTCGGCACCGGCGCGGACCCACGCTCCGCGGCTTCGACGCTGCGGGTGGTGTGGTGGTTGACGATCACGATCGTGCTGCTCGGAGTCGGCATCAGCGGCTCGTTCACCGCGGACCAGGCGCCGATCTTCCTGCTCGGCGGTGGCGCGGTCGTCAGCGTGGTGATCTTCCACGAACTGCTGGGCTCGACCGAGCGAGGCCGTCTCGTTCGCCTCGCGGAGATCGTGGTCGCGGTCTCGCTCATCGGCGGCCTGCTGGCGCTCACCGGGTTCGCGTCGTCGCCGTTCGCGATGCTCTTCGCCCTCGTCTCGGTGGCGGCAGCCCTTGCCTATGGGCCGCGCGCCGGCCTCACCGCGGCAGGGCTGGCGACCGCCGCCTTCGCCACCATCCTGCTCGTCGACCCGCGGATCGGAGCGTACGGGCCGGAGGATGCCCTGCGTCTCTCGATCGGGCTGGGCGCCACGTGGCTGCTCGCCTTCATCGCCGTCGCCTATGCAGGCCATCAGCGACGAGCCATGGCCCGCGCGATCGAGCAGGCGCGAACGGATCCGCTCACCGGTCTCTTCAACCGAACCCAGCTGTTCGTCACCCTCGAGCAGGAGGTGAGCCGCACGCGTCGCAGCGACCGCGGGTTCTGCGTGCTCATGATCGATCTTGATGGGCTGAAGGCCATCAACGATGGCGCCGGCCACCTTCGCGGCGACCAGGTGCTCCGCGCGCTCGGCTCCGTGATTCGCGCCTCGATCCGCACGGTCGACAGCGCCTATCGCTACGGCGGCGACGAGTTCGTGGTACTCCTGCCGGAGACCGATATCGTCGGCGCCTTCGTCGTCGCCGAGAAGATTCGAGGCGGAGCCGAGGACGTCGGGATGGCGATGTCGGGGACCGAGCCGGTCACCAGCGTCAGCATCGGCCTGGTATCGCATCCCGAGGACGGCCTCTCGGCCGAAGAGCTGATGTCGGCGGCCGATCGGGCGATGTACCAGGCCAAGCGGCTCGGCAAGAACCAGATCAGTGGCAATCCACGTCCGCGGCCGGCGCTCCTGGCGCGACGCTCGACGGTGGTGACGCCCGAACCGTCGGTCGCTGCTCCGTCGAGCCGCCCGATCGACGAGCGGGTTCCGGAGCCGGAGTTGGTTGTCACGGCGCCACAGGAAGATCGTGCCGTGGCGGTCGAGCTTGGGCCGATCGTGCCGGTCGACCCGCGGTCCGGCTCGCGGCCTGACGAGGTCGACGATGCCGATCCACAGGAGGTGCGCCGGCGGATCGCAAGCGCCAGCCGCTCGTTCGACCCCGATCATCAGATCCGTCGGGCAATGGACGCCTTCCTGTCACCCGTCGCCAGCGATCGAGAGCAGCGCACGCCGGACCACTGAACGGCGGACGCTCAGCCTTCGCTGATGCCCGCGCCGACCGGGACGATCTCCCACCAGATGCGCCCAGGCGGCAGGATCACTGGATCACCGCTGTCGGCGTAGGTCCAGGTCGTGACGTCGCCGGCGGCCGCGCGCGACCAGCGCACGTCGTGGCCGCGCCCGTTCAGGTACAGCACGCCGACCCCTTCGTCGACGAGGTGCTGGAAGCGTCGCGGAAAGCCGCCGGGATCGTTCTCGCCGACCAGGACGTCCTGCTCAACGACCTGCACGATGACGGTGCGCGCCTGGATGCGCTCGTTGCTGATCGCGTCGAAGTTGGGCGCCCCGCCATCGGTCCGCAGCCAGACGCCCGGATCGGCGTCCCACTCCCAGCCGAATCGCCAGAAGCTGGCTGTCTGCAACCCGACCGCGTTCACGGCCCGACCCTCGGGCAGCTCGGGATCGTCGGCGTACGCGAATGGCGCTCGAACCTCGCCGGCGGCCTCGGCGAGTCCGGAGAGGAATCCGTCCTCGAGCTCCGCGCGGGCGGCGTCGACGTCGAAGTACACGTTGTGCGGCGCCGCCCATGGTCCTGCGCGGAAGAAGAAGCCCCACCCGCCGGTCAATCCGTTGGCATACGGCATCTCCGCGCGATTGAAGCGGCTGAGAACCTGCCCGGCGGCACCGAAGTGGAAGGTCACGGCCCGCATCTGCTGCCAGAAGTCGATGTTGAAGTAGCGTGCCGAGCGGACCGGGCCGACCGACGCGTCGACCGATTCGTCGCACATGAAGACCACGCTGAAGCGGGTCGTGTCGCCCTCGACGGGAGCCTCGATGACGAGATCGGCCAGGTTGAGGCCAGACGGCGGTCGCGCGGTCGGATTGTTCTCGATCTGGACCAGAATCGGAACGCGGTCTGCGAGCGCCGGGTCGCTGAGCTGGGCGCCGTTCATCGGGCAGACCGCGACCGGCGTCGGGGACGGGGTGGGGCTTGGCGACGGCGACGGCGTCGGCGTCGGCGATGGGGTCGGCGACGGCGTGGGACTTGGGGTGGGCGACGCGGTCGGCGAGGGCGTCGGCGTCGGCTCGGGAGCACTCGTCAGCATCATGGCGCCTGCGCCGATGAGCAGGACAACGAAGATGATGCCGCCCGCGGCGAGCAGGCCGGCACGAGATCGGAAGCGATGCATGGGGCTCCCATCCTAGCGGCTCGGGCGCGGGATGGTGCCAATGCGCTGCTAGACTCAGCCACCATGCCGGGCTTCTCGACGCGTGCCATTCGAGCCGCCAGCCGCGCACCCGAAGCGCCGCAGCCACCGGTCAATGTTCCGATCTACCAGACCAGCACCTTCGAGGTCGGCGATGCCGCAGAGCTCGCCGAGCTGCTCGCCTTCGAGCGCCGGGGCCACTCGTACACGCGATACTCCAACCCGACCCACGCGGCGCTCGAGGAGGCGCTCGCCGAGCTCGAGGGCGCCGGCGCCGGCCTGGCCACCGCATCCGGGATGGCCGCCATGCACGGTGTCGTGCTCTCACTCGTGCGCACGGGCGACGAGCTCATCGTGCCGCGCGCCGTGTACGGCGGCATGGTCGGCCTCATCGGCTCGATCCTCGACCGGTCCGGCATCGGTCATCGGTCGGTCGATACGACCGATCCCTCCCTCGTGGAGGCCGCGATCAACGATCGCACACGCCTCCTCTGGCTCGAGACGATCAGCAATCCCACCACGGCCGTGGCGGACGTTGCGGTCCTGTCGGAACTCGCCCACGCCCGCGGCGTCATGGTGGCCGTGGACAACACCTTCGCCTCACCGGCCATTGCAAACCCGCTGAGCCTCGGCGCGGACCTCGTCATCCACTCGACGACCAAGTACATCGGTGGCCATTCGGACCTGATGGGAGGAGCGGTGGTCGGCGCGGAGGATCGCGTCGCCGCCGTGCGGCACATCGTCATCAGCGCCGGAGGCAACGCGGCGCCGCTCGAGGCGTTCCTGGCGCTGCGCGGCCTGAAGACGCTCGCCCTGCGCATGGAGCGCCACTCCGCCAACGCGCTCGCCGTGGCGGCGGCGCTCGAGGGCGCGCCTGGCGTCGCACGCGTGCTCTATCCGGGGCTCGCCGATCATCCCCAGCACGAGCTCGCGATGCGGACCTTCCACGACGGCATGGCGGGAGGGATGCTCGCCATCGAGCTGGAGGGTGGTCGCGCGCATGGCGAGGCATTCCTGCGTCGCGTCCGGGTGGCGGTGCACGCCACCAGCCTGGGCAGTGTCGAGACGCTCGTCAGCCACCCGGCCAGCTCCTCGCACCGCCAGCTTGGCGATGACGATCTGGCCGCGGCGGGCATGTCGGCCGGGACCGTGCGCATCTCGATTGGGCTCGAGGACGCGGCAGACCTGATCGAGGACCTCGTCGGCGCCGCGCGTCCCGGCGCATGACCATGCCGCGCGCCGCCGTCGGGGCGACGCGGGCCGGAGAGCCGTTCGCCAGGATCGCCGAGCGGCTGCTGCGCCTGCTCGGAGATGCACGCATGGGACTCGTGCTGCTGCTGCTGGCCGGCGCGGCAAACGCGGTGGCGGCGCTCCTGCCCGATGGTCCGGCACGGCTGGATGGATGGCCCTACGCGGTGCTGCTGGGTCTGCTGGCGCTGAGCGGCGTCGCCGCGGTGGCGGTGCGCTCACCCACCGTCTGGCGTGAGTGGCGCCGTCCAACGGCCGTGCAGGGCGGCGCCGCCGGCACGCTGCGGATCACCCTCGGGGACGTCGCGCCCGATGAGATCGAGCATGAGCTGCGGAGTGCCGGTTACCGGACCCGCCGCGAGGAGCGGCGTGGCCGATGGGCGATCCACGGGGTGCGACGTGGCTGGTCCCGCTTCGCTGGCATCGCCAGCCACCTGGCGCTGGTGGTCGTCGTCCTCGGCGCCGCGATCGGCGCTGCCTTCGGCTCGGAAATCGTCTTCTCCCTCCTGCGAGGAGACCAGGCGCTGCTCGACGCACCGCGCAGTGGGTTCGCGTCGTCGGTGCGCCTGGAGGGCTTCGACGCCGAGTTCGGCGCCGACGATCGGCCGCGGCGGCTCGACACGACGGTGACCTTCCTGCGCGCCGGCGAGCCGGTTCGCGAGGCGATCCTGCGAGTCAATGAGCCTGGCGAGTTCGATGGGTACCTCGTCCACCCGTGGACCTACGGTCCCGCGGTCCTCATTCGCGTCACGACGCTCGCGGGCAGTCCGCTGCTCGATGCACCGGTGCCGCTCGACGGTCTTCGGGACGGTGTGCCGGTCGGATCCGCCGAGCTGCCGACCGCCGGGGTGACACTCGGCCTGGCGATCACCGATGCCGAGCGGAACGAGCTGGGGGTGAGCGTCGTCGGCGCCGACGGCCTGGTGGACACAGGGCGCCTCGTCCCGGGCGACGCCACGCGCCTTGGTGACCTGCGGATCGAGCTGGACGGCTTCGACGCGTGGGTCACGTTCCTGTCGCGCCGCGACCCCGGCCTGCTCGTCCTGTTCGGCGGCGCCGCGGCGCTCTGCGCGACCCTGGCGGTGGCGTTCTGGCTTCCGCGCCGCCGCGTCACCGTCCGTCGGAGCGGCAGCGGCCTCGAGCTGCTCCTGCGTGGCGAGCGGTTCGATCGGCCATCGGAGGAGCTAGACCGCCTCGGCCGCCTGTTGCAGACGAACCGATGACGAGTGTCGTGGATCTGTGGCGCGCCATCGACCCGACGGCGCGGCTCGTCTCGGGATCCCTGGAGCACCTGGCGCACCCGGTGCGTGGCGTCGCCCGCACGCGCGCGTTCCCACCTCACCTGCCGTCCGTGGCAACCGGGGAGCTCCTCTTCGTCGACGCCGGCCTCCTGGTCGGAGGCGCGCTCGACCCGCTCGTCGCCGCGCTCGCCGAGGATGCGAGCTCCCCGGTTGCGTTGTGGGTCGTGGGGCGCGATACCGTGGCGCAGGTCGAGCGGGCCGGCGCGGACACGCCGGTCCTGCTCGGTGTGGGCTCGGTGTCTGCGCTGGCGAGCGCGGCCGAGCGCCACCTGGAGGACGAGATCGCGCAGCTGACGGCGATGGCCGGCGAGCTTCGACTCGCGGGCGCCGAGGCCGGCCTGGCTGATCCGCAGCCGTCGGCGCCGGCCGGCGTCGTCGCGACGCGTCTGCACCGGGGCATCGCCGTCACGGTCGACGGGGTGCTGCAGGCGCTCAACCCGCGCCCGGCTGGACGGGCCCTCGCGACGCGATTCGCCGCGGCGCACGCGCGACTGCTCGCGGATCGCTCGCAGACGAGCGCCGCGACCCGCCGCACGCGAGATGGCCTGTGGGTGCTCGAGCGCTCCATCGGTCCGGGCGCATCCGCGTGGCTCTTCGATGACCTGCCATTGGCCCGCGTCGATCACGTCGCGCTCGATGCCCTCGCGATCACGCTGCGCGCGCTGCTGCGCCGGCGAGCCGCCGAGCCTTCCGGATCGCGGCTGACAGCGAAGACGGCTCCGTCGACCGGGGAACCGATGCGCGACACGCTGTTGGCGGTCGCTCGCGCCAACGGGCGGATCGCGCCGGCGGCGCGTGCGCTGGGCGTGCACCGCAACACCGTGCTCTACCGGCTGCGGCGCGCCGAGACCCAGCTCGGCATCGATCCACGGCGCTCGGATGACGCGCTGCGGCTCATCCGCGAGGCTGACGAGCGAGGCTAGGGCGCGGCGATCAGGTCGGAACGACGCTGCGCCCAATCGGCGATCTCGCCGAGCCCGGCCGTCCACACGTCGGCGCGAGCGGCGAGGCGCGCCACCACCCCCAGGTAGACCTCTCCCCAGGCGCGGTAGCGCTCGTTCGCGGGCACGGAGCAGCGGACATGCCAGTCGAGCACCGCGACGCCGCCCGCATCGATGACGCCCTCGAGCGCGGCCCAGACCGTGTCGATGCCGTCTTGCGGCGAGCGCATCGTCGTGCACACGGCGCTGTCCAGCGCGATCACCGGCAGCTGCCATGTCGTGAGCGGCCGTTCCTCCGCCGCGTCCCACGGCCGGTACGGGAGCGCGATCCCGCGGCGGAGCCCCGCGACATCGTTGAAGGCGATGGACGAGTCGTACGCGAAGCCGGCGGCCTCGTGTGCTCTGAGGGTGAGGGCGAGATCGGGACCGACCTGCCAGAAGTGGTGGCGCAGGCCTCGGACCGGACCCGCGCTGAGCTCCTCGAGACGCGCTCTCTCGGCGACGAACCTGGCGGGGTCGCGATACGCGTGGTAGCTGGCGTGCAGGCCAAGCTCGATGCCGGCATCACGCAGGGCGCGCATCGCGCGTCGCAGGTGGGGCCAGGCCGCGTCATAGAGCACGTCGTTCGTGGATCCGTAGGACCCATAGGCCGGCATCACCGAGAAGAGGAAGGTCGAGCGCAGCCCGTGGGCGGCTTCGGCGGCCACCACCTCGTCGAAGAGCCAGAAATCGTTCGGCCGTCGATCCCCGACGCGGTGGGCGAGATCGCGCATCGTCCGTGCCATGAACCACGGGAGGCGCCGCGGCGGTGGGAGGCGGAAGCTCCCGGCGGCGCGCAGGATCGCGTACTTGTCGGGGCGGTCGACGTCGTGAGAGAGGCCGATCGCCGCGCGGCGCCCATCCGGCCAGCGCGGGCGCGGCGAGAAGGATCCGAGCCGCGGCAGTGCCTGCTCGATGGCAGCGACGTAGCGATTGACGATCGGTGCGCCGGCGGCGCCGCGCGTCGCGAGGTAGCTGGCGTCGGACCGCAATCGGCCGTGACGGTCCAGCCCGCTGCGGTCGACGCCCGCATGGACGGCATCGGTTGCGAGCGCCGCCGTCCCGTTCACGACATCGGCGCTCAGCGTCCAGCGTTCAGCGTCGCGCCCGAGTTCGACATCCACTGCCGGTGGCGACCCCGGTGCAGCCGGAATGAACAGGGCTCCGGCGCGGACATCTCGCCCCGACCCGTGATGGACGTGGGGCGAGCCGTCATCGGGAGGACGCTCGAGGATCCGAGCGCGCAGGCCGATCGCCTCGGTCAGGAGCCCGACGGCGTAGCGGCGGAGCGGGGTCCCGTCCTCGAGGAACCAGTCGAGCTCGTTCATCGGCCCTCGCGCAGGCGCGCCTCGGCCATCCGCCGCTGTGTCCGTGTCAGGCGGCCACAGATCGGATGCCGGTCGGTCTGGCTCTCGGCCGGCAGGGACCCATCGGCGAGGAGTCGGGTGACCGCCTCCGCCAGGGCGCTGCCGCCGGCCGCCTCGACTCGCGCCTGGAGGGTTGCGAGCGTGTCACCCGGCCGCGCCGGCACCTCGATCCGCGAGACGATGCGCCCGGTGTCGATGCCGGCATCCACGAAGTGCACGGTCGCGCCGACCGGGTCCCCGTTGAGGACGGCGTGCGCCACCACGTCGACGCCGCGGTACCTGGGCAGGAGACCGGGATGCGCATTGAGCGTACCGATGCGCGGCAGCTCGAGGATGGCGGCGGGCAGGATCGGCGCGCCGCCGAGCACCAGCAGATCGGTCTGCAGGTCGCGCACGACCTCATGCGACTCCTCGCCGGCCAGCGACTCGACCACCACCAGGCGGCCGGATCGCGGCTCGTAGAACTCGGCGGTGCGCCACGGCTCGGCGGACGGGCTGCGCCGGCCGAGCACCCCGCGGCCGACGGCGCCGATCGTCGCGGGGATGCCGCGTCGCCGGCGCATCTCGCGGAGGCGGGACATGAGCTGCCGTCCACGCGGCCGTTCCAGTACGACGAGGTCGGGACGGATCCCATGGCC
>JBQTHZ010000185.1:0-17439 GCA_052388515.1 Chloroflexota bacterium | reverse complement strand
GAATGGCTTCACCGCGTCATTGTGGGCCTTCCGTGCCGGAGTTCCGTGGGAGTTGCGTTCCTCCGGTCAGCAGCGCTCCACTTCTTGCGCCGGAGCGCAAGGAACCACGAGGTTGGGACCGATCCCGACCGAGCCCTGCGCCGGGACGCAAATCATGAGCCTGGATGGGCGGATCAGCCCTGATTCTGGCCTCTGCTTCGTCGTTGCTTGCGGTGGGGCGCAGACGGCACGCTCTGCGGATCCAGGCGCGGCCGCTAGATTCTCACCGACCCTTGCCGGCGTCTTCGGTCGCCGCCGGCTCGGCCACCCGGCCGTTGCCGTCCGAGGCTGCGTTGGTTGCCGGCGTTGCCTCCTGGGGCGACAGGGGATCGGCCTGCATGCGCGGGTGCTCCCGCTCCGCGTGGATGAGATGCATGACGGCATTGATGAGCGCCAGGTGCGTGAATGCCTGGGGGAAGTTCCCGAGGTGGCGGCCGGTGTCCGGATCGAGCTCCTCCCCGTACAGGCCGAGGCTGCTGGCGTAGGAGAGCAGCTTCTCGCAGAGGCGGCGGGCGCGCGGCACCTCGCCGATCTCGACGAGCGCGGAGACGAGCCAGAACGAGCAGATCGTGAAGCTGCCCTCCGCGCCCGACAGGCCGTCATCGGTCTCTTCGGTGCGGTAGCGGAGCACGAGGCCGTCGTCGGTCAGCTCGTCCGCGACGGCGAGGACCGTGCGCCGAATGCGCGGGTCGTCGGGCGGCAGGAAGCGGACGAGCGGCATGAGCAGGATCGACGCGTCGAGCGCATCCGTGTCGTAGTGCTGCGTGAACACGCCGCGCCGGTCGAGGCCGTTTGCACAGATGTCGGCATGCATCTCGTCGGCCGCGGCCTGCCAGCGCCACGCGACCTCGTCCTCCTGGCGCAGCCGCGCGAGGCGCGCGCCGCGATCGGCCGCAACCCAGCACATCATCTTCGAGGTGGTGAAATGCTTCGGGTCGCCTCGTACCTCCCAGATGCCGCGATCGGGCGCGCGCCAGTTCGCGATGGCGGCCTCCACCTGGCGGACCAGGATCGGCCAGATGCGCTCGTCGAGCCTGTCCCGCGACTTGGTGTGCAGGTAGACCGAGTCGAGAACCGCGCCCCACATGTCGTGCTGGCGCTGGCCGTAGGCTGCATTGCCGATGCGCACCGGGCGCGCCCCCTCGTACCCATGCAGGTGTTCGAGGATCTGTTCGGGGAGGGCGCGCTCGCCATCGACGCCATACATGATCTGCAGCTCGTCATCGCGCTCGGCGACATCGGCGATGAATGCGAGGTAGTCATCGGCCTCCCAGTCGAATCCCAGGGTGTAGAGCCCCCAGAGCGCGAACGTCGAGTCGCGGATCCAGCTGTAGCGATAGTCCCAGTTGCGTTCGCCACCCGGCGTCTCGGGGAGCGAGGTCGTGGGCGCCGCGACGACGGCTCCGCTCGGCGCGTAGGTCAGGCCCTTCAGGGTGAGTGCCGAACGCTCGAGGTACGAGCGCCATGGGTGGTCCGGGAAGGTGCCGCGGGCGAGCCAATGCTGCCAGTGGTGCGCCGTCCAGACCAGCTTCTCGTACGCCTCCTCGTAGGTCGCTGGCGCGGCTGCCCCGTTCCAGGAGAGCGCGCAGAAGCGAGTCTCACCTTCCTTGATGAGCGTTCGCGCCGCGGCGCGGGGGCCCTCGAAGCCGATGTTCATGTCGCTCGTCAGGACGACCTCGGTGCCGGACTGCTCGTCCCGGCAGGCGCCCTGGCGGTAGCCGTCCTCCGTGTAGCGCCAGGTCCCGTAGCGCCTTCCGTAATCGAAGACCGGCTCGCAGTCGAGGGTCAGCTGCATCTCACCGTTGACGCAACGGACGATGCGCAAGAGGACATGGCTGGTGTCGTAGTCGGTCGGCGGGCGGCGCTGGATCTTCGACCGCGCGTTCTCGTGGCGCCAGGGACCCATGAGCATGACGTCGCGCACGATGATCCAGCCGTTCGGCGATCCCCAGCTCGTCTCGAGCACCATCGTCCCGGGAAGGTAGCGCCGAGCCGCGGGGACCTCGATATCGGACGGCCCGAATCGGAATCCACCCGCGTCGCGGTCCAGGATCGAGCCGAAGACGCTCGGTGAATCGATGCGCGGCAGGCAGAGCCACTCCACGTTGCCGCTGGGGGCGACGAGCGCGGTGGTCTCGCAGTCGGAGAGAAATCCGTACTCGCCGATGGGGGGAAACGGCGATACGACCAGGGAATCGTCCGCCGTTCGTCTTGGGTTGCCGCCGTGTCCGTTCGTCGACATCGCGCACCTGTCAGGTGAGGGGCGACAGTCTCACATGCCGATCGCCGCTCGCCAAGCCCCGTAGGTACCGGTGTGAGACTGGCCGCAGCGCCGTCAGATGTCGGCTTCGAAGGTGTTACAGGCGTCCGGAGACTTCTGTTCGAGGCCGATGGTGAACCACTCCTGACGCTGCTCCGACGAGCCGTGCGTCCACGTTTCAGGATTGACCTGCCCCTGGGTCTGCTCCTGGATGCGATCGTCGCCGATGACCTCCGCCGCGTTGAGCGCCTGGCCGATCTGTTCGCTTGTCAACGGCTCCAGGAAGCCCGTGTCGACCGCGTTTCCGCCCCAGACGCCGGCAAAGCAGTCGGCCTGGAGCTCGGTTCGCACCGCGCCGCCCTCGGCGCCTGCGTCGCGTCCCGCCTCGAGGAAGCCGAGCAGGTTCTGCACGTGGTGGCCGTACTCGTGGGCGACGATGTATTCCTCCGCGAACTCACCACCCTGCGCGCCGAACCGCGATTCGAGCTGATCGAAGAATCCGAGGTCCAGGTAGATCGTCTGGTCGAGCGGACAGTAGAACGGCCCGACCGCGCTCGTGGCGGCCCCGCACTCCGTCGTGACCTGGTCGTCGAAGACGACCGTGCCAGGCTCGACGAACTGCTCAGTCGTGCCGCTGAAGGCTTCCGACCAGTACGTGCGCAGGCTGTTGACCGTGCCGACGATGCGGCAGTCCTGTCGCTCGTTGGCATCGGCACCGGTCTGGCATTCCGCCGCGATCTCGCTCGAGAGCGGTCCGGTCTCGGAACCCCCGCCGCCGATGCCGGCCAGGTCACCGAGATTGCCGCCGAGCAGGAGGACGAGGGCGATGATGACGAGGCTGCCGAGGCCGCCGCCGAGGGCAATGCCACCGCCGCGCACGCGCCGACCCCGTCGGTCCTGCACCTGGCCGGGATCAAGGTCGACGTCCGGTCGAAAGGTCATGCCCGAGAGCATAGCGCGCCGCGTGCCAGCGGGACCGTGATGGTACTTCCGGGGCATGGTGCGGCGCCCGACGCAGCCGCACGATCGGCGGCGCACATGCAGGCACATACCACGAAGGGGGCGCGAACGATGCTTGGCCGTGCCCTGCATCCGTGGAACAGCGCGCCCCGCTGGCTGCGCGTCGCAGAGGATCCGTACCTCTTCTACACCGCCACGCTCGTCCCGATCGTGGTCGTGGTGGCTCTCATCGGACAGCGCCCGGGTGAGCTTGCCGCCGCCCTGTGGCTGGGTGGCGTGGCCCTCGGCTCGCAGGCATTTCTCGGCCACCGCGGCCGGCGCAGGGCCCTGCAGAGCCGCCTGGCATGGCAGCTCGTTCGCCTGCTTCCGCCCCTGCTGTTCGTCGCCCTTGCCTCCCGGATGGTCGGTGGCCCCTCCCTGCCGCTGATTGCCCTGTACATCCCGGTCGTGGCTGCCGCGGCGGCCGCGGGGACGGCCCAGGGTGGCGCCGCGGCGGCGATCGCGGCCGTCGTCCTGCTCGGTCCCGAGCTCGCGGACCTCGGTTCGGCGAGCGCCATCGCCCTCCGGGGCGTGGCGCTGGCCGGCGTGACGCTCGTCATCGCCTTCGGCACGCGTCGGATCGTTCGCGCCCTGGAGGCGTCGGCCACAGCGGCTCGCTCAGCGGTGATTGCGGAGCGGCGCCGCGGACGGCAGATCTCGGCCCTGGAGTCCGTCGGACGGCTGCTCGCCGCGGGTGGCCCGACCACGGAGCTCATCGAACGCGTGGTCGACGTGATCGTCCAGCGCTTCGGGTACCCCTACGTCTCCGTGTACCTCGGGGATGCCGATGCCGTCCACCTCGTGGCGCAGCGAGGGTACGTGGAGGTGCTTGCCTCGTTCGATGCGTCGACGGGCGTCGCCGGCCGCGTGATGCGCAGCGGTGACCTCGCGTTCGTGCCGGACGTGCGTTCCGACCCGGACTACGTCGCCGGCACCCTCAACGCCACCAGTCTCATCAGCGCGCCACTCGCGGTCGACGGTCGCCTTCTCGGCCTTCTCAACGTGGAAACCAGCGGCAGCCGCCGGCTCGACCAGACGGACCGCAGCCTGGTCGTGATCATCGCCAGTCGAATCGCGACGGCCGTCGCGCTGGGCCGGGACCGGCAGGCGCTGGCCGCGCGCGCCGACCTGTTCCGCGACGTCGAGGCATTCGGGCGCGACGTGACCAGCTCGCTGGCGCTCGAGCCGCTGGCCGAGATGATCATCGACGCAACCGGCCGGGTCGTCTCGGCCGACACGCTGGCGGTGACGCTGCTCGAGCGCAGGGACGGGCGGTATCTCGTCCGTGCCGCTCGCGGCGTCCCGGATGCGGTTGTCGGACGCGAGGTCCTGGCCGGGGAAGGTCTCGCCGGGCGTGCCATCCGCGATCGAGCCGTGGTGATGGACGAGACGGTCGGCCTCGATCGGTTTCCTCGCTCGATCCAGGATCTGAACCTGACGCCACTGACGCAGGGCATTGGCCTGCCGCTCATTCGCGACGGCGTGGTGGTCGGGGCGCTGACCATCGGCCGCACGACGCTTGCAGCTCCCTTCACCGACCTCGAGGTCGAGGGCCTCCAGTTGCTTGCGAGCAGCGCCGCACTGGCGATCGCCAATGCCTTCCTGCACGCCGAGGTGGCGGAGCTCGCCGTGCGCGATCCTCTGACCGGCCTGTACAACCGGCGCTACTTCGACGAGGCGTTCGACAGAATGCTGGCCGCCCATCGACGCGAGCGGCTGACCGGATGGCGACCGCTGAGCGCCATCGTGTTCGACCTCGACCGCTTCGGCGTGTTCAACAAGGAACACGGGCACCAGATCGGCGACCAGGTCCTGAAGACCTTCGCGGAGGTCCTCGCCTCGCGCTTCCGAGCGGGCGACCTCGTGGCGCGCGTAGGGGGTGAGGAGTTCATCGTCGTCCTCAATGGCGCCGGAAGCGAGGATGCGGTTGGGATCGCCGACGAGGTCAGAGGCGTGCTCGCCGCGCGGACGATCCGCTCGGACGACGGGACCGAGCTGCGGGTGACGGTGTCGGCCGGCTGTGCCGAGCTCGACCCCGCCGATCCGACCCGCGAGTCGCTCCTTCGCACGGCGGACGTCGCCCTGTTCATGGCCAAGCGCGCAGGTCGTGACCGCGTCGTCGCGGCCTGACCTCCGCGCGTTCTACTCGGCCAGGCGCTCTGCCAGCCAGCCGATCGCCTCGGGATATCGCCAGTCGATCCCCGAATGTGTCCCGTCGAACAGCTCGAAGCGCAGCCGATGGTCGTCGATGCCGAGTGATGCGAGCTCGCCGCGGAACGCATCCGCGCCGAGGTCCAGGTAGAAGTCGTCGCTCCGTCCGGCATCGACCCAGATGGCGCGCAGCCCGCGCAGCGCGTCCGCATGCCGCGGCACCATCCGGACGGGGTCCAAGGCGAGCCATCGATCCCAGATCTCGGGAAGCAGGCGGCCGGTGAGCGGCTCGAACGGGAGGCGAACGGTCCCGTCGGGATCGGCGGAGTAGCAGGCCGCCATGCACCACACGTTGAGGAGTGTGCCGTCGGTGCGCTTCGACCGGCCGGGACGTGATCTGAAGTCGGCCCAGAACGCGTCGTATGAACCGCCGTACTCGTCCCGGAGTGCGCGCGCCGCCTCGCGGAAGTCGGGCTGGTAGCAGGCCTCGAACAGCGCATCGCCGGCATGGGTCACCAGCCCTCCGAACAGGTCGGGGCGCTGCATGGGCGTGACCATGGCGCCGTAGCCGCCGCTGCTCTTGCCGGCCACGCCGCGATGCGCTGCCCTGGCGAGTGTCCGGTATCGGTCATCGACAAACGCGACGATCTCGTCACACAGGTACGTGTGATACCTGCCGGTCGCCGCCGAGTCGAGGAACTGGGCGCCGCCGAGCCTGGTCCAGGCATCGACGAAGACCACGATGGCGGGTGCCGCGCCCACGGTGGCGAACCAGGCGTCGATGGCCTCCGGCGTCGACCGGCTGAACGCCTTGCGCGATCGCCACATGTCGACCTGTCCGGTCAGCCCCTGGAGCAGGTAGACGGACGGATAGCGCCGGTCGGTCTCGTCGTCGTACCCCGGCGGCGTGTAGACGTAGAGCGGTCGCCGATGCGGATCCCCCAGGACGTTGCCGGTCAGCGCCTGCGAATCGATGACCAGCTCGTCGAGCCGGCCCCTCCAGGCGTATCCCCACGGGGCGGGCAGGTTCATCTCGTCCACGGTAGCAGGGCGCGAATGGTACCGACGGGTCATGGAGCGGACCCTGTATTCACCCCACACTCAGGCGCCTGAATGACTGACGTCGCTCACACCGGCAGCGCGGGGCGCGCCGGCCTTCCGAGCGTCCTCGAGCCGATCCGACGGTTGAGCTCTCGCATCGCGGTACCCTCCCGGCAGGTCGCCCTCGCCGAGTCGGCCGCCATCCTCCTTCCGATCCTCCTCGTCGGCCTGACCCATGCTCGAGGGCCGGCCCTGTGGATCGTCGCCGCCATGTACCTCGTGGCCTGTGTCGCGGTCGTGGCGCACATGCCGGTCGCATCGTTCGACGTGCGGTGGGCGGTTGCTCGCCTGAGCCTCGCCGTCGCCATGGTCGCCTGCGGTCAACTCATCACCGGAAGCACCGGCCTCCTCTCGGTGGTGTACCTGCCGGTGGTGGCCATCTCGGCCTTTGCCGGGATTCGTCCGCTGCTGGTTGCGTCGCTGGCGGCGATCGGCGCGCACGTGCTCGTCGAGACGATCGAGCGAGGCACGCTGCTCGAGGCGGTCCAGCGCGGCGCAGGGTTCGCGGCAGCCGTTCTGCTCGTCGGCCTCGGCACACGCCGGGAGGTGCTTCGCATGCGGCGCGCGCGCGACCGCCTGCGTCGGGCGGTGACCGGCGACCGGCGCCGAGCCCGGCAGATCGCCGGCGTGGAGGCGATCGGCCGCATCCTGGCCGCCCACGGACCGACGCGCGAGGCGCTCGACGGGGTCGTGGCCCGCATCGCAACCGAGTTCGGCCATCGGTACGTCACCATCTATCTCGGTGACGAGCACCTCGTCACACTCGGCGCGCAGCACGGATACGACGACGTCTACCCGGAGCTCGACGCTCGGTCGGGCATCGTCGGCCGCGTGATGCGCACGAGGCGCGCGGCGTTCGTGCCCCGCGTCGAGGCCGACCCGGATTACCGCGGGCTGGATCCGCGCGTCGTGAGCGAGATCTGCGTCCCGCTCCTCGCCGAGGGCGAGTTCCTGGGTCTCGTCAACGTCGAGTCCACCACGCACAGTGAGCTCGATGCCATCGACCAGCGCGTCATGGTGACGGTCGCCGATCGACTGGCTGCTTCGCTCATCATCGGCCGCGACCGGCAGCGGCTGGCGGAGCGCGCCGAGCTCTTCCGCCAGCTCCACGGCTTCAGCGAGGCGGTCAATGGCACGCTCGAGCCCGATGGGCTGTACCAGGCCATCGTCCGATCGGTCTCGACCGTCGTCAGCGCCGATACCGTCGCCCTTCACACCCTCGACCCCGAGAGCGGCCGATACCTCCTCCGGGCCGTGGACGGTGTCGAGCGGCGGGATCTCGGCGCGGAGGTTCGAAGCGGGCAGGGCATTCCGGGACGCGCAATCCGGAACCGAACGATGACGCTCGAGGACGGGGTCGCCGGCGCCTCCGCCCACGGCGACGAGGCAGCTCTGCTCGCCGCATCGGTGCCGCTCGTTCGTGACGGGGGCGTGCTGGGTGCGCTGACCCTGGTGCGATCGGACCGTTCTCGTCGGTTCACTGAGCTCGACCGGGATGCGCTCGCCATGCTGGGCGAGCATTCCGCCCTCGCGGTGGCCAACGCCTTCCTTCATGCCGAGGTGGCCGAGCTGGCCCTGCGCGATCCGCTGACCGGCCTGTTCAACCGCCGGTACCTCGATCCCGCCATGGAGCAGCTCTTTTCGCGTCGCTCGAGGATGCCGGTCGAGGAACGCGTTTCGCTCGCGGCGATCATGTTCGACCTCGATCACTTCAGCGAGTTCAACAACCGGCACGGGCACCAGGCCGGTGACGACGTCCTGCGGACCTTCGGGGGTGTCCTCCGCGCACGCATGCGCTCGACCGACCTGGTGGCTCGCTTCGGCGGCGAGGAGTTCGCGGCCATCCTGTTCCGGGCCACGCTTGACGACGCCGTGCGCATCGCGGACCAGGTTCGCGAGGAGCTGGCCGCGACGTCGATCGTCGGCGTCAATGGCGAGGAGCTGGCAGCCACCGTCTCCGCCGGCTGCGCATCCATCAGTCCCGAGCAGGAGTCACCGGACGACCTGCTGCGCGCCGCCGACGTCGCCCTCTACATGGCGAAGCGCGCCGGTCGCGATCGAGTCTGCGCCGCATGATGGCCGATCGCCCGCGCGACACGGAGACGCCGGCGCTGGAGCCGATGTCCGCCGCCGCAGCCGTCCGCGAGGTCGCGGCGCACGCCCTCGAGGCCGTGGTCACCATGGACGCCGCCGGCCTCCTCACGGGATGGAACAGCCACGCCGAGGAGCTGTTCGGATGGAATGCGTCCGATGTGCTCGGCAAGCCGATGGAGCAGATCATCGTGCCCGAGCGCTACCGGGCGGCGCACCTCGCCGGGCTGACCCGCTACCGGCTCACTGGCCGTGGTCGACTGCTCGACACGCGCACGAAGATCACCGCGCTGCACCAGGACGGACACGAGATCGACGTCGAAATCTCGATCACCGCCCTCGCCGAGGCCGGCGGAGTCACGTTCGTCGGCTTCCTGCGCGACCTGACCGCGCAGCACCAGCTCGAAGAGGCGCTGCGGGCGGCTGAGGCACGCTACGCGGGCGTCATCTCCCACCTCCCGGGCGTCGTCTACGTCGATCGGCTGGGCGGCGGGGGACTCTACGTCAGCCCGAAGGTGGATGAGATCCTGGGCTACAGCGTCGAGGAGTGGCTGGCCAATGACGGACTGTGGGCGCAGCTTCTGCACCCGGACGATCGCGAGCGTGCCCTCTCGCAGCTCAGCCACGGGGAAGCTTCGGGGGGTTCCTTCTCGTACGTCTACCGGCTGAACGCGCGAGACGGCCGCGTCGTGTGGATCAGGGACCAGGCGACCGTGCACCGCGAGGCCAACGGCGATCCCATCGTGAGCGGCGTCATGTTCGACATCACGCGCGAGCGTGGCGTCGAGACGGAGCTGGAGCTCGCGATCAGCGAGCGGGCAGACATCGCGGCGTCGCTCCGGCGCCTGCCAGCGGGACGCCCGGCATCGGAAACGGCAGCGGCCATCTGCCGGGAGCTCCAGCGCCTCCCGCACCTGGATATCGCCGTCGTGTACGAGTTCGCCCACGATGGATCGGTCGTGCCGATCGGCCAGCTCACGCCCCCGGGCGCGCCCATCGCGGCGGATCACCCGCTGCCCGCGAGCCGCGCCGCCTATCTGCGCGAGAGCGCCACGGGGCCATGGATCGACGAATGGCGCCCGCAAGCCGACGATGATGCCTATCGCCGTGCATGGCTCGATCTCGGTCTGACCTGTGGAGCGTTCGTCCCATTCGGCGTGGACGGCGTGACGTACGGGCTCCTGTCGGCCGGCACGACGGCGCCGATCGGCTCCGCGGGCGTCTCGCGGTGGCTCCCGAGTCTCACGGAGTTCGGGACCATCGCGGCGGCGCTGCTCGGCCCGGAGCTCAGCGCGCGCCGGCAGCAGGACGGGACCCGGGCCGAGCTCCAGCGCATCGTTGCCGAGGACGAGATGGCGCCGGTCTTTCAACCGGTGGTCCGACTGGGCGATGGGAGCGTCGTCGGATACGAGGCACTGACCCGGTTCAGTGACGGGACGCCACCCGACCGCCGCTTCGCCCTGGCCGAGGCGGTCGGCGCCGGCGCCGAGCTCGAGCGCGCAGCGATCCAGGTCGCGTTGCGATCCGCGTCGCGGCTGCCGCGCGGCCGTTGGGTCAGCGTCAACCTGTCACCGTCGAGGCTCATCGAACCGGGGATCATCGACCTGCTGCTGGGGATGCGTGGACGACCGATCGTGGTCGAGGTCACGGAACGACTGCCGATCGACGACTACGACGCCGTCCGCGCGGTGCTCAACGAGCTCGCCGGCGGCATCGAGGTGGCGGTCGACGACGCGGGAGCCGGATTCGCCAGCCTGCGACACATCCTCGAGCTGCGACCACGCTATGTGAAGCTGGACATGCAGCTGGTTCGAGGGGTGGACACCGACCCGGCGCGCCAGGCGCTGATTGCGGGCATGGTCTACTTCGCGCGCCAATCCGGCTGTCTGCTCATCGGCGAGGGCGTGGAGTCCGAGCAGGAGCGTGTCACGCTCCGGCGCCTCGGGGTTCCGTTCGGCCAGGGCTTCCATTGGGGTCATCCGGCTTCCGCAGAAGCGATCGCGCATGCCGAACGAGCCGCGCTCGAGCGTTCGCGCCGCCGCCTTCTCCCGGCCTCGGCCGCGCTGAGGGGCTAGCTCGTCTCGCCGCGCAGCTCGACCAGGGAGAGCCGCCGCATGGCGAGCACCACCGCGCCGATCGTGACGACGGTCCCGATGACCACGGCCGTGCTCAGCGCCAGCTCGGCGGGGACGACGCCTTCGCCGCCCAGGACGTCGGCCACCGCCAGGGCGTGCTGCCGAATGGATACGATCCGCGTCCCGGCGAAGAGGCCGGCCACGACGCCTTCCCACACGACGACATACGCCAGGCCGATGACGAGCGCGCGCGACGTGACGAGGGAGAGGGCCATGAAGACGGCGGTGTATTCCAGCGCGCCGAGCAGTGCGGCCAGCCCGTAGCCGATCCCGAGCGAGGGATCGCCGCCTGCGCCGATCAACCCGGCAAGCAGGATCGGCACCGCGACGAGCAGCGCGGTCACCCCCCACGCCACCACGAGCTTGGCGATCACGATGAGCGGTCTCGGCACGGGCTTCGCGAGGAGATAGACGATCGTCCCGTCGTCGAGCTCGGAGCCCAGGGCGGCCGTCCCGATGATCACCGCCACCAATGGGAGCAGGACAGCAAGGCCGAAGTTGGCGAGCAGCTCACCAGTGAATCCGAGGGACGTTCCCGGCACCGGGCCGCCGAGTCGATAGACGACGGCCACCACCACGATGAGCGCGCCGAGGAGGCCCAGCAGGAGCGTGCGTCGCCGGTTGAGCAGGGCCCGGAGGGTGAGGGAGGCGAGCGTGAGGATCATCGGCGCACGAGGTAGCTGAAGACCGATTCGAGTGACTCATCCGCCGGACGCAGGTCGAGCAGCGAGACGCCGGCCCGCTGCGCGGCAGGTGCGACCGCGCGGGTCAGGGCGCCGTAGTCGCCGGTGCGCAGGGTGAGCACGCCGTCCCGCAGCTCGACGGCTTCCACCTCCGGCGCCGCGAGGAGCTCGCGGGCCAGGCGACGGTCATCACTGGAGCGCAGCGTGAAGCTGTGCGGCCGATCGGTCATGAGGCGTCGGATGCGGCGGAAGTCACCCGATGCGGCGAGGCGACCGGCCACGACGACCAGCACGCGGTCGGACAGTCGTTCCACCTCTTCGAGGATGTGGCTCGAGAACAGGATCGTGCGGCCGTCGGCGGCCATGGCGCGCAGGAGGTCCATCATCGCGAGCCGCTGGCGCGGGTCCATCCCGTTGAAGGGCTCGTCGAGGATCAGCGTCGGCGGGTCGTGGACGAGCGCGGCCGCGACCTTGGCTCGCTGGCGCATCCCCTTGGAGTACCCGCCGATCGCCCGGTTGGCGGCATCGCGCAGCTCGACCATGTCGATGGCGCGGTCGGCGGCCGCTTCTGCATCGGTCATCCCCGAGAGTTTCGCGGAGGCGATCACGAACTGCCGCGCGGTCAGGAACGAATACACGGCTTCGCGCTCCGGCACGAAGCCGATCCGGCGATAGACCTCGGGGTGGCGCCAGGTCGGGGTGGCGTCCAGCTGAACCTCGCCGGCAGAGGGAGCGAGGAAGCCGGCCATCATGTGCAGCAGGGTCGTCTTGCCGGCGCCGTTGGGTCCCAGGAGGCCGGTGATCCCCGGACCGACCTCGAAGGTCACATCGTTGACGGCGACGACGTTGCCGTACCAGCGCGAAACGCCGGACAGCGACAGCACGCTCACGTGGTCACCCGCCGATACCTGAGCGCCAGGATCCCGAGCGACAGGCCGAGCAGGAGCGCGCCGGCCACGCCGTACAAGGCAAGCGGCAGATCGGCGCCGGAGACGGGTGACTCCGCGACGCTGCCGCCGAAGAGCCACTCCCGCATCCCGTCCAGGATGGAGAGTGGATTCAGGAATGGGGCGATCGACTCCAGGCCGCGTGCCTGGGTCTCGAACGTGCCGCTGATCACGCCGCCGATCAGGAAGACGGCCAGCACAGCGCCCGCGGCGTACGCACGCCGTCCCGCCAGCGAGCAGATGGCGAGGCCGAGGCAGGCGAGCACGATGGCGTGCAGGACCCCGCTGCCGACGATTCCCGGAAGGGCGCCGATCTCATCGCCCAGGGCGGCCAGGAGATCCTCGGCCGCGAGCACGCGGCCGGTGAAGAGGACGAGGACCGGCAGCAGCGTCAGGCCGAGGAGCGCCAGGGTGAGCGCCGCGAGCTTGGCGACGACGTAGTCGACACGGCCGATGGGCCGGCTGAAGTAGAGCGGCAGCACTCGGTGGCGCATGTCGTTGACGACCAGCTCGGGGGCCTGTGATGCCACGAAGATGGGCAGCAATGCACCGATGCTCCACAGGTAGTTCTCGTAGCTGTACAGGTCGATGAGGTCGCCGACCAGGACACGGATGGCAACCGCAACGACGGCGGGCACGACGGCCAGGACGATGGCGCCCCACGGCAGGATCTTGGCGCGTCCCGATCGACCCAGCCCGAACACGGCCCGCAGACCCGCTCTGACGATGGCGGTGATCGCGCCGCGGCGGCCGAGCCGCGGCCCGTCGTAATTGCGATAGCCGATGTCGTAGATCGTGCCGGCGGTCTCAGGCAACGCGCTCATCGGTTCCTCGTGCGCGGAACAGGTCCTCGAGCTGGTGGCGTCGATGCTCGAGGCGGACGAGGGCCAGCCCCAGGGTCACGGCCTCGTCGCGCACGGCGTCGTAGATGCCGAATTCGGCACCGTCGCCCGAGGCCAGGTCGACCACCGCGATCCGGCCGTCGGCGCGCGCGTCGATCCCGCGGACGGCCAGGCGCGCAGCAAGGGCTTCGGCGGGTTCATCGGTCTCGACCAGCAGCTGGCCGGTCCGCTCCGTGAAGCTGGCCAGCGGCGCCGTCCGCAGCAGCCGGCCGGCGTCGATGGCAACCAGCCAGGTGGCCACGCGCTCGATCTCGCCCAGCAGGTGGCTGGCCACGATCACGGCGATCCCGAACTCGCGACCGATGCGCTCGATGAGGGCCAGCATCTCGTCACGTCCGGCCGGATCGAGGCCGTTCGTCGGCTCGTCGAGGAACAGGACTCGGGGATCATGCACGAGCGCCTGCGCGAGCTTCACGCGCTGCTTCATGCCGGTCGAATAGCCGCCGATCGGCCGATACCGCTCTTCGTACAGGCCGACATGCCGGAGGACATCGGCCGTTCGTTCGCGCGCGGCGCCCGATGGCAGTCCCGAGACCCGTGCCATGTGCGCCACGAACTCGGTGGCGGACACATCGGGCGGCAGGCAGTCGTGCTCGGGCATGTAGCCGACCAGCTCGCGAATCGAGGCGCCCTGCGTCGCGGTGTCGAGGTCAAGGACCTGTGCCTCGCCCTCGCTCGCCGGCAGGAGCCCGAGCAGGATCTTGATGAGCGTGCTCTTGCCTGCGCCGTTGGCGCCAACGAGGCCGATGACGCCGGGTTCGAGCTCAACGCTCAAACCGTCGAGCGCCGTGACGCCGCCGGGATAGAGCTTCGTCAGCGCTCGGGTGCTGATGAGGGGCATGCGCCTTCAGTCTAGATTGCCGCTCGCCCGCTCGCTCGGATGCAATCGGTTCGGCGCGCTGGTCGTGAACAATGTTTGCCGGAGTGAGCATTGGCGGGAGGGTGGCTGCATTCCACGATGGCTTCGTGCTCAGCCCCGGCGCGCACAGGCTACATCCTCCCGACAATGCGCGCCGCCGCGAGCATTGTTCCAAAAACGGCGCTGACCCGGTCGTCATCGACCCGGAGACATCACCCGGGAGGATGGAGCGGATGCCTGCTCGGTGGCAGCCGGGCATGACCCTTGCAAAAGGTCACGGTTGATCATGCCTCCGTGGATGAGAAACGTGCCGACACCAGACCCAGCGCCAACGCTCTTCGTGGTCGACGATGATGTCCCCACGCTCGAGTTGCTGTGCGACATTGCGCGCGATGCGGGCTGGTCCACGCGTGGTTTCACGCGCCTGTCGGAGCTGCGCAGGTCCCTCGACACGACGACACCTGCCCTCCTGATCCTGGACGACGATCTCCCCGATGGACGGGGTGGTGATGCCGCGCGCGAGCTTCGCTCCGACGACCGGCTGGCCGACGTTCCCACGCTGGTGTGCACTGCCGCGCATCCGATGCGGCGGGCCGAGATCGGCGCATGGGCGCCCGTGCTCGCGAAGCCGTTCGATCTGACGGAGTTCGAGGCCTTCCTGGGCGCCGCGGCCCGTCGTCAGCGTCCATCCGACGCCCGACGACATCGGGCAGGATAGGATCAGCGCGTGCGCGCGCTGATCCTCACCAACGAGTTCCCACCCTCGATCTATGGCGGCGCCGGCGTCCACGTCGACGAGCTCACACGACAGCTCCGGTCGCTCATCGAGCTCGACATCCGGTCGTTCGGAGAGCACTCCGACCAGGCACCTGGCTGGCGAGTCCTCGGCTATCCCCCCGCCCACGACCTGGCTGGAACCGATGCGCGCCTGCGGCCCATGCTGGGTGCGCTGTCGCGTGACCTCTCCATGGTCGCCGACCCGGTCAGCGCCGACGTCGTCCACGCGCACACCTGGTACACGCACTTCGCGGGGCTGCTGGCCCGGCTCGCGTATGGCATCCCGCTGGTCCTGACGGTCCACTCACTCGAGCCGCTGCGTCCCTGGAAGCGCGAGCAGCTCGGCGGCGGCTACGAGGTCAGCAGCTGGATCGAGCGCACCGTGCTGGAAGCAGCGGATGCGGTGGTGGCCGTCAGCGCCGAGACGCGCGAGGACGTGCTGCGTCTCTTCGACGTTCCGCCCGATCGCGTGCACATCATTCACAACGGCATCGACTCCGACTTTTATCACCCGGACGAGGGCACGGCTGCGCTCGAGCGCCATGGCATCGACCCGACCGTCCCGTACGTCCTGTTCGTCGGGCGCATCACCCGTCAGAAGGGGATCGTCCACCTGGTTCGGGCCATTCGGCATCTCGATCCGGGGATCGGGATCGTGCTGTGCGCGGGCCAGCCCGACACGCCGGAGATCGGCGAGGAGATGGAGCGCGGCGTCGCGGAGGCCCGAGCGGAGCGTTCGAACGTGGTGTGGATCGGCGAGATGGTCAGCCGCGAGGAGGCGCGTCAGCTCTACTCGCGCGCAGCGGTCTTCTGCTGCCCGTCGGTGTACGAGCCGTTCGGGATCATCAACCTCGAGGCGGCCGCCTGCGAGACACCGGTGGTGGCGTCCGCGGTCGGCGGGATCCCCGAGGTCGTGGTGGATGGCGAGACGGGGCTGCTCGTGCCGGTGGACCTGCGCCCCGATGACCCGATGTCCCCGATCGACCCCGACCGCTTCGAGCTCAACCTCGCCGGCGCCATCAACGCGCTCATGGCCGATGCCCCCACGCGCGAGGTGATGGGTCGCGCCGCACGGCAGCGTGCGGTAGAGCGCTTCAGCTGGGCACGCATCGCCGAAGAGACGGTCGACCTCTATCGGTCCCTGCTCGCCTAGGGTCAGGCGGGCCGAACGCGAGACATGAGGGCGAGGGTATTCCCCTCGCCATCGGCGAAGAACGTCATCCACTCCTCGGTGCCCGTCTGCTCATCGGTGTAGATCACGTGCGGGGCTCCGGTGAAGCGCACGTTGCGCTCGGCCAGCGACGCCTGGGCGGTATGGATCTCATCGACCAGGAAGTAGAGGATCGAGCCGGGGCGCCAGTCCGCTTCGTCCTTGCGATGCAGGTAGAGGCGGGTGCCATCGGCGTCGAAGAATGCGAGGTCGCCGAAGGTGAAGACGTGTGGCAGCTCGAGGACCTTCCCGTAGAAATGTTCCGCACGGGCGACATCTCGGATCGAGAGGGAGATCTGGCCAATCGCGCCCAGGCGCGCGGTCGTCGAGGGAGTCACGGTCGGGTCCTTCCTTCTGCGCGCGAGCGCGGTGGTGTTCGGGATGCCGGGCCAACGCCGCAGCTCGCGGCCGCCCACGCCCAGCTTGCCGCTGACATTGGCCAGGTGATACTTGACGGCGTCGATACTCGTTCCGCGCCGCCGCGCGATCTCGCCGCGGCTCATTCCATGCCGAAGCATGTCGAGCACACGCCACTCGGCAGGGGTCAATACGTCGGGGTGCGGCGGCCGGCCACGGCCGCGACGTGAGCTCATGTCGAGCAGCCTAGCGCGCCGGTGAGCTCATTTCCCTACCCGTCACCTCAAAGGCGCCCCCTGTATCGGTCAACGTTCACCGGAGGCACCTGCGTGCCGCGGTTTCCTCGGCCCATCGAGCACTCGAGGGCGTGAGCCGCGCGCCGCGGTGATGCCCAAGCTCCCCGGCGCTCGACATATCGCGCACATGCATCGTGGATCCGGGCTTCCGAGCGATTCGACCGATCAATCGCGCGCCGATGCGTGGCATGTGCGGCCCCGGTAGCATGCTCGTCATGACGGCCCGGAGCTCTGTTCCCCCGGCTACGGGTGCGCTCGTCGTGGTCGCCGCGTGGTTGTTCATGTGGGAATGAGATCGGTCGACTGGATCCTCCGCGTCGAGGCGGTCGCGCTCTTCGTCGCGGGCGTGCTGCTCTTTCTCCAGCTCAACGGCAACGCACTCTGGCTGCTGCCGCTGCTGCTCGCCCCCGATCTCTCGATGATCGGCTACATCGGAGGCCCACGCCTGGGCGCGATCACGTACAACGTCGCGCACAACCTCGCGACCGCGCTGGTCATCCTGGCCGTCGGCTGGTTCGCAGCGATCGCCCCGCTCGCGCTCGTCGGCGCGATCCTGGTTGCGCATGTGGGCATGGACCGATCGCTGGGCTATGGCCTGAAGCTGCCGACCGACTTCAAGGACACCCACCTGG
>JBQTHZ010000184.1:0-4177 GCA_052388515.1 Chloroflexota bacterium | reverse complement strand
CAAGCTGCAGGCCGATGCGGCCGCGCAACCGGCGAGCTACGGCTTCACCGGCGACCCGCGCAGCGCCAGCGGTGGCCGCCACTACGGGTATCTCGTGTACGCCGGCGGCTACTGAACAGACGATGCGGGGGAGAGGTTCGCCTCTTCCCTGCGACCTTCATCCGACGTCGGGCAAGTATCTGCGGTCAGCCGGCCGATGCGAGCCATGGCTCGGCACCGAGGATCACGCAACGCAGGCTATACTCGGGAGGAGTCGGTTGCGCGTTGGAGGCTTGAGTCCTCTCGCCCCCGACCAGTCCATCGGCCTCCCCGCAGCGGCGCCGCGATCTTGGCGGCCATCGGCTCCACCGGCGTTGCCCCAGTTGGAGAACGCGCTTGGAGCACGGCGGCGAGCTGATCACCACCATCGCCCTCGGGCTCAGCGCCGCCTTCCTGGCAGGGCTCATCGCGCGACGTCTGAAGCTGCCGTCGATCGTCGGCTACCTTCTCGCCGGCGTCGCTCTGGGACCGTTCACGCCGGGCCTGTTCGCGAACCAGGACATCGCCACCGAGCTGGCGGAGATCGGCGTGATCCTGCTCATGTTCGGCGTCGGCATTCATTTCAGCTTCCGGGATCTGCTCGCCGTGCGAGGGATCGCAATCCCCGGCGCGGTCTTCCAGATCACGGTCGCCACGCTTCTCGGTGTCGGGCTGGCGGTGATGCTCGGATGGGGCGTGCCGGCGGGGGTGGTGCTCGGCCTGTCGCTCGCGGTCGCGAGCACCGTCGTGCTGCTGCGGGCCCTCATGCAGCGCAACGTCCTCGACTCCGTGCACGGCCGGGCGGCGGTCGGCTGGCTGATCGTGGAGGACATCTTCACCGTCCTCGTGCTCGTCCTCCTGCCCAGCTTCGCGCACTTCGTGAGCGGGGGCTCGGCGGCGAGCGGTTTGGCCATCATCCTGCCGCTGGGCGAGGCACTGCTCAAGGCGGCGGTACTCGGCGCGATCATGGTGGTGATCGGTGCGCGCGTGCTGCCGTGGCTGCTGCTCCAGGTCGCGCGCGAGGGCTCGCAGGAGATGTTCACGCTGGCGGTCCTGGCGGTCGCGCTCGGGATCGCCTTCGCGTCGAGCGCGATCTTCGGTGTCAGCCTTGCGCTCGGAGCGTTCCTCGCCGGGGCGGTCGTCGGCGAGACGGACCTGTCCCACAAAGCCGCGGCCGATGCGCTTCCCCTCCGCGATGCGTTCGCCGTCCTCTTCTTCGTATCGGTCGGCATGCTGCTCGACCCGGGGTACCTCGTCGCGAATCCGCTGCCGGTCGTTGCGGTCGTCGCGCTGATCGTCGTCGGCAAGTCGTTGGCGGCCATCGGGATCGTCACCGCGCTCGGGTACCCTGTGAAGACGGGCCTGACTGTCGGCGCCGGACTCGCCCAGGTCGGCGAGTTCAGCTTCATCCTGGCCACTGCCGGCGTCGGTCTCGCGATCCTGCCCGCCGAGGCGTACCAGCTGGTGGTGGCGGGTGCCATCATCTCGATCACGATCAATCCGATCCTGTTTGCTGCGGTCGACCCGTTCGATGCGTGGCTGAAGGCTCATCCCGCGCTGCGTCGCCGGCTCGACCGCGGTGGAGGGCGCCTCGCTCGCCCCGAGCCGGAGCAGGCATCGTTGAGCGGCCACGCCGTCATCTGCGGCTGGGGAAGGGTCGGTCGCACCGTCAGTCGCGCGCTCGAAGCGCGCGGATTCGAGTTCGTTGTCATCGAGGAGCATCGGCGGACAGTGGAGGAGCTCCGAGAGCGAGGCGTTCGGGCTCTCTACGGCGACATCGCCGATGCCACCCTCCTCGAGCACGCGGGCGTGCGCCGGGCGAGGGTGCTCGTCTTCGCCGCCTACGATCCTCCCGCGGCCGAGTTCGCGGTGGAGCACGCACACCGCGTCAATCCACGGATCGAGATCGTCGCTCGCGTCGAGACCCCCGAGGAAGCGAAGCGGCTGATGCAGCGCGGAGCCAGCCAGACCGTCGAGGGCGAGCGCGAGCTCGCCGTTCAGATGGCCCGCTACACGCTCCGTCGCTTCGGGGTCACCAGCCGCGAGGTCGAGGCCATCGCGCAGGGCCTGCGCCGTCGTGCGGAGCCGGCCCCAGCCGGCTGACGCCCGGGGCGGGCAGGACGGGAAGGTGACCGACCCGGGTTAGGAGCCGTACACCACGCCGGAGCTGGTGGCCGAGGCGCACGAGGCTGGCATGGCGGTCGTGGCATGGACGATCGATGATCCTGCGACGATGGAGTCGCTCATCGACGCCGGTGTCGATGGGCTCATCACGAACTATCCCGACCGGCTGCGCGAGATCCTCGCCGACCGCGACTTCAAGCTGCCGCGGACGTACGAGGAGCCGAGGGGCCACGACTGTGTCGCGGAGGCGTCAGCAGTCTGAGGCGTTGATGGGCGACGGCGTTGAGCCGCCGTCGCCCGAGGTTGTCCGCCTACTCCTGGATGCGCAGCGCCGGGAATGCGGCGGGGAGGTCCGGCGCGATGGCTTGGTAGATGTCGTGGTCGTCCGGGATGCCACGGAGCCGATAACGACCCAGGTGTCGCAGCTCGATCGGTGACTCCTCGGCGAGGGCGGCATGCACGGAACGTGACAGCAGGATCTGGCCGCCGTGTCCACACGAGCAGATTCGTGCTGCGGCGTTGACGGAGATGCCCTGGTACCCGGACGAGGTGCGGGTCGGCCGCCCGGTGTGCAGGCCGATCCTCACGCGGACCTCGCGGCCATCGGGCCAGTCGTGCTCGCGCAGTGCGCGCTGGATGCCCATGGCCGCGTCGAGCGCATCGGACGCCCGTTCGAAGACCGCGAACAGCTCGTCGGCGCGCGCGTCGACCTCGAAGCCACCGGCTCCCCGGACGGCGGCACGCTCGATCCGCCGAACGGCGTTGAGCATGGCTCCGTACCGCTCCTCGAGCTCGGCCAGGTGACGGCTCGATCCCTCGACATCGGCGAACAGGAGCGTGAGCTGGCCGGACGGCAGCTTGGGTCGCAGCTGGCCGTCGATGAAGCCGACCGGCAGGATCCCGTACCGCTTCGCGGCCTTCAGCAGCCGGGTCCGGGCGCGGTCTCGGCTCGCCTCGTCGTCGAAGAGGATGCGGCTGAAGCGCGCGAGCGCGTTGCGGACGTGCGCCTCGTCGTGGATCGGGAGGCGGCGACGGCCGTTCGAATCGATGTAGGCGAAGGCGCTGTCGGGCAGCTCCGCCCGTTCCTTCGCACCCAGTGCGGCCATGCGCACATGATCGCAGAATTGGCACGAAGGCTTGACAGGACGGAATGAAAAGGCTAGAAAGACCAGATGAGGACGGCGAGTATCACCGAGACGAAGAACCAGCTCAGCGCACTGATCGACCGCGTGCGTGCCGGCGAGAGCGTGCTCATCCTGGATCGTGGCGTCCCCGTTGCCCGCCTCGAGCCGGTGGCTGGCGATGATGATCCCACGGGTCGCCTGCAGCGGCTCGAGCGGGCGGGGCTGATACGCGCGGGTGGTGGCGAGCCGCCGATCGACCTGCTCCGCGAGCCAATGCCCAAGCTCCCCCCGGGCGTGAGCGCCGTTGAGGCACTCCTCGAAGAGCGGAACACGGGATGGTGAGGTTCTGGGACACATCGGCCATCGTGCCGATGCTGGTTCCCGAGCCGTCCAGCTCAGCCGTCCGCCGGGCCTACGAGGCGGATCCCGAGGTCGCCGTATGGTGGGCCACAGCGGTCGAATGCATGTCCGCGCTCGCTCGGCTCGAGCGGGAGGCGGGCGTCGGCGCCGCGACCATGGTGAACGCTCTTGGCCGGCTTGACGCCCTTGCGCGGTCCTGGCGTGAAGTTCAGCCCGTGGCGCAGCTGCGGACCGTAGCAATTCGACTGCTTCGGACACACGACCTGCGTGCTGCGGACGCGTTTCAGCTCGCTGCAGCGCGCGTGGCCGCCGAGGATCGGCCCGATACGCTGCCGTTCGTGACGCTCGACGACCGACTCATGCAGGCAGCCCAGCGCGAGGGGTTCGAGGTCATCCGGCCCGCTCCCTGAGGCGGGGGAGCACATCGCGTCCGAAGACCTGGACGAATCGTTCCTGGTCGGGGCCGACCTCGTGGAGGTACAGCCCATCGAAGCCACGTGCCAGGTCGGCCTGCAGCCACGCGACCTGCTGCCCGAGATCGGCGGAGATGC
>JBQTHZ010000183.1:0-5975 GCA_052388515.1 Chloroflexota bacterium | reverse complement strand
CGTCAGCCGTCCACGGCACGGTGGAGGAAGGCAGCCATCTGCCCCCGGGTCACCGGATTGGATGGGCAGTAGCGCGTGCCGCCGCATCCGGCGGTGATCCCCGACGCCGCGAGCGCGTTGATGTCGTTCTCGTGGATGCTGCCCTCGTCATCTGTGAAGCGGTCGGCATTGCTCCGGGTCAGGTCGAACGCCCGCACCAGGAAGGACGCCATCTGGTCACGCAGCACGCTGGCCTTGGGGCAGAACCTGTCCGGACCGCATCCGCCGGTGATGCCAGCCGCCGCGAGGCGGTTGATGGCGCCCTGGTGGATGCTGCCGTTGTCATCGTCGAAGAAGTCGACCGATGTCGCCGGCAGATCGAGGATCCGATCAAGGAAGGTCGCCATCTGCTCACGGGTGACATTGCTGTTGGGACAGTAGAGCGGCGGGCTCGTCCTGCAGCCGCCGGTGACGTCGTTCTCGAACGCCCAGACGATGTCGTTCACGAACGGTGAGTCCGCGATGTCGTCGAACGGCAGGCCGTCGTCCGGAGGCGGCGCATCGGGCGCCACGACCGTGATCTTCAGCGCCTCGAGCGCCATCGGAGCACCGCTCTTGAAGACGGTCTCCTCGTCGTCCGCGAGCCGGCTGCCGTCCGAGAGGAGCAGCACGCCGAGCTCGCCGGGGTTCGTCCCCGCCGTCCCGAAGTCGATCACCTCCAGCGTCGCCGATCCTCCGGCCGGGACGTCACCGGCTGCGATGCCATCGGCGATGACAGGCAGGTACCGCTCACCCAGCGGTGCGAATGCGAGGCCACTGATCTGGTCGGTGACCCGGCCGGTGAAGTAGGCGTCGATCGCCAGGAGGTCAGCGCTCAGCGGCGTCCCGAGATCCTCGTTGGTGAGTCCAAGCTGCTCGCCGCAGACCGGGAGGACGGTATTGCCGCTGTTCGTGGCGTGATCGGTCAGGAAGAAGACCGACTCCGTCTCCGCGGCGATGTCGACCACGATGACCGCGTTGCGTCCGTCGGACAGGCCGGCCAGGTCGAGGTTGAAGACGGCGTAATCCTCCGCGCCATCGCCATCGGTATCGATGTCCCACTCGAATGCTGCCGGAGCGTTCGCATGGGTCTGGCGCTCCCAGGTGTTCACCGCCAGGAGCAGCAGGAACTCCGACGTGCAGATGTCCGGCGGGACGGGGAACGTCTGGACGCCCGCATAGCGGAGATCGATCGTGGGCAGGCCGGCTCCGGCAGCGCCGGCCGGCAGGTCCGGGCTCTGGCCGATCAACGAGTAGCCGTCGATCGCCGACAGCCCGACGCCGGCGTTGTTGAGCTGCGTGCTCCCCGAGGGGAAGCCGAAGAGCTCCTCGTCGGTGACCACCGTCGCGCTGGCCGGGGTCGTCTCCCCGGACAGCCGCGGCAGCACGTGCCACGCGAGGTGGAGCGACGCCTGCCCGACCGCATTGAGATCGATGTACCCGTCGTACTCCAGCAGGTCGAACGGCGCCGGATTGGCCCCGTCGATGCCCGAGTTCGCCGTCCACGCCCGCAGCGCGGCACCGTCGATGGTGAGCGTGACGTCGAAGGTGGCCGTGCCGTCGGCACCGACAGCAACGGTCTCAGGGGTGTCAACGGAGACGGCCCCGTTGTCCGCATCGCTGGCGAAGCGGAATGACGCGTCGATGTCGAACGTCGCCGCGCCGCCGTAGCTCTGCACGGTGACCTCGCGGGTGAGGGTCGTGGTGGCGTCGGTGGCATCGACGAAGCCGAAGGACAGCGCGCCGGTCAGCTGCTCGCTGTCCCAGGCCGCGAAGCCGGCTCCGGCCAGCGAGTCATCGACGCGGACCTCGCCGGCGCCGATGCGCTGGATGGCCGCCAGCGCGCTGTTGATGGGCGCATCCGGTGCGCCGTTGTAGATCTCGGTCTCCGCGTAGTTCATGAGCAGGGACTTGATCTCCGCCGGCGAACGATCGTCGGCGTCCAGCGCATCCAGGAGAAGGGCGGCCGAACCGCTGACCATGGGCGCCGCCCCCGACGTGCCGCCGAACGGCGTCGTCTCGTCGGCGGTGCCGGCCTCGGCCGAGATCGAGGCGCCGGGCGCACCGATCTCGGGCTTGATGATGTTGGTCAGCATCGTCGGCCCCCGGGACGATGAGCCGACCATGGTCCCGGTCAGCGAGAGGCCCGACGTCGGGTCGAGCGTGACGACCGGTGTCGACGCGGCGTTCGCCAACGCAAGCGCCGTGGCCTCATCGACCATGAAGCCAGGGATGGCCGAGCACAGGTCGCTCGGGCAGGCACCCAGGCCACCCTCAAACGGCTCGCCCAGTGCGACGAGGCCGATGATCCCGGCCTCGGCCCCGCCCGCGGCGATGTTCGCGATCTTCAGGCTGAAGTCACACGCCCCGCGGTCGACGAGGACCACGAGGTCGGTCAGCGAGTTCGCGGCGAAGGCCGTGCAGCCGGTGAGGTTGCCGTCGGCGCCATCGGCGTACTGGACGTCGGCGTTGACGATGGCGCCGTGGTCCGCGAGTGGCTGGGACCAGGGCTGGAAGACGGCGGGGTAGCTGCCCGCGATGTCGGCGGGTGACGTGACCTCGAGCAGGGGCAGGGTCGCCGATGGGACCGCCGTCTGGGCGACCGACAGCGCGCTCGGCGTGGCCCCGGGCGAGCCGGTGACGTAGGGCTTGTCGGAGCTGTTGCCGGCGGACGCAACCGTCAGGACGCCCACCGCGGTGGCGGTCTCGACGGCCTGGGACAGATCGTCGTCGAAAGCCTGCCCGTACGGGGAGCCAAGCGACATGTTGATGACGTCGACGTGGTCATCGGTCTCGCCGTCGCCGTCGGGGTCGAGGGCGTAGTCGATTCCCTGGAGCAGGGCGACGCCGCTGCAGGAGGTCGAGACGGCCGAGCACACCTTCACGGCGTGCAGGTCGACGCCGGGCGCGACACCGTCGATGCCGCCGATGATGTCGGCCACGTGGGTGCCGTGCCCGCCCACGCAGGTCGGCACGCCGGGAATGGCCGGCACGACGTCCTTGCCTCCGCAGTCGATGGGATCCGGGTCAGGCGCAAGGCCGCTCTCCGGCCAGGTCTCGCCGACGAAGTCGAAGCCATCGACGATGTTGGTCCCCGGCGCGGGCCAGGTCGGCGTGTCCTTGTTCTCGGCCGAGCCGGTGTTGGCGCCATAGGCATCGTCGTAGGCCACCGTCGTGCCGGGTCCACCGAACGCCGCGTGGGTGTAGTCGATGCCACTGTCGAGCACCGCCACCGAGACGCCGGCACCGGTGAAGCCATCGTTCTGGACGGCCCTGGCGCCGATGTACGGCACGGTCTCCGAGAGGTCGTACTCGTAGTCGATGACCGGTGAGATGCGCTCGACCGCGGGGTCGCTGGCGAGCGCCCCCAGCTGGTCGGCGTCGACCTCGAGGATCACCGCGTTGAGCGCGATCTCGGTGCGACCCAGCTGACGCTCGCCCGCGCGACCGAGGAACGCGTCCTGCTGCGACGTGACCTGTCCGAGGGCCTGGCGTTGGGCCGCAGCCCCGCCGCCGGCCGCTGCCACTTCGCCGACCGACTCGGCCGAGAGGCGGACGACGACCTGGCGGATGCCGGTCGCGGAGAGGAGGGACGCGTCCAGGACGGACGGGCGGACGGCAGCGACATCGGTGAGTGGCTCGTCGAGCCGCAGATCGTCGATCGCCGCCGGAAGGGGTCGCGGAGGGCGCTCGAGATCTGGATCGACGGCGAAGACGGTGGTGCCACCGAACATCGTGCAGACGAGCGCGAGCAGGACGGACAGAACGGTGGCGCGACGCATGGTTTCTCCCTCTAACGCATGGCGTACGCACAGCACTGCTCGGCAGGGCGGGGCATGTGCGGGACAGCGCGGGCAGCGTAGGCCAGGGCCGTCGCGCGCGTCAACGTTTCGGTACGAACGGATGGTCAAGGACCACGCGCCGACGCAACCGCTCAGGGCCCGGGCGCGTCATTGCTGCATGGTCAGCCCTCGGCCCACGATTGCGCTGCTTGCCGCCATGCTCATCGGCGTGCTGGCCGCGTGCACGCCGGGCATCCGGCCGGTAACGGAGCGGCCGGCGCCGACCGATGCGATCGTCGCACCGGCGCCGAGCGATCCAGCCGCCGTGATCGGAGAGGTGCCGGCAGAGCAGCTCGACGCGATCCTCGACGACGCCGCGCGTCGAACGGGCGTGGACGCGGCGGAGCTCGAGACCATTCGCGCCAGCGCGATGACCTGGCCGGACGGCTCGCTCGGATGTCCCGAGCCGGGGCAGACCTATACCCAGGCCCTGGTCGACGGCTACCACGTCGTCGTAGACGCAGCGGACGAATCACTGGACTACCGGGCAACGACCAGCGGGAGCTTCCGCCTCTGCGAGGGTTCCGGGCGACCCGCTGACGGCTGAGCTCAGACGAAGCGGAGCTCGTCGGCCTCGGGGCGATCGACGGCGCGAGCGCAGGTCGGGCACCAGAGGCGAGCCTCGATGGGGGTCCCGCACAGCGCGTGGCGCATCGGCTCCGCGTGAACCGAGCCTCGCGCACCCCAGTCCGCCAGGAGCCGAAGGACGCCGGCCAGCTCCTCTCCCTCATCGGTGAGGGCATAGGTGAAGCGCGGGGGTCGCTCGGAGTACGGCGTGGCTCGCACGATCCGCTCCCCTTCCAGGCGCTTCAGCCGTTCCGACAGGATGTTCGGCGCGAGCCCTGCGATGGCATCTGAGAGCTCGCCGAAACGGCGCGGCCCCTCGAGGAGGGCCTCGATCAGCAAGAGGCTCCAGCGGTCGCCGACGCGCTCGAGGGCGGCGGCCAGGGGGGTCTGGGCGGGAGGCATGCCGCGATCGTAGGGCATCGGCCTTGACAGCGGCTGTCGAAGGAGTAACTTGCGCATTGCAAGTCACATCCTACCAACAAGAAACCCAACTGGAGAACATGCAATGACAGCCCTGGCAGATTTGGGCCGGGAGATCGGCGAGATCGCGGAGCGCGTCGGACCCTCGGTGGTCGGCATCGGCAACCGATGGCGTGGCGGCTCAGGCGTGGTGATCGGCGAGAACCGGATCCTGACGAATGCCCACAACCTGCACGGAGACGAGGTGACGATCACGTTCGCCGATGGACGCAGTGCCGATGCGAAGGTCATCGGCGTCGACGCCGATGGCGACCTCGCCGTCCTGGAGGCGGCGACGGAGGGCGCGACGGCCCTTCAGCTCGGGACCGATGCACCCGGCGTCGGCGGCCCGGTGGTCGCCCTGGGCAACCCGCACGGCCATGGCCCGCGCGTGACCTTCGGATTCGTGAGCGGCACGGGCCGATCCTTCCGCGGACCGCGCGGACGACGCGTGGCCGGCGCCGTCGAGCACACCGCGCCGCTGATGCCCGGCTCGTCGGGCGGCCCGGTGGTGGACCTCGAGGGCAACCTCCTCGGGATCAACACGAATCGGCTCGGCAACGGCTTCTACCTTGCAATCGCGGCCGATGCGGGACTCCGGGAGAAGGTCAACGCGCTCGGTCGCGGCGAGTCCCCGACCCGCCGCCGGCTCGGCGTCGGCCGTGCTCCGTCGCATGTCGCCCGCCAGCTGCGACGCTCGGTCGGCCTGCCGGAACGTGACGGCCTCCTGGTCCGCGAGGTGGAGGACGACTCCCCTGCCGCAAAGGGTGGAATCGCCGAGGGCGACCTGATCGTCGCCGTCGGTGGCACGCCGATCAGCAGCGCCGATGACCTCTTCGAGGCACTGGCCGGAGAGGGCGCGCTCGAGATCACGATCGTGCGCGGGGCCGACGAGCTGACGGTGAGCGTCGATGCCAGAGACAGGTGCAGGGGTCAGCCGATGAACGGGCAGATCGTCGAGACCCTGAAGCGCGGCGAGACGATGGACATCACGACCATCGGTCGTCAGAGCGGTGAGCCGCGGAGGATCGAGCTCGTCTACCACAACGTCGACGGGCACGTGCTGATCAGCGGCCATCCCGGCCGTCC
>JBQTHZ010000182.1:0-16109 GCA_052388515.1 Chloroflexota bacterium | reverse complement strand
CCCGGCGCCCTGCGCGTCTTTCGCTGACGCTCGCGGAGGATCCCGCGAATTGCCAGAGGCTCGTCCTGGCGACCGTGGGCGCGCCAGGCGTCGCCGATCGCGACTCTGCTGTCTCCCGCTGAGCGTGGACCGAGTCGTTTCGCGCGTCGCGCGTGCCCGAATTGAGCCTAAGGTCGCCAGGACGAGCCGGTGGCGACATCCCAGGGTGGGGAGGCGCCGCGCCGCGCGGTCAGAGGTTCAAGGTCGGTCGGAAGAGACGGTCGTGGGTGGCGAGGGCGTATCGGTCGGTCATCCCGGCGATGTAGTCGGCCGCCTGCGTCTGGGGTGAGGCCTCGTCCTGGCGGTACGAGTCGGGGATCTCGTCGGGATGCTCGAGGTGCCAGTCCATGAGGTCGCGGATGACGGAGATGGCGCGTCGCTGCTGCCGGAGCTGCTCAGCCGATTGGTAGACGTGCTCGAACATGAAGTCGCGGAGCAGGTTCATCACGCTCAGCGTGTCGTCGTCCATGCGCACCGCCCCGGTCTCGAGTGATTCCTCGATGACCGCCGTGATCATCGAGTTGATCCATGCCTTGCCCGGCTCGCCGAAGCGCTCGAGCACGCCCGCCGGGAACGCCCCGCGTCCGAGGGTGCCGGCGCGCAGCGCGTCGAGCGCGTCGTGGGCGAGGTACGCGATTCGATCGGCGAAGCGGACGCAGTACGCCTCCGGCGTGGCCGGTGGCGGATGGATCTTCCAGGAGTGCGCCCGGATGCCGTCGCGCACCTCCCAGGTCAGGTTGGCGTCCTCGAGCACCTCGAACACGCGCACGCTCTGCGCGGCATGGTGCCAGCCGTCGGGGTCGAAATACGGGCTGAGGGCATCCTCGCCGGTGTGGCCGAACGGGGAGTGACCGACGTCGTGTCCCAGGGCGATCGCCTCCGCCAAGGGCTCGTTCAGGCCCAGCGCGTTCGCGAGCGCCCGAGCCACCTGAGTGACCTGCATCGTATGCGTCAGGCGGGTGACGAAGTGGTCACCCTCCGGGTTGAGAAAGACCTGCGTCTTGTGCTTCAGCCGCCGGAATGCCTTCGAGTGAATGATCCGATCTCGATCCCGCTCGAATGCCGTCCTGAACGCGTCCGGTTCCTCGGGGCGATCCCGACCCTTCGATGCCGTGGAGCGCGTGGCCGCCGGACTGAGCCTCGCCTCCTCCGCCTCCCGGCTGAGTCGGTCACGACGGCGCAGCTCGCTCGCTGCGCTGATCTCCTGCATGGACCGATGATGCCACGCACCGTGCTAAGGTGGCCGGCTTTGTCAGGACCGATGATCTCCGACCCCCGAACCGGGCGTCAGCATGCGAAGGCGGTGCTGCAGGGACTGCTCGTCACGTTCCTGTGGTCGACGTCCTGGGTGCTCATCAAGATCGGCCTCGACGATCTCGACCTGCAACCGATCAGCTTCGCGGGCCTGCGCTACGCATTGGCGGCGGCGGTTCTCCTGCCGTTCGGCATCCGCGCGGTGCGAGCCGCTCATGCCTCCTCGCCGATCTCCACGGCGCTCCTCGCCCGTGTCACGGTCTACGGACTGCTCTTCATCGCCGTCGCGCAGGGCGCCCAGTTCGCGGCGCTCGCCGTGCTGCCGGCCACGGCGGTCAACCTGGTGCTCTCGTCGATTCCCGCGGCCGTGGCGGTCATGGCGCTGGCGGGCAGAGCCGAGCGCCCGTCGGCGTGGCAGGGTGCCGGCATCGGGCTCCTCATCATCGGAGCCTTCCTCTACTTCGGTCCCTTCCAGGCAGGAGCCGATGCCACCGTCGGCTTCGCCGCCGCCGGCATCTGCGTGGCCGCCAGCGCGATCTCGGCGCACCTCGGCCGCGGCCTGGCGCGCGATGCGAGCCATCGGCTCGGCGGGCCGATCGGCCTGACGGCGGCGAGCATGGCGGTCGGTGCGGTCGTCCTGCTGGCGGTCGGCGTGCTCCTCGAGGGTTGGCCACGCCTGAACGCGGCCGGTTGGCTGATCGTCGCCTGGCTGGCCGTCGCGAACACGGCCTTCGCGTTCACGCTGTGGAACCACACCCTGCGGACGCTGACAGCGGTCGAGTCGAGCGTGGTCAACAACACGATGACGATCCAGATCGCCGTGCTCGCCATCGTCTTCCTCGGCGAGCGGCTGGGGCCGCTCCAGCTCATCGGCCTGTTTCTCGCGGCCGCCGGCGCGGCCGTCGTCCAGGCGGCGCCGTTGCTGACCAGGCGGTGTCTCGTCGGCACCGCGCGCCAGCGTCGGTAGGTCGATGCGTGCCCTGGGTGGACGGTCCGGGCGCACTCATGCTGGTCGAGCAACCTCCGCGAACTCCGGCTGCTCGAGCTCTTCGCCGTGCCGCGGCCGTCCTCCCGAGCCCTGGATGATGCGGCGGCGCACCGAGCCGGACACGTAGTCGATGGCGATGGTGATCACGATGACGACGATGACGCACATCCCGGCGCGGTCGTACCGCGCGAATCGAAGAGACTGCACCAGCGCCTCGCCGATGCCGCCGGCACCCAGCACGCCGAGGACCGCCGAGGCGCGCACGTTGATCTCGAACCGGTAGAGCCAGAAGGCAACGATCTCCGGAAGGACCTGCGGGAGCACGCCCCAGCGCTGGACCTGCAGCGACCGTCCGCCGGCGGCGCGCGCGGCCTCGACGGGTCCGGGGTCGATCCCCTCGATGACCTCTGCGCTCAGCTTGCCGAGCGTCCCGATCGAATGGATGCCGATGGCGAGCGCACCGGCGTAGGCACCCAGCCCGACCATCGGGATGAAGATGATCACCGCCACCAGGATCTCCGGGATGGCGCGGATGCCGTTGAGCACCTGTCGCACGATGCTCGAGGTCAGCCCACTGGTGATGTTCTTGGCGCCGAAGAAGCCGAACGGCAGCGAGATGATGGCGCCGATGATCGTGCCGATCCAGGCAATCTGGATCGATTCGACCATCAGGCCCAGAGCGGGCCCGAGATAGCCCCACTCCGGACCAGTCTCCAGGAACATGCGCCAGAAGACCTGGGCAACGCCGGCTGGCAGCTCCAGCAGCCGCTCCGGCTCGAAGTCGAGGATGACGATCGAGCCGATGAACAGTGTCAGCGTGACCAGCAGACCAATGCGCAGGCCGAGGGCGGAGGGGCGGCCGGGCCGGAGGCTGGTACTGATCGTCGTCATGCGCCTAGACCAGCCGCCGCCTGAGCCAGATGGAGAAGACCTCGATGACAAAGACTGCCACGAAGATGACGATCAGGATGACGCTGAGGTTCGGGTAGTTGAAGAACTGGCGCTGCGTGTTGATCTCGAGGCCGATGCCACCCGCGCCCACCAGGCCGAGCACCGCCGAAGCCCGGACGTTCAGCTCGAAGACGTAGAGCGAGTACGCGACGTAGTTCGGGAGCACCTGTGGCAGGACCGCCCAGCGCACCATCTGGAGGCGGTTGCCCCCGGCCGCGTTGCTCGCCTCGATCGGCCCCGGGTCGACGCCATCGACCGTTTCGGAGAGTAGCTTGGCCACCACGCCGATGTTGAACAGGACGAGCGCCAGGATGCCCGGGAGGGGGCCGATCCCGAGGGCGGCCACGAAAACCAGTGCGTACAGGAGGTCCGGAAGGGCACGGACGACGTTGAGGATTCCACGATCGGCCAGGTACGCGGCGAGGTTCGGGGTGGTGACCCGCGAGGCGAGGAAGGAGAACGGCAGCGCGAGGCCGCAGCCGATGACCGACGCGATGATCGCCATCGCGAACGTCTCGAGCAGAGGACCGACGATGTCCGGAAGATAGTCCCAGTTGGGCGGATAGAACTCGGCGAGGATGTCCGCGCCGCGGGTGAGGTTGTCGACGAGCTCGCCGATGTCGAAGCTGATACCGAACTCCGCGCTGGCGGCCCACCACGTCCCGGCCAGGAAGAGCAGCAGCGCGATCGGGCCCATCGGCGATGGGCGTGGCTTGGGTGGCCGTTCGCCGTGCGCCGCCGGGGGGCTCGCCGCGGTCATCCGGCGGCCGCGGCCTCGCCCATCACGTCGTCAGCCGTGAGCGAGCGGCCGTAGATGTCGCGGAAGACGTCCTCATCGGCTCGGTCGCCGGTCCCGTCGTACACGAGCTCACCCGCCCGCATGCCGATGATGCGTTCGCCGTAGACCTTGGCGAGGTCGAGGAAGTGAAGATTGACGATCGTGGTCATACCGAGCTCGCGGTTGATGCGCTGAAGGTCGCGCATCACGACGTGGCTGGTGGGCGGATCCAGGCTGGCGACGGGCTCGTCCGCGAGGATGATCCTGGGCTGCTGGGCGAGCGCCCGCGCGATGCCGACCCGCTGCTGCTGGCCGCCGGAGAGGTTGCTGGCCCGTACGTAGGCCTTCTCCACGATCCCGACGCGTTCCAGGGACCGCATCGCGATCTCGGTGTCTTCAGCGCCGTACCAGCCGAGCAGCGATCGCATGGTGCCGGCGTCGTGGAGACGGCCCATCAGCACGTTGTTGAGGACGCTGGTGCGCTTCACGAGGTTGAAGGTCTGGAAGATCATCCCGATCTTCGATCGGATCTCTCGGAGCTGCTTCGGCTTCGCACGCCGTACGCTGACATCGTCGATGGTCACGTCCCCGCCGGTGAGGGGCACCAGCCCGTTGATGGCGCGGATGAGGGTCGACTTTCCGGCGCCTGAGAGCCCGACGATGACCATCATCTGGCCATCGGGAATCTCGAGCGTGAGGTTCTTCAGAGCATGGACGCCACCGGGGTAGGTGACGGATGCATTCGTGAAGCGAATCATGGATGGTGACGAAAGGGGCGGGCCGTCGCCAACCCGCCCCTGACGCCGAGTCGCTCAGTCGGACGTGACGCCGAGCTGCTCAGCAGCATCCTCGACGATCTGGAAGGACTCCTGGTCGGCCTCGACGAGGTTGTCGATCTCGTAGATCTCCTGGAGCACGGCAGCCCCTTCCTCGCTGGCGGCGTAGTCAAGCAGCGCCTGCTTGATGTCCTCCTTCAGCTCGTCTGGAAGGCTCCCGAGCACGGCCCAGCCGTCATTGGGAATCTCGGGGCCGTAGGCGAACACGACGACCTCGTTCGCGACGTCACAGGTGGTCTCTGCGGCACCTCGCGCGTCGTCGAAGGCAACGCCGACCTCGGCCTGGCCCTCGCAGACGGCGATGACGGACGCGTCATGGCCCCCAGCGAAGATCGGGTCGATGTCCTCTTCGGGATCGATCCCTTGGCTGAGGAAGATCGTGGCCGGGAAGATGTACCCCGACGCCGAAGCTGCCTCCACGAAGCTGACCATCGTGCCCGGCTCGATGTCCGCGATCTTCTCTTCCGCAACCGGCCCGGTGTCCGCATCGGCCGTTCCGTTGCAGTTGAGCCACCCATCCTCGGTCTCGACGGGCTCGTCATCGCAGTACGTGTCGGGATCGTTCGTCATGAACTGGGTGTGGTACGTGGCGCTGCCGAATCGCTCGGACTGAAGAATGATCTCTGCGCCCGCGCGGTCGCGTGCCTGGAGCAGGGAGAACGGGCCGAAGGCGCCGATGTGGGCCTGCTCACTCTCCATGGCGGTCACCAGACCGGTGTAATCCGGGGTGACGACGCCGCTCACCGGGATTCCAAGCTGCTCGGACAGGTAGTCGGCAACCGGCTGAATCGTGTCCACCAGCGCGTCTGCCTCACGCGAGGGTACGAACCCGATGACCAGCTCCTCCGGCATCTCGGCCGCCTGTGATTCGGGGGCCTCTGATTCCATCGCCTGGCTCTCGGGCGCCTCGCTCTCCTCCTCGGCGCTCGGGGATTCCCCGCCGCCGGTGCAGGCCGTCGCGAAGATGATCATCGCGGCGAGGACGGCGAATAGTCGTAGGTGTTTCAATGGTTCCTCCTCCATGGCCGCGTCATGGGTTCGCGCGGCTCGTCAGCTGGACCAGACGGAACTCCCCCTCGCAGCTCCCGAGCTTCGACGATCTGGCGCGCCGGACAGGATTCGAACCTGCGACCTTCGGCTCCGGAGGCCGACGCTCTATCCACTGAGCTACCGGCGCGCTGTCGCTTGGGCGAGTCGGCCGATCGTGGGCCGTTGGGCATGGTACACGCGCGATCGATGCGCGTCATGCGGGTCGACGGTGCACGGCCGGGATAGTCGAAGGCCCCCGCCGAAGCGGGGGCCTTCATTGCTGCCGGATTCGCTAACCGCAAGGGCATCTTTCACGCACGGTTTCCCGCACTACCCTAACCCAAACCTACCCATGGCCTTGCGACCAGTAGTGAATCGCTGTGCGAACAGCACGCTTAGGATAGACCGCCTGTTCTCTTTAGACAAGGGTTTCGGAGGTTTAGTTTCCTTTATAAAGCAAAGCGCTTCGAATGGCAGCGACACGCGAACTCGTCCTGGTCCTGCTCGGCTGGAGCGCTTCCGCACCCGGTGGTCAACGACCCCGGCAGGTCTCGTGCGTCCGCATCGCTCGCGATCCTTCGAGGCCATAGCGCCGGAGGGCGGCGGGAGGCGCGATTCCCGCATTCCACGACCGCGTCGGACGCCTGAGCTGCGCCCGGAGGCGGGCCACAGGCGTCCCCATCCTTCATATTCCGCGGGAATCGCGCCCCAGACCAACGTTTGGCGCACCCGCCGCGATACATCGCGAACGCGGCGTTCGGTCATCGAGCGCGTGCCAGCCGCACCCGGTGCGCTTGCGCCCCAGCGCAAGCAACAACGAGGTAGGGCCGAAATGGCCGTCGATTCAGCACATTTCCCATCGTGGTTTGCGCCCTGGCGCCAAGCATGGTCGCAGACAGCGCCAAGGTCGTAGCAGACAGCGCCAAGGTCGTAGTTGGTTGCGGCTCAGCGCAAATCGGCAACATCAGCGAGCCAAGCCGGGCGGGGGCGGTGGGTGCGTCTATTCCGGCGGCGACGCTCCGGGATCCGCCGAGATCGTGATCGACTCGATGATGACCGGCGTCAGCGGCAGGTCCGTTCCACTCACCGGCACCCGCGCGACGGCGTCCACGACGTCGGAGCCCTCGATGACGTTGCCGAAGATGGTGTAGACGCCCACCGCCCGCAGCTGCTCGTCGAGATCGGCGAGGTTGATGAAGAATTGGCTTCCGTTGGCGCGGGTGTCATTCGCCATGGCGACCACGTACGCGTCGTAGCGCAGCCCGTCGGCCGGCGGCTCGATCTCGAACTCGTAGTCCGGACCGCCTGACCCGACCCCGGCGAAGTCTCCGCGGTTCGCCTTCGTCTGTGGATCGCCGGCCTGGATGACGAAGCCCGGGATGACCCGGTGGAAGGTGACGCCGTCGTAGAAGCCGCAGCGCGCGAGGGCGACGAAGCTGGCGGTCGCGATCGGCGCCTCCTGGCCATAGAGCTCCATCACGAGCTCGCCCTCGACTGCCCCGCCGATCTGCAGCGTGGCAAGCTCGGCTCCATCCAGGGTCGCCTGCGCGGAGACCGATGTGGGCGCCTCGGTCGGGCAGGCCGGGGCGGGCGTCGCGGTCGGATCCGTGCCGCAGGCTGCCAGGATGAGCGCAAGACCGATGATCGGGCGCAGCCGTCTCATCGGCCGTTCGTCTCGAACAGGCGGCGTGCGTAGCTGACCGGCATGGTGCCCCCGTAGATCAGGGTGTCGTGGAAGCGCCGCAGCTCGAAGCGGGCGCCCTCGCGTGCCTGCACGTCGGCCTTGAGCTTCTCGATCATGTGCCGTCCGAACAGGTAGCTGAGCTGGTAGGTCGGCGTCGAGGTGTAGCGCTTGACCTCGGCCAGGGCGGCGGGCCGCTCGAACCCGGTCTCGGCCACCAGACGGTCGACTGCCTCGTCGAAGCCGATCAGCCCGCGGTGGAGACTCACGTCGAGGATGATGCGCGTCGCCCGCCAGATGGCATCGGTGTGGACGACATACCAGCCCTTCGGCGTGTCGTCGAAGCCGTGTTCCTTCATCATCCGCTCGCAGTAGAACGCCCAGCCCTCCGCGAACTCGGGCGCACCGGAGAACAGGCGCACCAGGCTCGGGTTGGTGATGGCCGCGCTCAGCTGAAGGTGATGGCCTGGATACGCCTCGTGGACGGAGGTGTTGCTGATCGAGGCGCGGCTGTGCTCGCGCATCATGTCGGGCGACGAGGGCGGCGTGACGATATAGATGCCGACCGGGCTGCGGTCGAACTTGGCGGGTTCGTAATAGGCGGCGAACGGGATCAGGTGCCGTATGAACGAGGGCGTCTCGATGACCTTGAGATGATCCTCATCGGGCGGGGTCGCGAGGCCGTTGTCCACCACGAAGTCACGCGCCGCGTCCATCGACGCGCGGTACTCGCCCAGCGACTCCACGAACGTGGCGGCGTGGTCGTTCTTGACGATGTCCGCGACCTCGGTGAGCGACGCCGTCGGATCGATCTCCGCGGCGAGCGCATCGCGCGCGGCCGTTTCCGAGACGAGGAGGTCCTCGCCGACGGCCAGGATCTCGTCGCCATCCGCCTCGAGCTCGCGCAGGCGAAGCATCTCCTCGAAGCGCTCGGCACCCGCCTTCCAATCCGCGCTTGCGCGCGGCAGGACATCGTTCCGCAACCAGCTCGCATGCTCCTCCAGTGCGGCCTTGGTGGCCTCGACCGATGCGGCCAGCCGGTCGGCGAGCGCGTCGTCGCCTCCATCGGTGCGGGCGGCAGCCAGGATGGTGTCGAGAAAGGCGGGCATCTGCTCAGTCGACTCGAGGTCGATCTCTGTCCACAGCTTTACCGGATCCGTGACTCGCTCGCGCGTCTGCTCGAGGAGCCGAGGTGAGCCATCGAGCCGTTGCACGATGCTCTCGAGCCGATCGCGCAGCGGGGCGAAGTCCCGCGTGAAGAGCGGAAAGAGCGCCTCGCCGACATGCTCCGCCCCACCGGACGAGCCTGCCCACGGCCGGTACTCCGTCTGCCAGAACAGGCCGATGCGCGCCTGGTGAATTGCCAGGTCGCGGTCGAGGGCGCGATCCGCGCTGAGCTCCGCCGGATCGAACGCCGACAGCTCGTCGATCGTGCGGCGGAAGAAGGCGACCTCATCATCGACCGCGTCGCGGCCGCCGGACGAGAGCTCCCCGTCATGGTCGTGGATGCCGAGGAAGGTCGCCGACTCGGGTCGCATCGCCAGCTGGTCGCGGAACCAACGGTCGATGGTGCGATCGAAGCGCGCGTCGACATCGGAGGGAGCCAGGGTCATTGAATCCGTACCTCAGGTGCGTGCCGCACGACGAGACGAGCGGCATCGGTCAACGGGCGGGCTTGGCGCCTCAGTCGGCCGGAGCCATGACGCGCTCGAGGAAGCCTAGCACCCAACCCCCGTAGTCTTCCGCGCAGACCTCGTCGGACTGTCCGTGGCCGGCCGCCGGGCAGACGTGGAGCTCCGTCGGGGAGCCGGCCTCGGCCGCCGCCGCCACCAGTGAACCCGCGTCCTCCGGTCCGATCGAACCGTCCGCTTCGCCGTGGATGAGCAGGAGCGGACGCTCGTCCAGTCGCTCGACGGTGCGCACCGGATCGATGGCCGAGACATCCACGCCGGTGCGGATCAGCGCACCGAGCAGGATCGCCCAGCTGCCCGGCAACGAGGCAGGGTACCCGGCCCCAGCGAGACGCGCCTGGGCGGCGTGGGCCAGGGTCGCGTGGACGGACTCAACGATGACGCCGTCGATTCGATCGTCCCCGGCCGCCTCGGCCAGCGCGGTCGCGCCGCCCATCGAGACGCCGAGCACCGCGATCCGCTCGGGACCCTTTTCCCGCTCCAGCCAGTCGATCATCGCTCGCAGGTCGTCCGCCTCTCGGACGCCCTGGGTGGTCGCGGCGTCGGTGCTCTGCCCGTGGTTCCGGAAGTCGAGGATGAGGAGGTTGTAGGCGTCGTGCAGGACCGCCGCGCGGTCGAGCATGGCGCTCTTGTTGCTTCCCCAGCCGTGCGCCACGACGACGGTCGGTCCGCTCGGTCCGGCGTCGCCGGCTGCCGGGATGTACCAGCCGGCGAGCGCGATCTCGTCCACGCGCACCTCGTCACCGGCTGGCGATCCCTGCCGGGCGCACGCCAGCGGGTCGATCTCGGTCGCGAGCTCCGCGTCGGTGGCGATGTCGTACCCGATCGCCTCGTAGGTCCACCCCATCGTGGCCGGCGTGCGACAGTCGGCGGTCGGGTTTGGCGCATCGGTCAGCTGCCGCGAACCCTCGTATCCCACGTACCCGAGGTACGTGACGAGCACGACCAGCAGGGCGGCGAACGCGAAGCTCACCCTCCGGGTGAGGCGGGCCCGCCGCTCGGTGCTCGGATCCGGCGGCAGCTCATACGGCATGCGGGCAGGAGTATACGGCTGCCCGGCACGATCACCGGGACACCGCGTACAATCCGTCGCCGATGAGCAGCAGACGACCGATCCGCGCCGCCTCCGCCGCTGGAGCTCGCGGACGCGGACATCACTCCCTGGCGCCGGCGCATCTCGGCGAGGCCACGGCCGCCGCGACGGTCGGCGTCGTCGTGGGCGGCATCGCGCTCGTCATCACCGGGATCGGCATGATCGCCATGGCCCTCACCATCGGCTCTCGCTATGCCGGTGACCCGCCGCCGAACGTCGCTTCCCTCAGTATCGCGCCGGCGCTCCTGGGTGTGGGGATCCTCGTGCTGGGCGGCGCGCTGACCGCCGGGGCACTGGCCGTGTTCGGGGAAGCCCCTCGGGCTCGGCTGATCACGGGCGCGCTGGCGGGCGCAGCGGCCGCGCTGTCGGTGGCCGGCGCGCTCCTGGCGATGGCCAATCCGCCGCCGGACGTCGTGCTCGCCATCGCACTGACGGTGAGCACGCTCGTGTTTGGCGTGGCCGCCATCCTCCTGCTCCGGCCACGTCGCTAGCCGCCCGCGATCGCGCGTGACGCGCACGGTCTTCGTCATCGGCGCGGTGGCCTGGCTGCTGGTCGGCATCGGGATCATGGGAGTTGCCGTGCTGGGCAGGGAATGGCTCCTTGCGCGCCTGCCACCGCTCGCCATCGACGCCGATGCGCTGGGCGGGGCCCTGACCGCCGTGGCCTTGGCGGTCCTCACCGTCGGCGCCACGCACATCGTCCTGTTGATCGGGATCGCCCGCGGAGCTCGCTGGGCGCGGAGCGCCGGTGCCCTCGTCGCATCGGTCCTTGCGGCGGTCCTCCTCGGCCTCGCCGCCGCCGCCGTTTCGAGCTCGCTGCGCGAGGCGGCGTACGTCGTCCCGCTCATTGGATCGGCGCTGCTGGCAGCCGTCGGGATGCTTGCCTATCTCCTCGTCGCGGTGCGGCTTGCCCGCGAGTTGGGGTCTGGATCGGCCGCCTGAAGGCACCGGCGGGCTATGCTATGCTCCGCCACCGTCACTCCCGCGGGCCCGTGGTGTAGTGGCCCAACATGCCAGCCTGTCACGCTGGAGATCGCCGGTTCGAATCCGGTCGGGCCCGCCACTAAGCGCTTACTCGTTGAGCGAGCAAGTCAGGGAGGCGTGCCAGCATGCTTGGATGGCAAGGGTAATCGCTCCGGCGGATCGAGCGATGCGATCTGCGGCGTCAGGAAGGACTGCTGCTGCGGCCAGCGGTCCGCGGCCAGAGGGACCTCAAGAACTCCGCACGCTCGACCGCGTGCTGGGCGCCCCCGCCGTCGTGGCCGTTGTAGGGCCACACGCTGATACGCTTTTGCCCGCCGTAGTGGTTGAAGGCGGCGAATACCGTCGATGGCGGACAGATGAGGTCCATGAGGCCAACTGAGAACAGGGCGGGCGCACTGGCCCGGGCGGCGAAGTTGACCCCGTCGACGTAGTCGAGGGTCCTGAACGCCGACTCCACCGCGCTGCGCTGGATTCGCAGGTACCCCACTAGTTCCGCGTACGGGTAGGCATCTGTGATCTGGATCGCTCGACGGATGTCGGACAGGAACGGCACCTCGGACATGAGCGCGGCCACGTTGGTCGACAGGCCCGCGACGGCAAGGGCCAGACCACCCCCCTGGCTCGTCCCACAGACGACGATGCGGCTCCCGTCGATTGCGGGATGGTCGATGATGAGGTCGGCAGCCAGGACGGAGTCCGTGATCAGGCGGCGGTAGTAATAGTCATTAGGGTGTTCGATGCCGCGGGTCAGGAAGCCGGGGTGCTGCGGACCGCCGGCGGCATGGGGATCAGGCGTCTCTCCCTGCGACCACTGCGCGCCCTGGCCGCGCGCATCGACGACCAGATGGGCGTAGCCCATCGACGCCCAGGCGAGCCGCTCCATCGCATGACCGCGACCTCGTCCGTATCCCAGATACTCGACGATGCAGGGCAGGCGGTCATCGCGGGACGCGGGTAGGAGAAGCCACGCTTTGATCGGGTCGCCACCGAAGCCGGCGAACGTGACATCGAAGACGTCGACGGTCGTCAGGCCCGCGTCGAACGGCTCGAACCGTGGGGCGAAGGCGGCGGCGCGGGCGTCCGCGAGCGTGTCCCGCCAGAACGTGTCGAAGTCCGACGGCTCGTGCCGTTCGGGCCGGTAGGCGCGAAGCTCGTCCAGGGGCAGGTCGTACTGCGCCATCGCGTCAGCCGGCCCGACGCTGGTCGGCGATGCGCTCGGCCACCCGCCAGGCGTTGGCCATGATGGTGAGGGTCGGGTTGGCGCCCGTTGCAGTCGGGAATGGGCCGCCGTCGACAACGAAGAGGTTGTCGACCTCGTGCGCACGGCACCATCGGTCCAGCACCGAGCTGTCCGGGTCGTCCCCCATCCGCGTGGTCCCGTGCTGGTGCGAGCAGTTGCCGGTGATCCGATCGATGTAGACCTTCTGGATCTGCGTCGCGTCGGCCGCCTCGAGGATCTCGGCGCTGCGATCGATGAGGAACCGGCCCTGCGCCAGATCGTTGGGATGCGGCTTGAGGGTGATCCGCGCGGCAGGTAAACCCCACGCATCCGCTATGTGCTCATCGAGATCCACACGGTTCTCGTGCTGGGGCATGTCGTGGACGACCATCGCAACCGCCATGCTGTGGTTGAAGTAGTCGCGATCGATCCGCTTCGCCTCGGCGCCCCAGAGCGGACGCCCGGGCAGGGCCCAGTTGATCGGCAGCGGGATGCCAACGCCGGCCGCCGCGATGTGACCGCCGCTGACGTGGCCGCGCGAATTATCGTGCTGATAGAACTGGAAGCTGCTGGCGCTGACATAGCCGCCACCGGCCCAGGCGTAGATCGGGTCGTCGAACACCCCGACGGCCGCGCTGTACTCGTGGAACGTGACGTTGCGACCGACGAGGTCGCTGCCGTTTGCCAGCCCGTTCGGGAACCGGCCCGACCGTGACAGTAGCAACAGCCGGGCGGACTCGACGGCGCCGCAGGCGAGGATGATCACATCGGCGTGTTGCTCCAGGACATCTCCGTCGGCGTCCACGTACACGGCGCTCCGTGCACGCCCCTGCGCGTCGACGGTGATCTCGCGGACGTAACTCTCGGGACGGAGGTCGTAGCGTCCCGTCTGGAGCGCGTCCGGTACGAAGACGTTGAGCGCGCTCGACCGGGTGCCGGTCGGGTCACCGTGCTGCTGCGCGAAGGCACTGATGACCGTCTGCGGGCGGCCGTTGAACGGTCGGGACAATGCGGCTTGCGGCGTCGGGAATGAGTTCCAGCCGAGCCGCTGACAGCCCCGGTGGAACTGCTCCGCGTAGCGGGAGACGGGCAGCGGCGGGCACGGATAGCCTCGGCTCCGGGGTCCTTCGAACGCGTTCGCGCCGGCCTGACCCGAGACGCCGAACGCCCACTCGACCTGCGAGTAGTACGGCTCCAGCTCGGCGTAGCTGATCGGCCAGTCCGCCAGCGTTGCGCCTTCGACGTCGCCGGCGATCGTTCGCATCCGGAAGTCGTCTTCGGTGAACCGCGGCAGCCAGCCCTGCCAATGGACCGTCCCGCCACCGACCATCTGGGGCACGGGGCAGAACAGGTCGACGACCGGCTCCTCGTCGGCTGACGTGCGCACCGTCCGCGGGTTCAGGAGCGGATCGGGCCACAGGTTGTAGCGGTTGATGTTCGCGAGCTCATCGCCGCCGAACGTCTCCCGGGTTCGCCACGGGCCTTTCTCGAGCGCGACCACGCTGACGCCACGCTCGGTCAGGACCTTGGCAGCGGCCGCGCCTGAGGCACCGGCGCCGATGATGCAGACCGCCGCCTTCGGCGGGTTGGGCTTACGCACCACGGTCGGTGTCCCTGTCGCGCTCGGGCTGGTGCTCGGCGAACCATTTCAGCGTGCTGTAGCGACCGGTATGGACCTCGGCGAGGGAGACGGGCCCTGGGAAGCCGATCGTGTCCCAGCCGACGCGCTCCCGGTTGCCGCCGTAGATCGGGTCAGCATAGAACCCCTGGCGCGTATGGAGGCAGAGCAGCGGGAAGAAGTCGAGATCGATCTCCGCCTTGGTCTGCTGAAGCGGCGGGGACTCGCCGCCGACGTCGCCAGGCAGGACCGCGGAACCTGGATCCAGCTGCCTCAGGATGTCGTCCTGCTGGGCCGGGTCGAGGCCAGCGAAGTCCGTCCCGAACGCGGCCCCACACCGCGCATCGAGGTCGGCGATTCCTGCCTCGTACACCGCCCGGATGCGGCCGATACGGCGTTGCCAGGCCTCGGCGGGCCGGCCGGAGAGCGCCTCGAAACCGCTCCCGTCGGGCTTCGCGAAGATGCGCTCGAGCCCGGCGAGGTAGCGATCAAGGAACTCGACCGCCCCGGCCTCCGTGGCTCCAGGCGTGTCGTCCGTCGGGATGATCCGAGCCATGGCGGCCTCGATTGTCGCGCGCTGATGGTCGTCGAAGAAGTGGTCCATCACGACGTCCTCCCCTATTACCCGGCAGAGGGCACGAAGACGACCTTGTCAGTCCGGCGTGCGTCGAACAGCGCTCCACGACCATCAACCAGCGACCAATTCCTGCGCAAGATGCTGACGGTGATCGGCGGACCCCAATGCGCGGGTGGCGTCCAAGGCGGCGTTCCGCGGGACAGGGTTGCCGGAGCACTCGATTGCCACGTCCACGCCCGCACCGCGCGTGCCGCCCGAAGCTGACCGGCCACATCGGGCGACTCGGCATCCACCACCGCGTCAGCCCCCAGGGCCTGCGCCAGCTCGAGCCGGCCGCCGTCCCGCTCGACAGCGATGACGCGCGCACCGCGGGCCTTGGCGACGAGTACCCCGGCAACGCCCATCGGCCCGAGACCGAAGATCGCTACGGTGTCGGCGCCCGACACGCCCAGGCGCTTCTGGGTGCTGTATTGGGTACCGATCATGTCGGTTGACACGGCCGCCACTTCGTAGGTCATCGTGTCAGGAGTCGGCAGGCAGTTCGTCGCCGGGCCGACGACGAACTCGGCGTCTCCGCCATCGACATCGAAGCCGAGGCAGCGCCACGTCTGGCACAGCATCAGGTATCCGCGGCGACACGCGGTATACCGACCGCAGCCTAGGGCCAGGTAGATCGCCACCCGATCGTCGACCGCCACATCGGCCTCCCAACTGCCGAGCGACACGACGTCGTCGGCGGCCTCGTGGCCGGGGATGATCCGCCCGGGAGAGGCACCGCCGCCCACCACCGGCACGCCGTCGTAGAGCGACATGTCACTGCGGCAGAGCGCGCACGCCTGTATGCGTACCAGCACCTCGCCCGAACCGGGCTCCGGCTCGGGTCGTTCGGTGACACGGACCTCCGCGTGGCCGGGAAGCAGGACGGCCTTCACGGAAGGGGCTCGGTGGCCACTGTCATCGCGGCGTCTCTAAGCGCCGTCGGCGGCGGCCGCCGATACACCTCTTCCCAGGCGGTGATCGCATTGCCCTGGGTCACGGGCAGCGCCGGCAGGGCCACGAACGACGGAGCATCCTTGCCCAACAGCGCATACCCTGCCAGGAGGGCTTCAGTCACGCCGGCGTCATGCGGGCGCTGCGCACTGACGCCCTTGACAAGGCCGCCCCTGGCGAGCTCGACCGCCACGTCGAGCCCCAGGTCGATCGTCGTCACCACCAGATCGGCGCGACCGGCCGCACGTGCGGCAGCGAGGACGCCCGTGGCCGGCACGTCCCAGACTGCCCAGACGGCATGAAGCTCGGGATGGCTGGCGAGCATCGCCCCAACTCCGGTCTCCGCGTCGGCCGCGAAGTCTGGGCCGGTGACGCCGTGCC
>JBQTHZ010000181.1:0-3873 GCA_052388515.1 Chloroflexota bacterium | reverse complement strand
GCACCGCGTTGCCCATTGGCTCCTGGAGGGCGACGATCGCGGGGTCCAGGCCATTCGACTCGATCGCGTTCGCCTCGGGAATGACGACCTGCTCGGCGAAGCCGCCGTCGACATGGACTCCGATCACACGCAGGTTGCGGCACAGGTGCATGTCGCCGCGCCCACATTGCGCGCAGGTCCAGTCGAAGAGGTGTGACTCCACGCCCACCAGGTCGCCTTCCCTGACACGGCTGACCTCGGCCCCCGTTGCCACGACGGTCCCGGCCACCTCGTGGCCCAGGATCCGCGGCGGCACCAGGTTCTCGGCAGCCCAGTCATCCCAGGCGTAGAGGTGATGGTCGGTGCCACAGATGCTCGCCGCGTCGACGCGAAGCAGAACCTCGCCAGCGTCCGGGATCGGAACCGGCCGCTCCACCAGCTCGGCGCCCGGGCCAGTCCGCGTCTTGGCCACTGCCCTCATGGTCGGCGCGATGGTCTGCGTCACGCCTCGTTGAACCAGGTGCGGGCGGCCGGTCGCAGCAGGCCGACGAGGAGGCCGATCGTGAGCAGGAGTCCGATCGGGACCACGAGGAGGTACCACCCGTTGGCGGCGTTCGGCGGAAAATCGAGCAGCACCGGCGGCAGGCCGGCCAGGACGGGCACCGGGAGGAACGCGATCCCGATGGCGAACCGGTAGGCGATGCGCTTGCGCTGAAGCGCCACGGTGATGCCGAACAGGACCGCCGCCAGCTCGATCATCATGAAGATGCCGAGCAGGCTGAACGGCGCGCGCTCGCTGAAGTCGATGAACTCCACGATCCGTCCCAGCAGCAGGCCAGTGAGGGCCAGCAGTACGAAGGCGACCACGAACCACAGGCGCACCGCGAGAGGCATCGGCGGCTGAGGATCAGCGTCGGAGGTCATTCGAGGATCGTAGCGGCTCGGCGTCGGCGGGGCGCCGGGGACGGGTCTCGTCGGTCGAGTCTCGGCCGCGGATCGATCAAGGCTGCCATGATCGACGCGATGGGCTGGCTGGCGGAGCTGTTCGAGACGAACCGAATCATCGTCCTGTCGATCTACGGGCAGGTCTTCTTCGTCATGGGCCTGGCGATTGCGCTGCAGAGCCGGCAGCGCTCGGAGCTGCCGCTGGCCAGGCCGCTCGGCTGGCTGGCTGCCTTCGGCATCGTGCACGGGCTCATGGAGTGGGGCTACCTGTTCGTCCCCATCCAGGCCGGCTTTCTTCCGCAGCAGATCATCGAGACGCTGCTGATCGTCCAGCTGCTCCTCAAGCCGCTCAGCTTCGCGCTTCTCTTCCAGTTCGGCGTGGAGCTCATCCTCAGCACACCCAGCCCGGACCATGCGGTTGCCGGACGCGCCTGGCTCCGACTGGTGCCCGCCCTGGCTGCCGGCCTGTGGGCAGTGGCGACCATCACCATCTCGAGCACGGTTGCGTCCGGATTCATTCCGGATGCCGGGCCCTGGCTCCGCTCGGACGAGATCGGCCCGGCTATCGCCGCCGTCGGCGCGCCGCTCGCGGTGGGTGACGTCGTCGCGCGGGCCATGCTCGCCCTGCCGGCCTCGCTCCTGGTGGCCATCGGACTCCGCCGCACCACCCGCCTCCTCGGATCCGCGGCCGCCCCACGCGGGGCGCCGGCGCTGCGGGCGGCAGCCATCGCCTTCGTCGTCTATGCCGTCGTCGGCGGCCTCATCCCGCTGCCCGCACCCTTCCCGCCGGCTTCGATCCTGAACGGGCGGACCGTGCTCGAGACGCTCGGGATCCCGGTCGAGGTCTTTCGATCCCTCACCGGCCTGGTCATCGCCCTTGCCATGATCCGCAGCCTGGAGCTCTTCGAGCGCGAGACCGATCGCGCCCTCGCCGAGGCGCGTCGCCGGGAGCTCCTGCTCCGCGAGCGCGAGCGCATCGGTCGCGATCTGCACGACGGCATCATCCAGTCGATCTACGCCGCCGGACTGCACCTCGAGCAGGCGTCCGCCGAGGTCGGTGACGAACCGAAGGCGACACGCACCCGGATCGGCACGGTGATGGGCGAGCTGAACAGGATCACCGGCGACATTCGCAGCACCATCTTCGACCTGCGGTCGGGACAGCTCGAGACGCGGGACGTGGAAGCCATCGTGCTTGCGGCTGCCGACGAGCTCCAGGCCCACACGCTCGTGAAGCTCGAGATCGGCTCCGAGGGCCTGTTCAGGCCCCGGCTCCAGGCGGAGCAGGCGGAGCAGCTGCGGCACATCGTGATCGAGGCCTTCAGCAACGTCCTGCGTCACGCCCACGCCAGCAGCGTGACGGTCCGGATGGCCTGCACGCAACGACGATTCACGCTCGAGATCCGGGACGACGGCACAGGTTTCGACTCCAGCGTGACGGCCGAGCGCGGACGACGCGGTCGCGCCCAGGGCCTTCCCAACATGCGCCGCCGCGCCGAGCTGCTCGATGCGACATTGAGCGTCGAGAGCACGCCCGGGCAGGGAACGGCGCTGTCGCTTACGATGCCGGTGGCGACCGTTCGCCGACCCACATGACCGATCCACCATCCGATCCCGCCGCGCCCGCGCGCGACGTGCGCATTCTCATCGCCGACGATCACGAAGTGGTCCGCATCGGCCTGGCCTCGCTGCTCGACCGGCAGCCGGGCTTCAGCGTCGTGGGCGAGGCCCGCTCCGGCCAGGAGGCGGTGCGCCTGGCTCGCCAGACCCGGCCCGACGTGGTCGTCATGGACATCCGCATGCCCGATGGATCAGGGATCGATGCCTGTCGCACGATCACCAGCGAGCTGCCGGCCACGCCGGTCGTCATGCTGACCAGCTATGCGGATTCCGATGCCCTTTTCGCCGCGATCGACGCCGGCGCATCCGGCTACGTTCTCAAGCGGGTCGGCTCGACCGAGCTGGTCGATGCCGTGCGCACGGTCGCTGCCGGCGGATCGCTGCTTGACCCAGCGGTCACGAAGAGCGTGCTCGATCGGCTTCGCAACACGAGCAGGTTGGAAGAGGCTGGCGCGTTCGTCGATCTGACGGAGCAGGAGCGCCGCGTCCTTGCGCACCTCGCGGATGGGGCATCGAACCGAGAGATCGCCGACCGCATGAGCCTGGCGGAGAAGACCGTCCGCAACTACGTTTCCAGCGTCCTGTCCAAGCTTGCGCTCGAAAGCCGAGCCCAAGCGGCCGGCTACGCGATCCGCAATCGCCTTCCCGAGCTGGACGAGATGGAAGGATGAGGCGACCCATCGGCGCGGGGCTCACGGCCATCATCATCCTGGCGGCCAGTGCGTGTGTTGCCGAGGAGGAGTCACCATCACCGTCGTTGGCGCCGTCCCCGGGCGCCTCGGCGACGGCCCTGCCATCCGCAACCCAGAGCGTCGTGGGCTCGCCGAGCGCCGCCGGAGCGGCATCGCCGACCCCGACGGCGGAGCCGGCGCTCAGCCTCGATCCCCCCGAGCAGACCGATGCTCGCGTGGTGACCGTCACCGTTGCGCCCGAGGTCGGGGCGACGGATGGCACGCTGACAGTCACGGTCTCGAGCACCGCGGACCAGCGAATCGACGAGCTCGTCCTGCGCTGGCCAACAGAGCTGAATGACACGCTCTTCATGGCGCCATTCACCCCGAGCGCGGAGCGCATCGCGGATGGCGGGCCGCCCCTCGTGCAGCCATGGACCAAGTGGGTGATCGGCCCGGGGGAGAAGGGCGAGCCGGACGGCACCATCTCGGTGGGCTGGGGCCCGCTCCTGCCCGGCGCCACGCTCACGATCGAGCTCGACGTCACGCGCCGGGCGCCCGGCGGCGTGGCGTTCGACCTCCAGGTACTTGCCGGCAACGACCTCCTCACGTTCGATGGCGGTGAGCCGGCCGAGCTCCGAGTCGAGGTGCCCTGATG
>JBQTHZ010000180.1:0-2308 GCA_052388515.1 Chloroflexota bacterium | reverse complement strand
CGGAGCTTCGACAATGATCCTCTCGTTGCGCGACGTCAATGTGGTTGTCCACAAGTACGACGGCCACCGCGTCGCCTGCACGGGCAAGGTGTGAGGTTGCCATCCGCCGCTCACAGCGGCGTTAGGTGGCTGCACGGTCCCACGGAGGTCGCATAATCTGGGCAGATCTATGTCGCAGACCGCGTTCGGCGGGATGGTGGCTTCCTGACGACGCCCACAGCGGTGCATGGCAACATGACGAGGTGGCACCATGGTGAGCCGATGACCGCCTACGACGACGTTCAGCAGGCCCTCGACCGCGGCGACCAGGACGAAGTGCTGCGCCTGACCGATGAGCTGCTGGCGCAGCGCCCCGGCGACGATGCCGCGCACGAGCATCGAGCCCGCGCGCTCCTGGCGCTCGGCCGCCTGGACGAGGCCGAGCAGCACGCGCAGGACGCCGTGCGCCTGGATCCCGACGAAATCCGGTATCGCGAGCTGCTGGCCCAGGTCCTGTCGGAAGCCGGCGCGCACCGCGACGCGGCCGCCGAGTTCGGGCGCCTGGCACGCAACGACCCGCGCCAGACGACGTGGACGCTGGCGGAGGCACAGGAGCGGCTCGGCGCCTCGCAACCGGCGATGGGCCTCGATGCGGCGCGCCGCGCAGTCCAGCTCGAGCCGCGCAACGGCAGCGCGCAGCTGGCGCTCAGCCAGGCATTGGCCCGCACCGGTGATCCGCGGGGCGCCTTCCAGGCCGCCGGCGCGGCGACCCGCCTCCTCGGCGGACTTCCGGAGGCTCGCGAGGCGCTGGCCGACGCCCGCTGGCTCGGCAACGACGATGCCACCGCCTTCAACGAGTTCCAGACCCTCGCGAACGAGATGCAGGGCGCCGATGCCGACCGCGTGCTCGCCAAGGCCAGGACGCTCTACCTCCAGCACGCCGGCTGGGGCGGGCGGCTGATCGCCGGCATCGGTCCATTGTTCGCATTCGCCTTCCGGCGCGGCTGGCTCCGGGTCCGCCCGTGAAGGTCGGGGTCCTCCGCGAGCGCCTGACGGCGGCGCTGGAGACCGCCATGCGCAATCGCGAGGCCGATGCGATCGCCCTCACCGCCGACCGCACCAAGGCGATGGGCGTGGCGCTTGCGGGGCTCGGCGACGATGCCGAGGTGGAGATCGGCGACCTCGACCTGCCCACCCGCTCTGCCGCCACCGTGCTCGGATTCCACCCCGAGCATGTGCGCCGACTGATCCGCACCGGCCGCCTGCGCGCTCGTCGAAGCGGCGGCGACTACCGCGTGCTGGTCGACGACCTGTGGCCGCTCCTCGAGGTTCGCCATCGCGAGCCCGGACGACGCCGGCTGCGACCTCGCCGATGAGCACCACCCGCCTTCGCACCGCGCAGACCGAAGAGCTGGGAACTGAGCGGCTCGACGAGCTCACCCGCCTCTGTGAGGCGGCCTTCCAGGAGCCGTTCGCGGAGGCATGGGAGCGGGTCGGGCCCGGATTGCACGTCATGGCGGAGGTCGAGGGGCGCGTGGTCGCGCACGCCATGATCGTCGACCGCCGCATCTACCTCGGCCACGAGATGGACGTCGCGCTGGATGCCGGCTACGTGGAGCACGTCGCGACGCACCCCGACGCGCAGGGGGCGGGGCATGGCGCATCGGTCATGCGCGAGATCGGTCGCATCATCGGCGAGCAGTACGAGCTCGGTGCCCTGGCGACGGGGACCAGTGCCTTCTACGAGCGCCTCGGCTGGGAGACCTGGACCGGCCCGACCGGCCTGCGGACGGCAGACGGCGAGCGCGTTCGCACGGTGGATGAGGACGGCCACGTGATGGTGATGCGCACCCCGCGCTCGCCTGACGATCTCGACCTCGACGCGCCGATCGCCGTGGACTGGCGCGCCGAGGAGCCGTGGTAGGGGTTGTGTGGGGCGAATTCGCAACTGAGTCGGTTACGAATGGGTCAGGAGGGGTGCCGTTGGGCCAGATCGGCCAGGGGTGGCCCGTCCCAGGCGCTCGAGGTAGGCATGCTCCGCACCGGCCCCGAGGTTACAGATTGGCGGAGGGCGTGCGTGATCCGCGCGAAGCCGACCGACGGCGCCGGCGCGACTCGGCCAGTACGCTGCTGCTGATGAAGTATCCGGCAACCGCGATCCCGATCACGGACACCACCCCCACCCCGTACTGCAGCGGCGGACCGAGCGACGGCACGCCCTCGAGAGAGATCAGGTGCGGTGCCACGAAGAAGAGGATGACGTTCGCGAGGCCATGGCTGATCGACACGCCGATGATGGAGCGCGTCCGCTCGAACACCCAGCCGAACA
>JBQTHZ010000179.1:0-18382 GCA_052388515.1 Chloroflexota bacterium | reverse complement strand
TCGTCAGGGCGACCATCTCGTCGCCGGTCATGCTGCCTCGCTCGGTCTCGATCGCCATCGCTTCTCCGTCATGCGCATCGGTGGGGAAGGCCCGATTACACCACAGGCGTCGATCCCGGACGAGCGGCACCGGTGGCCGGTCCGCAGGGCGTAGACTCGATCGATCATGCGCGTGCGCGCGGCAGCTCATCACGGCACCGCCTACGGCGAGGACGCCGAGGCCGTCGTGCGCGCCGTCCTCGGTCTGACGGCCGGGGTTGGCACCCTGGCGGCCGCGATGGCTGCCCTGACCGGGCAGCTGCCGCTCGTCGGGTTGCCGACACTCGTGCTGATGGGATGGCTGGTCGCTGGCGCAGCGGTGGCAGGCGCGGCCTATGCGGGCGCCGTCGTCTGGCTGGTCCTGGCTCCGACCGCGCATGGCGAGGCGCTCGTCGCGCCGTTGGCGATGGTCGTCATCTGCCTTGTCATCGCGCTCGGGCCCGAGCGCTTCGCTTCGTGGGTGGCACGAGATGCGGCGCCCGCGGTCACGTCGGTGGACGACGATCACGGCTGGATCGAGGACGAGCCGGATCGCATCGGGTGAAGGTGTCCGTCATGGGCGCGCGCAGCGCAGGATGGCGTCGACGGTGCGATCGGCATCGGCCTCTGTGGTCGACCAGTTGCTGACGCTGATCCGCATGGCGGCCATGCCATGCCAGGTCGTGCCACCCATCCAGGCCGTGCCATCGGCCTGGACCCGGGCAATGACGTCACGGGTTCGCCCGTCGTCACCGAAGCGGACCAGGACCTGGTTCAGGACCACGTCATTGAGGACGTCGATGCCAGCCTCCCCGCGCAGTCGGTCCGCGATGCGACGCGCCAGGGAGCAGCAGCGCTCGACCATCGACTGCACGCCGGTGCGTCCCAGCGAGCGGATCGCCGCATACAGCACGAAGCCCCGGGCTCGGCGCGAGCTGTCGAGCACCCATTCCCAGTTCTCGCGTTGATCGCTGCGCAGGAGGTAGGAAGCCATGGCCGACATCGCCGCACGGTGGGCCGCAGGGTCGCGGACGGCCACGAACCCGCAGTCGTAGCCGACGTTCAGCCACTTGTGCGCATCGGTCGACCATGAGTCGGCGCGCTCGACGCCCGCCACGAGATGACGGAGGTCGGGCGCGGTCGCCGCCCACAGGCCGAAGGCTCCATCGACGTGCAGCCAGGCGTTCGGATGGTCGGCGAGGGCGTCGGCGATCTCACCGGCCGGATCGAACGCGCCGGTGTTCACGTTTCCTGCCTGCGCGCAGACGATGAGCGGGCTCGCCGCGGCAGCGATGGCGGCGCGCTCGTCGGCCGCCAGCATGCGGCCCTGGTCGTCGGCTCCGACGCGCGTGACCCTGTCGCGGCCCAGGCCGAGGAACTGGAGTGCGGTGAGCACGGTGGCATGTGCCTCCTCGCCGATGAGCACGGTGATCTCGGGGGCGCCGTACAGCCCATCCGCCTCCACGTCCCAGCCCGCTCGATCGAGGACTGCGTGACGGGCGGCTGCCAGGCCGACGGCGTTGCCGAGGCCGGCGCCGGTGGGCAGCCCGAAGCTCGCATCACGCGGCAGGCCGAGCAGCTCGAGCATCCACTCCCCGGCGACCTGCTCCGCGGCGGCAGCCGCCGGCGACAGCGCGTGCAGGGCCGCGTTCTGGCTCCACGCCGTGGTCAGCCAGTCCGCCGCTGCCGATGCCGGGAGGGCACCGCCCACGACGAAGCCGAAGTAGCGCGGTCCCACGGATGCCACCAGGCCAGGGTCGACGGCCTCGGCAAGCTCCTCGATGACGGCCGTGGCATCGGTGCCCGTCTCCGGGAGCGGCCCACCCAGGCGGCCTCGAATGGCTGCGGCATCGGCGATGGGTCCGACACGGCGCTCCGGGAGGTCCGCCAGGTAGGCAAGCCCCAGCCCGGCAGCGCGCCGCAACGCGGTTGCTCGCTCGTCCATCCGCGACATGCTACAACCCGGCGATCAGGCCTCCGTCCACGCCGATCAGCTGCCCGGTCATGTACGACGCGCGCTCCGATGCGAGGAACGCCACGAGGGCGCCCAGCTCCTCCGGACGGCCGTAGCGACCCGCCGGAATGGTGGCAATGTGGGCGCCGCGGACCGCATCCTCGGTCGTGCCTTCGCGCTCGGCGCGGCCCGAATCCAGCTCGCGGATGCGCGGTGTGGCGATGCGACCGGGCAGCACCCCGTTGAGCGTCACGCCCTCCGAGGCGATCGTCCGCGCCGTCGTCTTGAGCCAGGCGGCCAGGACGGAGCGGCCGGCGTTCGAGTACACGAGATCGCCGATCGGCTGGCGGACGCCGCTCGACAGGATCGAGATGACCCGACCCCAGCCGCGCTCTCGCATGCCCGGCAGCAGGCGCGTCACCAGCTCGATCGGCGTGGTGGCCAGCAGCTGGATCGATCGTTGCCAGGCCGCCGGATCGGTCGCCGTCGGATCCACCGTCGGCGGACCGCCGGCATTGGTGACGATGATGTCGACGGGCCCGAATCCATCCGCGGCCGCCGCGATGGTTGTCGCCGCATCCGGGGACGCGGCATCGGCGGCGACGAGGGTGACCTCCACGCCATGTGTCGTTCGCAGCTCATCGGCCGTGGTTCCAAGGCGTCCCTCGTCGCGGGACCAGATGAGGAGGCGGCAGCCCTCCGCTGCCAGCGCATCGGCCGAGGCCCTGCCCAGGCCGGAGGTGGCACCGCCGACGACCGCCGTGCGGCCTCGCAGCTCGAGGTCCATGTCTCTAGCCTGGCACGAGAACGCCGCCGCCGCGTCGCCTTCGTACGAGGTGGACCGCCAGGCCGGCCGCGATCGCGGCAAGTCCGACGGCCACGAAGATCGGGTCCGAGTAGAGCGATGCGAGTGCACCACCGGCCATGAGCACTCGCTCCGGCCACGACGCCGGACCGAGCAGCCATCCACCTGTCGCGACCGCCAGCGCGCCAACGGCGATCGCCGCCACGGGCAGCACCCAGAGCATGTTGAGGACCGGGCCGCGCAGGAGGAGCGCCTCGCCGGCAGGGGCAAGCACGAAGACAAAGGGCACCAGGAACGCGGGCAGCGTGTACCGCCAGGCCATCAGCATCGTCCGCGTCGGGCTGCCGCCGGTGATGGCCGATGCGGCATACGCGGACAGTGCGGTGGGCGGCGACACCTCCGAGAGCACGGCGTAGTAGAAGATGAACATGAGCGAGGCGTAGCTCGGCACGTCGAACGCATCGAACGCTGGCTTGATGATCACCGCGGCGATGATGAACGAGGCGGTGACCGGCACCGCCAGGCCGAGCAGCATGACGGCCACACCAGAGAAGAGGGCCGTCAGTGCCAGATTGCCGCCTGCCAGTGCCACGATGATGCCCGCCAGCTTGAGCCCGAGCCCCGTCAGCGTCACCACCCCGACGATGATCCCGGAGGCGGCGCACACGGCGGCGACCGGCAGCACCCCGATGGCGCCGGCCGCGAGCGAGTCCCACAGCCGGCGCGGCGTGAGCCGGTGATCGCGATCCAGGAAGCTGAGCGCGAAGGCCAGCGCCGTCGAGAGCACGACCGCCCGGAACGGCGTCATGCCCATCACCATGAAGATCACGATCGCGAAGAGCGAGCTGAAGTGGTAGCCATAGCGCAGGAGCTGCCGGCCGAGCGGGGGTGCCTCGACCCTCACGGCGTGGGTGCGATAACGTCGTGCATCCAGCTCGACGGCCAGGATGATGCCGAGGTAGTACAGGAGGGTCGGGACAGTTGCCAGCAGCAGCACGACCAGGTACGACTCGCGTAGGAACTCGGCGATGATGAATGCCGCGGCACCCAGCGTCGGCGGCGACAGGATGGCGCCGATGCCGGCCGCCGCCAGCACCCCGCCTCCATGCGCTTTCGGGTAGCCCGCGCGGCGCAGCAATGGCCAGGACACGCTGCCGAGCGTCACGGTGGTCGCCACTCCCGATCCCGAGACGGTGCCGAGCAGGAAGCCGGCGAGCGTGACCGTCCGTCCGGGACCGGCGCTCGACTGTCCGAAGGCCGCGAAGCTGACGTCCAGGAAGAACTTGCTGGCCCCTGAGTACTCGAGCACGGCGCCGTAGATCGTGAACAGGATGATGTAGGTGGCCGCGACCTGGAGCGGCGTGCTGAAGATCCCGGCCGAGGTCAGGTACTCGTGGCCGATGAAGCGGGGCAGGGCGTAGCCGCGGTGCGCGATGACGTCGGGCAGGATCGGTCCGAGGTAGGTGTAGGCGATGAAGAGCGCCACCACCCCCACCATGATCCAGCCGACCGTTCGCCGCGTCGCCTCGAGGATGAGGATGATGGCCAAGACGCCCATCAGGATGTCCAGGTCGGTCGGGACCACCGCGCGCCGGCTGAACTCCTCGTACAGGACGATGGCGTAACCCATCGGCACGACGGCCAGGATCGCCAGGACCCAGTCGAGCGGATGCGGATGGTCAGGGCGACCATCCTCGACGGCACGTCTCGATCGTCCCCAGCCGCGATAGACCAGAAAGGTCATGGCCAGGGCCACCCCGGCGAAGGCCGGGATGTAGACGTTGGCGGTGATCGTGCCGAAAAAGGCCATGACCCAGTAGAGGGCATAGAGGGCGAGCCCCACTCCGAGAGCCGAAACGATCAGCTTCGGCAGTCCCGACAGTGTTCGGCCGGGCTTCTCCGCGTCGTACTCGGCGATCAGGGCGGCGTCCCGGGCTGCCTGGTCGCTCATTCCGATCCCTCGACGGTGAGGAGCACGAGCGTGTCGTCCCGATCGTCGACGAGCCGCCACAGCGAGATCTCCTGCCCCGCCGTCAGCAGGGTGCGCTCGCCGAGCGCGGTCGCCTGCACTCGCAGCGGCAGCGCGATGGGAGCGCGTTCGACGGAGATCCGCAAGGTCCGTTCCGAGCCGGGCTCGGAGCGGCTCGCCCCGAACGCCGCGTAGTATTCCTCCAGCACCGCGAGCTCGTCCGCCCGCAGCTCGACGAGGTGCAGCTCGTCGCCCGCCAGCTCGTACTGCTCCTCGGCAAGCGACTCGTAGACCGAGTTGCGATAGCGCAATGCGAAGCCGTCCGATGACGAGATGGCGGCGCGCGCCAGCTCGGCGCCGGTGCGATCGCGTACCACCACCCAGCGCGCCACGTCGTCGCGCGCCATCGCTGTCGCGCCCGCCATCGCGGGGGCGAGCAGGACGATCACGGCGAGGCCGGTCAGCCGCCGGCCTCGCCATCGGTTCATCGGCTCAGGAGCCGTAGAAGGCCTGGGCTCCCGGGCAGACATCCATGAAGGCGACGTCGCCCGCCGTCTCCTCGTCGAGCTCCTCGGCCGCCGGGTGGACCGCCACCAGGTCATCCTTGTGCTCGAACAGCAGCGCGGTGAGCTGCTCCTGGAGGCCTTCATCCATGCTCGTGTTCACGACCAGGACGTTGGGCACGCCGACCACGGCGACTGCCTCAGCCTGCCCCTCGTAGGTGTCGGCGGGGACCTCCGACTCGAGGTAGTACGCCCCGAACTCATCCTGGAGGTCTGTGGCGAACTCCGCGGTCGGCACGATCACCATGTCGCCGGTGCTGGCGTAGTCCACCAGGGCGCCGGTCGGAATGCCGCCGGACCAGAAGCCCGCGTCGAGGGTCCCGTCCCGCAGCGCGTCGACCGTCTCGGCCACGCCCAGCTGCGCGCGCTCGATGTCCGCGTCGGGATCGAGGCCGGCGGCCTCCATGACCCGCAGCCCGATGATCTCCGTGCCCGAACCGGCCTCGCCGAGCGAGACGCGCTGACCCTCGAGGTCGGCGACGCTGGTGATGCCGCTCTCGGCAGAGGCCACCAGTTGGGTGAAGTTCGTGTACAGGATGCCGATGGCGCACGCGTCGATGGCGCCGCCCTCGAACTCGCCGGCGCCAGCCGCGGCATCCGAGGCGGTATCGCCAAGGACGAAGGCGATGTCCGAATCGCCGGAGCCGATCAGGTTCATATTGTCGACCGACGCGTTCGTCTCCTCCGCCGTGGCCGTGTAGCCCTCGATGTTCTCGCTGATCAGGTCGGCGAGACCGCCCCCGAGCGGGAAGTACACGCCGCCGGTTCCGCCGGTCGCGATCGAGAGGCGGCCGGTGGCGCCGCCGCCGCCGCTTGCGGCCGGGTCGCTGCCTTCTGGCGTGTCATCGCCTTCGCCGAGCGGCTGGCACGCGGCCAGCGCCAGGACCATGACCACGAACATGGTTCCGATTAGGCGGCCGGGCAGCCATCGGGATCGGTCCGATCCAGACATTCGGTGCTCCTCACTCCTTGGCGACGGCTCCCTCCGCACGCCGCCGCGGATGATTCGCTCGGGGCGTTGCTGGTGCGCTCAAGTCTAGCGACGCCGTCGACTGACCGAGCGCTGTTGCCTGCCGCCGTTGGCCCGGGAAGCTGAGTTGGCGTTCAACTCACGTTATGCTCCCGTTCAACGGCGCGCTGCTTGGATGGCAGCGTCATGCCAGGGACGCATCGGCTCAGCTCGCTCAGCCTGTTGACGGAATGAAGCCGATGTACGTGCCCACGCCGGCGGCGGCACCAACCTTCCTCCAGCTGGCGCGGCGCTCGCTCTGGCTCCTGTTTGGAGTCATCTTCGTGGTCGCGGGACTCCTCCTGGCCATCATCAGCGCGGGCATGGTCTGGCAGGAAGGGCGCTTTGCCGGCGAGGGCCACAGCGTCGAGGGTGTGGTCCTGGGGCGGAGCATCCGCCAGGCCGATGCCGCGGAGAATCGAAGCACCGAATATCACGTCCGCTACCGGTTTACCACCTCCGACGGTCAGGTGGTCGATGGCAGCGACGGCGTCTCCTTCGAACGCTGGGAGATGCTGATCGAGGAAGGCCCGATCACGGTCGACTACCTGCTCGACGACCCTGGACAGAATCGGGTGGCCGGCGGCGACGACGCGATCGTTCAGTCCTTCATGGTGGGCATCGGTCTGCTGGTGCTCGGCGTGGGCCTGGCAATCTGCACCTGGCAGCTGCGACGCCTGCGCCTGACGCATCGGCTGTGGCGGGAGGGGGTGGCCATCGAAGGCACCGTTGTCCGGGTGGAACCGGCCAACGTGACCTTCAACAACCGCCCGCTCTTCCGGCTGCGTTACGAGTACGGCGACCAGGCCGGGACGCGGCACGACGGAACGAGCGGCCTCCTCTCCTGGGAGGACGTGGAGGGCTGGCAGCCCGGTGACCGGGGCTCGATTCGGTACGACCCTCGCCGGCCTGAGCAGAGCGCCTGGATCGGAGAGCCTTCGGTGGCTCAGGCGCGGAGCTGAGCGGCGAGGGCGATCAGCGGCGGCGAGGGCTGGATGTCGAGCTCCTCGTGTAGCGCCGCCTGGCAGGCTGCGAGGGCCTGCAGGGCGGCGCTCCGATCGCCCAGCGCCTGGTGCGCCTCGACCAGAACCTGCCATGCTCGCTCGCGCCAGCGCTCCGCGGCGAGCACGCTGCTGGCCTCGCGGATCGCATCGCGGGCCTCGCCGAGCGTGAGATGCCACTCGGCGACACCGGTCCGCAGCTCGAGCGCTCGGTCATGCAGGCGCTCGCGCTCAGGCTCCGCCCATTCGGCATACGGCTCGGAGGCCAGGTAGTCGCCGGTCACCAGCGCCAGCGCCACGTCCGCGGCCTTGACCGCCGACGCCAGCTCGCCACGCTGCGCGCGATGATCGGCATCAGTCGCGTGACGCTCGAATTCGGCGACGTCCAGCATCGAGAGCGTGTTCGGATGGATCCGGTACGTGGCGCCCATGCGCTGGATGCAGCTTGCGCCAGCGGGCGCGACCTCGTCCAGGCCGCGGCGCAGCGCGGAGAGCGCGACGTTGAGGTGCTTGCCGGCGCGCTCCGGATCGGCGGCGGGCCAGAGCCACTCGATCGCCTCGTCGCGGTGCAGCGGCTGCCCGCGTCGCTGGAGCAGCAGAGCGAGCAGCGACACCGCGCGCTTGGAGCGCCAGCTCCAGGTCGGCACCTCCGTACCGTCAAGCTCGATGCGCAGCTCGCCGAACAGCCGCGCCGAGAGTCGTGGTGCGTCGGCTGAGCCGTTGACCGCGGGGTGCTTCCCGGGTGCTGACGGGACCCGCACCGGAATGACCGCCGACGCCTGCCGTGCCTCCTCGGCAAGCTGCGGCGGCACGGGAAGATGCGGTGCCAGGAGATGTCCGAGACGGAAGCGATGCGCGAGGTCGAACGCCTCGGCAACCGCGTCCCGCGTACCCGGCTCATCGCCCAGTAAGCGCCGTGCGGCACCCAGCCACCAGACGGCCAGCATCAGCTCGGCCTTCGCGTCGAGCCGCCGGAGGTCGCCGATGACGGTCGCAAGGTTGGCCGCCGCCTCGGACAGGTCGGCGTGTGCGGCGATGCGAATGCGTGCCTGGCAGGCGAGGAGACGGGCGGTCTCGAGCGCATCGTCGCTCGGCACGCGCAGGGTGACCGCACGATCCGCAGCGTCACGCGCGGCGGACAGGTCATTGGTGAGCAGGAGAAGATCGGCCAGGGAGGCGTAGCTGAACGCGAGACCGAAGGCATTGTCGGTCTGCTCCTTGATCTCGACCGACTGTCGGTAGAGCGCTTGCGCCTGGGGGAAATCTCCGAGGTCGCGCTGGAGCTCGGCCAGATTGTTGAGCGCGTAGCTCTCGAGCCAGGCATGGCCCTGTTCGCGGGCGATGGCCAACGCCTCGGCGAGGTGCATCCCCGCGCGCTCGCGGAGGCCCAGGTGGCGCTCGGCCTGGCCAAGGCTGTTGAGCGTGTTCGCCAGCGAAACGCGCGTGCCGCCCGGAGCCTTCAGCTCGTGCGCCTGCTCGAGGAAGTGCAGCGCGGCGGCCGGCTCGCCGCGGTCGGTGAGCCGGGTGCCGAGGTTGTGCGCGGCACGCGCCATCGGCAGGACGAGGCCCATGCGCCGATAGACCGCCAGCGCCTGCAGCGTGAATGAGAAAAAGCCGGACGGATCGTGCTCGATCCAGCGCCGCTCCTGCTCGGACCGTGCCGGTTTGATCTCTGCTCCCGAGAGCTGGAGCGCCTCCTCGAAGGCTTCGCGCGCGGCCTCGTACAGACCCTCGCGCTCAGCCACCGTTCCCTCGGCAACCCGAAGCAGGAAGCGAGCCCGACGCCACTCGGCTGAGTCCAGCGCAAGGGTGGCGTCGAAGCGGCGCTCCGCCCGCTTCAGCGTGACGAGGGCGAGCGTGTGGCGTCGTTGGGTTGACCAGGCCCAGGCCCGGTAGTAGAGCAGCCACGGATCGTCCGCCGCGTGAGCCTCGAGTCGATCCAGCAGCCCCTCGAGACGCTCGAGCGGCGCATCGAATCCCCACTCGATAAACAGCTCGGCGTGTTCGGTGGCGACCTTCAATGCGGCCGTCGGGTCGCCTTGCTCCAGGGCAACCCAGATTGCCTCGATCGCGTCGTGTGCGCGCCCGCCATGGGCAGGTGAATGGGGCACTGCTCGGAACCCGCCTCAGCGTTCGAATGGACTGTACTGGAAGGCCTCATTCAACGCCAGCCCTTCGGCCAAAGGCCGATCCTTTCCGTCGACGCCACGCTTCCTCGAGTCGGCTACGGCTCAAGCTTCCAGGTGATGCTCCCCTGGTCGTCGTCCTGAGTCACGGTGACGATTCCGGTGTTCCCCTGATCATCGGTGGCCGTGCACTCGAATTCATTGCCGGCCTCCATCGCGATCTCCTCGGGACACTCGACGGATTCGATGGTCGCCCCGGTCTGCTCCGTGAGGCCGTCGGCGAGGGTCGACTCCAGGCGGTCGACATCGATGTACCTCGTCACCGTAAGGGAGCCACCGCAACCGGCCAGCGCGACGGCCGCAATGGTGAAAATGAGCGCCGGGAAGGCCTGATGACTCCGTTTCATCGCTCTGCCTCCGCTGTTCTGTGTGTTTCCGGAGCCGACGACGACCCACCGTCCGACGAGAGCCGCAGGTGTGCCATTCCCTCGCCGATGAGTTTCTCGGGAAGCTGCATGAAGACGGGCGGTTCCCCGACCACGAGCTCGATGAAGGTTCCGGTGTAGTTCGGGTCATACCCTGCCTGGAATAGCGTGCCCGGTTGCGATGGCGGCCTGAACCAGCCCGGCGCCTCGAACGTCGTGGCCTTGGTCACCGCCGACCACGGAATCTGCACGTCGGGGAAGAAGCGTCCGAGGATCGGCACCTTCGAGAACAACATCGACAGGTGGAGCGCATCCGAGGTGGTGCCGATGCGCAGCGTGCCGCCCACCAGCCGCATCTTGTTGCGCTGGAACTCGGGGTCGTGAACGCTCACGTGCGCCATCTGGCCGGTCGGGCACGGCGTCCAGGGTCCGTTGAACGCCTCGCTGGCGCGATACCGCCCCGCGAGCGAGCTCCAGCCCATCTCGGCCATCAGGTAGAAGACCATCACCGGGATGGCAATGCCGATGGCGACGAAGAACGCAACCTCGACCAGGGCCGGCGTTCCGGGCTGAAGCAGGAGCACCGAGCCCAGCCACGCGACCAGCACGAATGGGATGATGACCTTCGCGTTCTTGCTAGCCACGGCTCGTTCCCACCGGCGGCACTTCGGCATTCCTTCCCGTGCACGATGTCGGGACATTCAGCCACCGACAGATGTAACGCGAGTGGAATGAGAGTTGAACACGTCGGCGCGACGGACGCTCGGCGCCATTTACACTGATGTTCAACGCGCGTTCAATCTGCTCTTGCGCAAACTCACCGCGACTCCGTTCAACAACGGCACGCTCGCTTCTCATCGTGCAACAGTCGCCGGAGCGTCGAGGTGGATGCAGGATGGACCCTATTCGTCAGTCGTCCGCAGGGCGGCCGGCTCATCCGCGATCGGCTGGCCGTGCATTCGGCCGCCGGCGATCCGCGCTCGTGCTCGTCGTGGTCGCCTTGATGGCTGGGTGCGGCGGGACCGTGGACCCAACGCCCGCCAGCACGCCGCCCACGGCCGCAGCCACCACGTCGGCCGCATCGACGGCGGAGACCCGAGAGCCGACCGTATCGGCCGAGAGTGCGGCGCCGAGTATCACGACGGGACTCGATGCAGAGCTCGCCGCGTCCGGCCAGCTCGTGAGCTGCACCGACATTCGCGGGACGGTCATGTCGTCCTTCGACGAGGCCGGACGGCCGATCGGGGTCAACATCGAGCTCGGAGAAGAGATCGCGGCACGTCTGGGGCTCGAGCCCCAGATCCAGGACACGGCGTTCGAGACGCTCATCGATGCGGTTGAGGATGGCGCCTGCGACATCAGCATCTCGTCGCAGCACATCACGCGAACCCGACTCGAGCGGATCGAGATGCTCCCCATCACCCAGGGCACGCAGCACGTCATCGTGGGTGTGGGCAATCCTGCGGCCGTCGGCACCCTGACCGATCTGTGCGGCAAGGTCCTGGCCGTGCAGAACGGCTCCACCCACGTCGATCTGGTCCGCGGCCAGGGCGATCACGTCGACGCGGGCCTGGACGCCGAATGTCAGTCGATCGGACTTCCCAGCGTCGACCTGCGGACATTCGAGGCGGACCAGGACGCGGTCGAGGCGCTGGCGAGTGGTGAAGCCGACGCCTACATCGGGAGCGACTTCGTGACCGTCGACCGGCCCTCCGAGTTCGAGCTGTCGGTCGCGTTACCACCCATCCGGAACGGCATCGGCGTCGCGAAGGACAAGCCGCTTCTCTTGGCTGCCGTCGAGGCTGCGCTGGAGTCGATGTTCGAGGATGGCGCCTACCTCGCCATCCTCGAGAAATACGAGGTGGCTGACATCTCGGTCGTGGACTGATACGGCCGGATTTCCAGCGTTCAACTCGCGTTATGCTCTCGTTCAATGGTGCGGTGCTCACATTGCACCCGTCATGCGAACGACGACTTGTTCAGGCCCGTCGAGGTCGACAGGCGATGGATGACACTCACCAGCACGCGGAGGGATCGCCACCGCCAACCGCGGAGTCGCCGGCGGCTGTTGGGATGAAGCGTCCGGCGATGGACCGGACCGATGAGCTGATCCGGCTCTGGTCGATCGCCATCCCGCGGCGCATCGAGTCGTGGGCGCCACGAGTGGCGGATGCGTTTGCGGATGGCGCCTGGACAGCGATCTGGCCGCGGGTGACGGCCTACGCACCCATCGTCGCCTTCGTCATTGGCCTGGTGGTTTCTGTCGCCCTTCCGTTCCTCCCGGCGGATTTCTCTTCGGTGACGTATCCGCGGGTCTGGTCGGAGCTGCTGTGGTTCATGGTCCTGGTCAGCGCCGCGGGCATCCTCCACGGCACGGCTGGCATCGGTCTGTTGGCTGGCGTGGTGGTCGGCGACGTCCTCCGACTCCTGGCAGCGGCGGCCCTGGGTGGGTGGGTGCCATGGTCCTACCTAAGCGATAACCCGCTCTTTGCCATCCTCACGGTGATCGGCCTATCGCTGATCACGTATCTGTTGCTCGCCATCCCGGCGGTGACGCTGCCCATGGTCGCCCGTGCGTTTGCGGAGCGGACCCCCCTACGCAGGATGTCAAGCCTGCGCAACCGCATGATCGCGCGGGCCGGCATCTATCTCCTGGCTGCGGGCCTGCTCACCTTCTTCTGGACGAGAGCCGTGGTGGTCCTCATCAGGCCTGTCTACACCTGGCGAGTCGGGTCGCCAACCATTGGGGGTATCGAAGCCGTGCAGTTCGGGTGGGAGTGGATCGTGGGAGCAGCGGTCGTGGCTGTCCTCGCGCGGGTCGTGCTGCAGGAGCTCGTGGTCCGGAGGTCTGCGAAGGCGGGCCGCATCGGCGCACTGCAGATCCAGCGCTGGGATGGCGCGGCGCCCGGCGCATTCTGGGACAGAATCGGCGCTGTGCCCCGCCTCGGCCTGATCGCGGCGACGGTCACGCTGCTCCTCGCAGGCACCTACGAGCATCCCGTGGATGCCGCCCTGGTGCTCGCGATCGCCGCGCTCGTTGGAGCGTGGCGGATGGGCCTGATCCAACCGACAGCAGGCTGGGCTCAGACTGTCGAGCGAGTCCCGGCCATCGGCCGGTTGGTCATTGCCGGCGTCATCGGCTATACCTTGGCCAGAGTCGTGGTCGAGCTGCTGTATTCGACCAACAGCCTAAGGATTGTGCTCGTAGGGATCCTCCTGATCGTTGCGGTCTTCGCCCTGCTCTTCCCGACGCGCGCCGTCCTGAGAGAGCGACCTGCGGCACCCGCGCAGTGAGCCGGCGATCTACCGCGGCCCGGGTTGTGCTGCCTCCCGCCCTTGCGGCGGCAGCGGTGCTCCTCGTCCCGGCGGCTGCGTTCGCTGATAACTGCTCCAGCCTGGGCGATTGCTGGTCCACGGCGAGCGGCGCGGCCAGCGCGGCGGCGGGGGCTGCCGTGGGCGCGATCGGCGGCCTCTTCGGTGGGTTCGGCTCAGGCGGCGGTGGCACAGCCGAAGGCGGCGGCACCAGCACCGGCGGCGGCGCCGGCTCGACGTGGCCGGCGCCAGAACCGGGCCCGTCTGGCGACACGGAGTCCGATCCGCCGCGCACTCCCCGCGAGCAGCGGGGCGGTAATGGCACACGAGATCTCTTCCCCACGCTCGACCTCGACGAGGAATATCGGAAGTTCGACGAGGAGAATCGGAAGTATTGGGAAGACTGGGAAAAGAGGCACGGAACCGATAGAGCGCAGCGAGGATGAGGACTGGGCACGTGGTTGCAGTTGCGCTGGCGGCGCTGGTTGGTGCCGTCGCCATCCTCACCCTCATCCCAGGGAGCGCATTGGCGGACAACTGCTCCAGCCTGGGTGACTGCTGGTCAACCGCCGCGGGCGCAGCCAGCGCCGCGGTGGGGTCGGCCTTCGGTGCCCTCGGGGGACTCTTCGGTGGCTTTGGCTCAGGTGACGACGACGTCCGGGGGGACGGGAACGGCGAGGGCGACGACGGTGACCTCCCCGAGAACGAGGACCTTCCTCCGCCCAGGCCCTGTTGAGTCAGACCACGAGGATCCCGATCCACATGTCGAACCGATTTGCCCCCAGCGTCGACGCGCGCAGCCAGGTGCTCCACTACCGCATCCCCATCGTCGGCACCGGAATGTCCCTCAACTACGCCAGCGACCGTGTGCCCGGCCGCCGCGTTGCGAACCAGATCCGGATTCCCCTGAGCTCAGCGCGCCTCCCTCACGACGTGGAGGAGATCGCGCTTGAGGTGTCCGTCGGTGGGCAGCAGTTCGCCCAACGCTTTCCTGCTGATGTGTCCACCTACACCTACACCTGGGAGCCGCCGATGGGCGTACCGCGCGCGCACACCGAGGCTGCGACTGTCCGAGTGGGGCGCGTGCACCGGGCGATCTGGCCGCGACCCGAGCGAATCGATTGGCGGGAATACCAGGTCGCGGTCGGGCTGTGGGATTCCCGCGGTCAGGGGCTTGGCTCCTGGACTCTGACGCCGCATCACGCCCTGGATCCGGTGGCGGGCATCGTGTACCTCGGGGATGGCTCGCGTCGGCGCGTCGGCCCGCTCGATGCGCCGTCCGCTGACGGATGGCGGATCCCCTCAGTTGACGCGGCAGACATCTACGAGTTCGAAGCCGATGGGGGCCACCGGCGCACCCTCGACAGCCTTGGCGGGGGCGAACGGTTGGTCTTCGCGATTGATGCCGATGGGCGGCTGGAGGCCGCGGGCCCTCCCGGCACCGAGCTGTGCCGAGTGGAGCGCGACGGAGCACGCGTGGCGCTCCTGGCCCCCGGCGGCACGACAACCATGCTGGCGCTCGATGAGTCCGGCTATCTCGGCTCGGTGGTGGATCCGGCAGGGGCGCGGATCGAGCTGCAGCATGGGTCCACCGGGCTGCTCTTGGCGGTCGTCGATCCACGCGGCAACACCTATCGGTTCGGCTACGACGAGCTCGGCCGGCTGATCTCTGAGGAGCGCCCCGATGGCGGGGGATCGGTCCTCACTCGGACCTCGAGCCTGAACGGGTTCAGCGTGAGGCGCAGCACGGCCACCGGCCTCGAGTTCGTCTACGGCCTCGAGCGGCTACCCGGCGGGGTGACGAAACGCGTGACCGGTTGCTGCGGCAGCGGTGGTCAGGTCACGTCCATCGAGCAACCTGATGGGAGTCGACTCTTCTCGTTTCCTGACGCTTCCACGCTGGAGGTCGTCGAGCAGCCGGATCCACGGTTCGGAGCATCCGTGCCGGCGCTGAAGAAGCTCGTGCGCAGGATGCCCTCAGGGCTGTCAGTGGAGCTTGTGATCACCGGCGAGTCCATGACGGCCGGCGACGATGGCACCGCACTCGTGACGCGGACCGATGAGCTCGCGATCAACGGTCGAACCTTCCTCGTTCGCGTCGACGGCGATGCGCGCAGCGCCACCCACACGACGGCTGCCCGGCGGACAGCATCCGCGACATTCGATGGGCGCGGCGTCCTGAGCAGCGTCGAGTCGCCGGGTTTCGCGCCTCTGCGGGTTCGGCGTGACGCGGCCGGCCGGTTCATCGGCTTTGAAGATGGCTTGCGCGAGATGGCAATTCGTCGCGACCACCGTGGCCGGCCGGCGGAGATCGAGTACAGCCCGGGACGGGTCGCGCGATGCGAGTTCGACGAGGCGGAGCGCGTGGTGCGGTCCGTGTTGCCAGGCTTTCGTAACAGAAGGTTCGAGTACGACGCCGCCGGAAACATGACCGCCTTCACCACGCCCAGCGGGGCGGTACATCGCTTCGAGTACGGACCCGCCAACCGCTGGACCGCATACGACCTGCCGACGGGAGAGCGCTACGAGGCCGCCAGCGACGCCGACGGCCGGCCGACGCTGCGTCGCTGGCCGAGCGGACGCGAACTGAGGGCGGAGTACGACGAGGTTGGCAGGATGCGCGCGGTCCGATCTCCCGAGGCGGACGTCGCATTCCAGGTGGACACCTCGGGGCGGCTCACCAGCGCGATTCGCAAGCCGACCGACCGCAGCGATGCACAGGAGCTGGCCATCGCGTATGACGGTCCGCTCGTGACCTCCGTGGCCTGGCAAGGCCCCGCGATGGCGACGGTTCGGTACACCTACGACGCGGACTTCCACCTCGCGAGCATCGGGTTGGACGGGGGAGCTGTCCGGCGGCTCGCCCGCGACGCGGACGGATTCATCACCGCCAGCGGTCCCTTCTCGCTGTCGCGCGATGGCCCCGGCGGTGCGGCGAGCACCATCAGCGATGAGCGGATGGCGATCGCCTACGAGTTCGACGCATCCGGGCGGATCGCCGGACGGACCCACCGTGTGGGTGGCAGCGAGTTTTACCGGATACGCATTGGGCGTGAGCCGGGGCGAGGCGTCCGCGATCGCGACGAGGTGATTAACGGTGCAACCATCTCGCGTACGTATACCGCGGACGACGATGGGCAGCTCGTGGCGGTTGACGTCAACGGCACCGCGCGGGAGCGGTACGTCTACGACCTCAACGGCAACCGCACTGAGCAGCAGACGCCGGAAGGGTCCGGCTCCGCGAGGTTCAATGCCGCCGACCGGCTGATCGCGCTGGGCGAGGCAGCCCGCGAGGTGGACGTCGATGGATTCCTACGGAGGCGCGGAGGCCTGGCCTTCGCCTACGGCGCGCGAGGCGAGCTCCTGCGGGTGCTGACCGATGACGCGTCGGAGGTCCAGTACACCTACGACGGCTTCGGCAGGCTCGTGGCGCGGACGGACTCACGTGGGACGGCGCAATACGTCCACCACCACTTGGCACCCTTCCCCCAGCTACTTGCCTCGCGGTCCCCCACCGGCGTGGTGACCGAGTACTTCTTCGACAACCACGGAGACCTGTTCGCGCTGCTGCGCGGCGGGGCGTGCTTCTACGTGGCCTGCGACGAGGTCGGCTCGCCTCGCGTGGTGGTCGATGCCGATGGTCAGACGGTCAAGACCATCGAACGCGACGCTTTCGGCGTGGTGCTGGTCGACAGCGACCCGAGCTTCGAGCTGTGTATCGGATTCGCGGGTGGGCTGGTCGATCCGTTAACGGGGCTCATTCGTTTCGGCCTGCGCGATTACGAGCCAGCGGCTGGACGCTGGACGGCGCCGGATCCCATCGGCTTCGCGGGCGGCAGCAACCTGTATCGGTACTGCTGGAACAACCCGGTGAGCCTGCGCGATCCCGCCGGAACCCAGGAGCCGGGCACCGGGTCGCCCCTCTGGCCTGAGCCCTACCGCCACGTATATGAATGGGAGCCGCAGTTCCACCCCGAGCCGACTCCTATCGATGACCCGGCATTTCCATTTGACACTGGTCCTCCGCAGTTTGACAACCCGCGCACCGATGACTTCCCCATATCCCCTCCGACGCCGAGGTTGGTCGACAAGCTCGCTGGGTCCGAGCCAACGCCGGGCGGTGAGCCGATCGATCCGGGCTGGAACTGGAGAAGCAGCCCTCACAACTACGGGTATCGGGGAGCCCGGTGCTGGTGGCAGGTCGGCGTGGGCGGCATCGGCGATCCCGGCTCGCCGTATCCGTCCGATAATCCCGGCGCAGTGCCGGGTTCGCCTGAGCCGGCGCCAGGCGACGGGGGCATCACCTTCACCATTTGGCGATGATCCAGCCGCAGCCTTCATCGGCCATCCGCGACGGAGGCCGCCGGCGATTGGTGCGCCTGGGCCTCGGGATCGGCGCGCTCTTCAGCGGCGCCGCGCTGCTCGGCAACATCCTCATTGGTCTCCCGTTGCCGATCACGTTGGGTGCCACCGCCGCGGTGGCCTTTGGCGGAGGGACCGTGCTTCTGTGGCGGGCGGAGACGGCGCGGCGCGCAGCCTTATTGAAGACGATCGGCATCGGGATCAGCGCCGGATTTCTCGCGACGCTCATCTACGATGCCGCGAAGTTCGGGCTCTCGCAGCTGGACCCGTCGCCCTACAACCCGTTCGAGGCGACGCGGCTTTTTGGTCAGCTGCTGATTGGGACCGCGGCGCCCGGGCCGCTTATCGTCATGGCGGGCACCGCGTTCCATTTCCTGAACGGGACGATGTTCGGCCTCGCGTTCACCGTGCTTTTCGCTCGCGGCGGACGGACCTCTGTCGCGCAAGCCGGGCTGACGGGGGCCGCCTGGGGCCTCTTCCTCGAAGCCTTTCAGTACACCCTCTATCCCGATTGGCTGGGCATCCGCCTCGTGGACGAATTCATCCGCATCTCCGCGCTTTCGCATCTCGCGTACGGTGCCGGCCTCGGACTCATCGCGCGCTGGGGATACCGGCAGGCCAGGCGACCGCAACAGCGCCGACTCTGGTGATTGCGTCAGTCACGAGCAATCCAGCTTTCAGTGGCCATGCACTTCCCACCTTCGAGGGCACGCGATCGCACGGCGTTACATTCGCGTTCAACAACCGTTCAACATTGATCCTCTATTCAATTGCCGACAATGTCGGCGTCGGGGTTTCCTGGCGGGCGATCGAATGAGGTGGAATCAGGATGAGTAAC
>JBQTHZ010000178.1:0-13428 GCA_052388515.1 Chloroflexota bacterium | reverse complement strand
GCACACGACGGAGCATGAATTGAGTATATCCGTGCATTCTCTGCACGCCCGTCTTGCGACCAAGCACCTGGCTGCGCGGTGGTTCCGTCAGAAGGCACCATCAGTGCCAGCTGCAACCATCTGACCGCTGCGTCGACGACATGACGCGCACCTCTGAGCACGAATGCCCGGCGGCCGCGGGCCATCAATGACCGAATCTGGTGCTTATGGCACCAGGAGTGCCATCTGACGGGACCTCGACTAGCGAGGGCCGAGCCCCAGAAGAGCCGCCACCAGCTGCGACCAGGTCTCGAGCCGATCCCAGCTGGCTCGAACGGCGTCCGCAGCAACGAATGCGCCACTGAGCTTGTCGTGCTCACGCACGCCAACCGGACGCCTGGCGGCATCGACGCTGAACACAACGCCGAGGTGGACGGCACCGACTGGGTTGCTGTCGTCATTGAGAAGGCCGACGAGCTCGAAGACCGGCTCCCAGTCGGTGACGAGCTCCTCGGACCATTCTCGGCGAAGACCGGACATGAGCGCATCGGCTCCTTCGTCGACCGGGTTCAGGTGCCCGCCGACACCGATGCTGGCCTTGCCGTGCAGCCGTGCATCGCCGCCCGCATCCGTCCGCTGCATGAGGAAGACGCGCTCACCGTCGCGGACCACGACATACGGAATGAGCTGCTTGTGGGTCGGATCCGCTTCGGCGGCCGGACGATCGAGATAGCGCCCGTGCGCGGCAACGGCCGCCCGCAGGTCGGCGAGGGCGTACGCATCGGCCTTGCGGATTCCGTGGAATTCGCAGCCGTGGGGGACCTCTGATCGCGGCAGGACGAGGACGCGCTCGGTCATCGGTGCAAGTCTACGGATCCGCCCCGCAAGGTGGCTGGCAAGGTTGCGCGGCTAGGGTGTCGTTCACACAAGTCCGCACCGGTCCGCACTGGACTGCCCAGACGTCCCGGAACTGCGGTGCGGAGCGTCACCAGATGAGATCAAATCCGGTAGTCAGGGAGAGACCGTGGTACTAAGGTACCGCCTCTAGCAGGGGAGGCGAGCACGTTTCAGGGGGCCAACGACGCCACTGCCCAGTGTGTCGTGACCGCCCGGCAGTGTGCCCACACCATGTCGGATCACGTCGTTGCACCACCGGTCACTGATTCCGTTTCGCACTCGCGTCGCGGCCAGTCATTCGTCGAGTTCGCCCTCGTCCTGCCGATGCTCCTCGTCCTTCTCCTTGGCATCGCCGACTTCGGACGCGTTTTCCATGCGGGCATTGTTGTCGAAGCTGCCGCGCGCAACGCTGCGGAAGCTGCCGCTCAGGAATACCTTCAACTTCGGCGCGACACCACGACCCTGACGGCCGCCGACTATGACCGCATCCATGCCGTGGCCCTGACTGCCGTCTGCGATGACGCAAGTCGCCTCCCCAACAAGTCAGGCACTGGCTCTTCGTGCTCAATGCCGGCGACTGCCGTCTGCATCCATGACGACCCCGCGCAACTTCCGGGCTACGCCGGATGCGGGTCCGAGGGTGCTGGCGCTCCGGCGGACTGCGTCGAGGCTGACAGCGCCGGGCAGCCGGTCGGTGGAGTCAGCGAGCCGCTGCCATGGCCTTCGCTGTGGTCAGGACGACTCCCAAGTGTGGAGGTCCGCGTCTGCTATCAGTTCACGACGCTGTTCAGCATCCAGGACCTGCGTCTTCCGTTCTCCAACGGACTGAGCATCGGCGACATCTGGCTCCAGAAGGATCGGGGCTTCACGGTGGCTGATTATGGGTATTGATCGACGGTCGCGAAGCGAGAGCGGCCAAACGATGGTGGAACTGGCACTCGTACTGCCGCTGTTCACGATGTTGATCACCGGCATCATCGTTCTCGGGATCGGCGTCTTCTATCAGCAGCAGCTCACGAACGCCGCGCGAGAGGCCGCGCGATTCGCGGCGATCTCCAGCGCAACTGCACAGTGCCCCGTGGTCGGATCCCACGATCCCGCCAGCCCGCCCCTGTCCTACCCGCTCCCTGGCGGGTGTGACCGGAAGGTCGATGGCTGGCCGAAGCTGACTGCACATGCGCGGGAGGCGACGTTCGGTTTGCCCAAGTCCGCAATTCAGGTATCGGCATGCTGGTCCGGCTACCGCAAGGACTCCGCGACCGGGGCCATCGATGCGCCGCCACCCGGGACGTACGACACGATCGGGACGATCACCAGTGTCTTCGTTCAATGTCAGATCGATGGCAAGGATCCCGCCACGAATCCGGGGGCTATCGGCTGCGCGGCCGGGCTGGCCACGACCGACGAAGCCAGCTCCCTGTCGGATGCGGTCGGCCGGCCGGTGGCCAACACGGTGACTGCGTTTACTTGCTACACATGGAACCCGCCACTCGCGGGATTTCTGCTGATTCCAGACCAGGTCATTCTTCGGGCCGTCGTGACCGAAGCCATCCAGCGCCAACAATGAACACACAACACAGCTCGGCGCGCGAACGTGGTCAGATTCTCATCATCACCGCGGTTGCGATGATTGTTCTCCTCGCGGTTGGCGCCCTCGTAGTCGATCTCGGCTTGTCGTGGATGCTTCGCCGACAGGAACAGAATGCCGCGGATCCGGGCGCAATCGCTGCCGCGCGCTGGTTGAAGGATCCCGTAACCGGCCAACCCACGCTCAACCAGGCGGAGATGAACCGCGACGCGTGCGAGCTCGCGCAGATGAACGGCTTCTTCGTGTCCGATTCCGTTGACTGCTCGGCGGCGCGAGCTGCAGGTGATCTACAAGTGAAGTCGCCACCCATCTCGGGAGACTATTCGGGAAGAGCCGGGTATGTGCAGGTGATCATTCGGAGCACGCACGCGAGCTTCTTCGGCCGCATATTCGGACAGGATGAGGCGACGGTCACAACGAGTGCCGTGGCTGCGAACACCGCTGGGAACTCTAATTCGAGCTCGCTCGTCGCCCTTCAGCCAGTATGTGCCGGCGGATCGGCGGGGGATGTGGATGGGGGCGGTGAAGTTCACATCTTCCCCGTCAATCCCAGTGACATCGGTGGCTACGTGCATGTCAATTCGCCGTGCGGGAGCTCGACAGATGACGTGTGTGCGAACGGGGCTGGGGCCGCGGCACTGTCGATCAGCGGCATTCTGCGAACCCCATACGCCTACGTGACAGGCACCTGCACCTACAACGGATCGGGGCCGAATGGATTGCAATGCGAACCATCAACGGTTACGGCGTGCCTGGACGAGGATGCCATCCCCCTGGGAGATCCGCTGGCGGGGTTGCCCGAGCCCCACATGGACAACTTTCCTGACGGCCGATGCCCCGATGGGACCTACTCAACTGACACCTCGACGACGGCATGTGAGCTGAGCGACAGGGATTGTCCGCCCGACGCGACCGATCCCTCGATTGCTGTGTGCACACTCCAGCCTGGCGTCTATTACGGCGGGTGGGATGTCAAGAAGAAGGTCCACCTCCAGCTCGAGCCCGGCATGTACATCCTGGCTGGTGGAGGGATCAAGCTCACCGGCACCGCTGCATCGATTGAGGCTGTATCGAGCCCAACGGGAGTGGACGCCAGGGTCACGATCTTCAACACTGACGGCCCAGGATGCCCTTCGATCGGCGCGCAATGCCAGGGTAATGTCACGTTCACTGCGGCCCAAGCGTTCAAGGCAAAGGCGTTGAACTCCGCCACATGCGGGATTGTCACTCCACAGGCTTGCCCGTGGAGGGGCATCCTTCTATGGCATGACGGCACGGCGAGTAATGCCGACGGCACCATCAAGTTGGGTGGCCAGGCAAGCACCATTCTTGCCGGCACCATCTATGCACCCAAAGCCGACGTGCAGATTTCAGGCGGAACAAGCACCACGGGTTGCACGACGGGTCCATCGGCCGGATGCCTTGCCATTCAAGTCATCAGCTACACATGGAGCATCACCGGCGGCGGTTTGGTCGAGATGCCGTATGACCCTTCAGAGCTCTATCAGCTCGACCAACGGGGCCTCGTGGATTGAGCGGTCGTTAGACGGGTCCATCCGGCCCATGTGCGGCAAGTCGAAGCGCGAGATGGTTGCCTCGCGCGGATCTCGGGCTCGGTGAAGGCGCGGGCGGTCCGCTGCATGAGGAAGACGCGCTCACCGTCGCGGACCACGACATAGGGAATGAGCTGCTTGTGGGTCGGATCCTGTTCGGCGGCCGGACGATCCAGGTAGCGACCGTGCGCTGCAACGGCCGCCCGCAGGTCGCCGAGAGCCCGCGCATCGGCCTTGCGGATTCCGTGGAATTCGCAGCCGTGGGGGACCGCTGATCGCGGCAGGACGAGGACGCGCTCGGTCATCGGCTCAAGTCTATGGCCCGGGGACCCGTAAGGTTGCTGGCAAGGTTGCGCCGCTATGGTGCCCCTTCACACAAGTCCGCACCGGTCCGCACCGGACTCCCCAGACGTCCCGGAACTGCGGTGCGAGGGGTCACCAGATGAGATCGAATCCGGTAGTCAGGGAGAGTCAGTGGTACTAAGGTACCGCCTCTAGCAGGGGAGACGAGCACGTTTCAGGGGGCCGACGACGCCACTGCCCAGTGTCGTGACCGCCCGACATTGTGCCCACAGCATGTCGGATCACGTCGTTGCACCACCGGTCACTGATTCCGTCTCGCACGCGCGCCGCGGCCAGTCTGCCGTGGAGTTCGCCATCGTCCTGCCGATCCTCCTGATCCTTCTGGTTGGGGCAATCGATCTCGGTCGTGTCTTCTTTGGCTGGGTTGCCCTTACGAACGCAGCACGCGTCGGCGCGAACTTCGCCGCCGACAACGCGACCTGGACGACCGAGGATCAGGCGGACTACGTGGACCTCATCGAAACAGATGCCCAGGCACGCAACTGCGATCTCGTCGCTCCGTCGCCGCCAGTCTTCTCGCGCGGCGGAACCGTGGTTGCCGACCCGGCGCTCGGAGACTTCGTGACTGCCACGCTCACCTGCGACTTCGCGCTCATCACGCCACTTGCGGCGCAGGTCCTCGGCCGCGCCGATATCAGCGTCGAAGCTACCTCCACGTTCCCGGTGCGCGACGGCTGCGCCAGCTGTCCGCCTCCGCCACCCGCGCCGCCTCCTACGGCGCCGGTGTACTGCCGCGAGGTCCCCGCCATGGCGGGCATGTCGGTCGCGGGCGCCCGCGCGGCCTGGACCTCCGCCGGATTCTCGGTGGCGAACTTTGTCCCGACGGTCGGCGATGACACGAGAACGGTCGAGTCGGTGGCAGTGACCGAGGATGACATCACGTCGAACTGCTCGACCTGGACCCCGGGCACCTGGGCGATCTTCTCATCCGACGCGCTGGCCACGCTGACGCCTCCTGATCCGACCGATCCGTCCTGCCTGACCGTGCCGAACATGATCGGCATGACCGTCGGGACCGCGCGCAGCCAATGGACCGCGGCGCTCTTCACCGGAACCTTCGACCCGCCTGGCGATGACCTCTCGGTGGTAACCGCCCAGGACACCGATCCGACGACGTCGACGCCCGGGGTCAGCTGCATCCCGCCGGAGTCGAACGTCTCGGTGACGTTCGGCCCTGCGTGGGCAGCTCCACCCCCGACGCCATGCCGCGTCCCGAACTTCAGCGACAAGCGCCGGAACGATGCCCAGGCCATCTGGACCGCCGCTGGGTTCGGGGGTGCCATCACGTTCAACGGATCGCAAAGCAACTGGAAGATCCAGCGTCAGTCCCTGGTCGGCGGCGACTGGGTGGACTGCGCCGCAGGCATCACCCTCTATCAAGACCCATGATGATCCTTCGACGGCGATCCTCGAGCCGGAGCATGGGCCAGAGCATGGTCGAGTTCGCGCTGATCCTTCCGATGCTGCTCATCGTCCTGGTGGGAATGCTCGACTTCGGCCGAGCCATCTTTGCGTACAACAGCGTTGCGAACGCCGCGCGGAGCGCGACGCGTATCGCGATCGTCAACCAGACTGTCAGCGACGTGGAAGACGCCGCTGAGCGCGAGGCGGTGGGGCTCGACCCGCTCACCATCGTGGTCGCCTACGACGACGAAGGCACCTCGTGCAGCCCGGTCAAGCTGGGTTGCATCGCGAGCGTCAGGGTCAGCCACGCGTGGATGCCGGCCACCCCGATCATCAATGCCATGATCGGGCCGATCTCCCTGGAATCGACCACGGCGATGCCGGTCGAGCGCGAATGGCCGATGGCGTCGCCATGACACGCGTCGACGGAACCTCGGCAGGACGCTCCTCCCGGGGCCAGGTCCTCGTCATCGTCGGATTGGCGATGGTTGGGCTGATCGCGATGGTCGGCCTGGTCATCGACGTCGGTTTCGCGTGGGCGGCGAACCGCGATACGCAGAACGGCAGCGACGCCGCGGCGCACGCCGGCGCGATCGTGATCGTGCAGGAGATTGCCGGGATCACCCCGTCGCGGACAGACCAGGACGTCGAGGCGGCCGTCGACGCGGCGGCCGCGGTCAACGAGATCACCCTCGATGCGGCCGAGTACACCGACTGGCTCGGGAACCCACTTGCGACAGCTGTCCAGGTAGGCTCGGCCCCTGGCAACACCATTCCAGCGGGTGCGCAGGGCGTGGCGGTCACCGGCAGCCGCGTACACTCGACCCTGCTGGCGCAGGTCGTCGGCATCACCCAGCTGTCCGTCGCGGCGGAAGCGACGGTCGTGGGTGGACCCGCCGCTGATCCCTGCCCGTCCACGCAGGTGTGTGCACTCCTGCCGATCACATTCCCGACGACCGTGGTGACGTGCGACGGACAGAACAAGTCGGTTCCCACCACGAGCCCGTGGAGTCCGAACACCGAGTACATCATTCCGCTGTGCGGAAACAATCCGGGCAGCCTGGGCTGGATCGACTGGTATCCGCCGCATGGTGGAACCTCGGAGCTTGCGGACGAGATCTGCGATCCCAACCCGCCTCCGATCGACCTGCCCGATTGGTTCGAAGTGAACTCAACCGGGAACGTCAACGCGGCGCAGGTCGAGGACTGCCTCAACAACTATGCGGGCCAGCGCGTCCTGCTGCCGATGTTCGACGACACGTGTCGCGAGGACCCGGGCGAGGGAAACCCGTGCACGAACCCGGCGGCCGCCGGCCAGAATCTCTGGTACCACTTCCCGTCGTACGCCGTCTTCGAGCTTCGGTCGCCGAAGGGCGCCTACATCAACGGGAACAACAGCTCGGTGTGCGACCCGAGTGGCGGGAACGGTGCGACCTCCTGCCTGGTTGGCCGCTTCATCGATGCAGTCGCGGGCGGAACTGTCGGCGAGTGGGATCCGAATGCGCCCCAGGGCCCGAGCACGCTGTTTGCCGTGCAGCTGATCAGGTAGCCGGCTCGTGCCGCGTCGCTCGTGGCAAGATGCTCGCTCGCAACGAAATCGCCAGGCCGACGAGTAACCCGACGAACGGTGCCGCCTCCCACAGGACCGGCGCCCCGATCGTGTGCCCGATCAGCGCCACCGCGTACCAGGCGAAATACCACCAGAGACCGGCGGCCAGGATCCGTCGCTTCATGGTGGGATGGTGGGCAGGTCGGCCAGCCGGCGCCATCGCCCATTCGTACTCATGGGGCTGATCCCACCGGCCCCGCCGCGGCGAGGCGAAGCGCGAGGATGGTTGCCTCGCGCGGATCTCGGGCTCGGTGAACGCGCGGGCCGCCGAGGCGATGCTCCGACTCGACGCGCCATGAGCTGAGGGCCACGACGTGGCGGCCCATCCGCAGCGCAAGCCCGATCTCGGAGAGGGTTCCGTGGCGCCCGCCGACCGCGACGACCACGTCGGCGGAGGTGACCACGACGAGGTTGCGGACGACGCCCAGGCCGGTGGCAATGGGGATCGACACGAATGTGTTGGCCTCCGTGGTATCGGCGCCCGGCAGGATGCCGATCGTCACACCACCCGCACTCCGCGCACCGCGCGAGGCCGCCTCCATCACGCCCCCAAGGCCACCGGTCACCACCGTCGCCCCGGCGCGGCCCAGCTCCAGGCCGATCTCCTCCGCCCACTCGAGGATGCGGTGCGCATCGGGCCCGCGAGGATCTCCATCGCCGATGACCGCCACGTACGGCGCCCGCGGCTCCTTCGCCAGCTCAGACACGGGCCGGCACTCCCAACGAAGCTGTCGCCAACGTCTCATAGCGTGCTGGTCCACCACCGAGATGGCTCCGCATCAGGGCGATCCGGTCGACCTCCAGCACGCCTTCCGGAGCCGATGCGGACGCCAGCCACGACCGCAGATCCATCGGACGCCGCGCCCGCGCCAACGTCACATGCGATCGGAACGGTTGCGGACCGTCGATGCCCAGCGCGATCGCAATGTCCCGGGCAAGCCGCGCGAGTCGATGCTCCTCATCGTGGATGCCATACCACGCGACCCGCGCATGGGCGGGTGCCGGGAAGGCACCGAGTCCCCCGGTGCGAACGCTCATCGCGGTATGACCCTCCGCGACCGGAACCAGGCGTTCGACCAGCGGATGCGCCGACGCAGCCGGGACCGAGCCGATGAAGGCCAGGGTGACGTGCCATCCACCGGGATCGGTCCAGCGCAGCCCTTCGACCGTACGCCACCCCGTCGTCGCCCTGCGCAGATCGGTGCGCAGCTCATCGCCGACCGGGACGGCGACGAAGCACCGCCAGCTCTCGTCGCTCATCGGTGCGGGAGGCGTGCGTCGACGATCGGCAGGAGCTCGTCGAGCGAGTGGATGACGGGCACGTCTGCGGGAACCTCATCGGCACGGTATCGACGAGCGCGGTCGATCAGCACGCCCTCCATGCCGACGCCGCGGGCGCCCGCCACGTCCGCGTCGACGTGATCGCCGACGTGAATGACCGTCTCGGCCGGCACGTTCGCCTGTTCGAGGGCCCACTGGAAGATGCGCGGGTGGGGCTTCTCGAAGCCGATGCGTGCGCTGGCGGCGATGAAGTCGAACTGCTTGACGAGGTCGAGCGCATGGAGGAGCTCCGGCAGGTTCCAGACCCAGTTGCTGACCGCTCCCACCACCAGTCCGCGCTCCTGGAGCGCTGTCAGCGAAGGATACGCGTCGGGAAAGATATGCCAATGGCTGGTCACCATGAAGAGCTCGCTCAGGCGCCGATAGAACGCATCCGGCATCGGCTGCAGCCCGAGCTCGGCAATGGCCGCGGCGTCGATGGCGACCGTCCGCTGGAAGCTCGACTCCTCGGTCGGGTCGAAGCCGCCATCCATCCCCCATCCGCCGTGGTGATAGGCACGACGCAGCGCCGCATGCAGGTCGTCCATGTCGACCTCGAGGCCGAACTCACCGAAGGCCATCGCGTAGACATGCTCCCAGGAGGGATTCGGTCGCATGACCGTATCGCCGATGTCGAGGAAGACGGCGCGCAGCGGCGCTTCAGCCTGGGTCATTGCCCGGCCAAGCCTAGCGCAGGAATGTCCGGGCGCGTGGCCGCCGCGGGTTTGCCGCACCAGCAACCAATGGCGAGCGCACCTCAGGCGGCGGAGACGCCCATGGTGCCCAGGATGCCGTAGATCTCGGTGCGGTAGCGGATGCCGGATGAGTGGCGCGACAGCCACAGGATGTAGTCGGGGTCGTGGCGCGCGAGATCGCGCAGGCTCCAGCCGGCGTAGCGGCCGAAGTTGAGGACGCTTCCGGCGGCCGCCATCGGTGGCGGCGCCGACGGTGGCCGCGCAGTGGCGGCAACCGAAATTCCGGCGATCGTCGTTCGGCGGCTCCGGTCGTACGCTGCGCGCGCCGCCTCCTCGCGCAGCATCGAATAGGCGCGGTTGAGCTCAGCCATCTTCTCCGCCGCGCGGCGAGTCGTGTCGCGGTCGGGGTGGTACTTCAGCGCCAGTGCCCTGAATGCGGCGTGCACCACCTCCTGGTCGGCGGTGGGCACCACCTGGAGGACCGCGTACGCGTCGAAGCTGGGGCCGGGCGCCATCGGTCTGGCGTCCCTCAGTCGTTGTAGAGCCGTTCCTCGATCAGCTTCTCCGCGGTGATCCGCCCCGTCGGATCAAAGCAGCTGTACTCGAAGAGCTTCTCGTACTCGAGGTCGACGTTGTCCTGCCCGCCACGATTCTTCTCGATGGTCGCAACCACCCAGTCACGATATCGCTGCGCCTGGTATGGGTTGAACTCGATGTTGACCTTGGCGACGATGTTGTACTTGTCGTTCAGGATCAGGATGATGTCGGACTCGTAGTTGATGGCCGATGATCCACGCAGATGATGGTTGCGCAGCCGCTTGGCCTTGAGCCCTTCACGGTCTGCGGCGACGATCGCCACCACGGGGACGCCCTCCGCCAGCGCGATGTCTTTGAGGCCAGAGACGATCCGCGTCACCTTCTCAGCCTCGTCGTACGGCTCGGGAACGACCGGGACCTTCTGGAGGTAGTCGACGAAGAGGACGAGGCGCCGCTCGTCATCGCTCCCACGATGCTCCCTGACGAGCGCACGCAGGTTCTCGATCGTCGAGTGGGTCGCGGTGCCGCGCATCAGGAACAGGTTCGAGCCGTAACGGGCGATCCGCTCGAGTGACGGCCGAAGGCGGGGGTTGGCACCGAGCTTGGCGCGCGTTCCGCTCTCGGCGGAGGTCGTATACGAGCTGACGACCTCCTTCTTGACGTCCTGGATCTTCACCGCGCCCGACTTCTTCGGAAGGTGGCTGAGCGCCGATTCCATGGCCACCATGCGCTGGATCAGGTACTCCTCGTCATGCTCGAAGCAGACGTAGAGCACGGTCGCCTGGCCAGAGGCAGCCATGTTGCGGGCCATCTGCAGTCCCATCGTGGTCTTGCCCTGTCCCTGCGCGCCACCGATGAGCATCAGCTCGCCGGGTCGCAGGCCGCCCCCGATCGTCTTGTCCATCGGCACGAAGCCGGTCGCGATCGGGACGAGGTCCTCGATGCCGCCCGTGGCGACTCGTTCGTTCAGGCTGGTCAGCACGTCGAGTGCAGAGCGCGGCGCCAGCGTGGCCTCGCCGGCCTCGAGCTTCCAGTCGGTATTGGTCTTCTTGGTCTTGGCGATCGGCTCGTCGATCATGTGGGTGAGGCTCCATGTGCTCAGGCTCGTCCACGCTCCGCGCGGCAGGTGCCTGCGCGCAACACGCCAGCGAGTATACGGCCCGCTTCCTATGGGACCAATGACCCGATATGGCTACGCGCCGCTGCCAGCGGTTCGCCATTCGTCGGCACGAAAATCCCGCGCACGGCCGCTGCCCGGGTGGTCGGTACCATTGCTCTGATCGACACCGAACAGTTCAGGGAGGAAGCCGGATGAAGTGTCCGCGAGACCATATCGAGCTCCAGATCGAGACGCACCACGGCATCGAGGTCGATCGGTGCCCAGACTGCAACGGACGGTGGCTCGACCACGGTGAGCTGGACCGGCTCGAGGCCACCGTGCCATCCACGGAAGAGGAGCGCGTCGCGACGATCCAGTATTCGCAGCGCGACTCCGATCTCGCCTGCCCACGGTGCAACAAGCCGATGCGGGCCTTCAACTACCGCGCGTACAGCCTGGAGCTGGACGTGTGCGAGGACCAGCACGGCTTCTGGCTGGATGCCGGCGAAGACGGTCGCGTCCGCGACATCATCGAAGAGCGGGTCAAGGGCCTCGAGCGTGCGGCCAACGCGGAAGCAGGGTGGAACCGCTTCCTCGACGGCCTCGCGGGCAAGGGTCGTGGAGGCTCCGTCTGGGACCGGCTCTTCGGGGGTCGCTGAGCTCCGTCATCTCGATCGTGTCGCGATCGGTGGCGACCACAGCGCCGGAACCCGGTGGCAGGCGCGATTCCCACGATCCATGACCGTCCAGCGAGCATGACCGTCGCCGATGGGCGTGGCTCAGGCGTCGAAAGCGGCTCTAGGGTGTGAGAATCGCGCCCGAGCGAAGCCTCCGGCGCATCGGTCTCGACAGGTCACGACGGGTCGCACTGCCGGACAGGACCGAGGCTCGCCGAACGGGCGGGCCTCGGTGCATCGGTCCACTGAGCGTTACGCCGGCTGCGGGGCTGGTCCCGGTCGGCGACGTTTCGCGCCGTCCTCGTCGGTCTCAGGCTCGACCTCGGTCTCCGCATCCGGAACCTCCGCCGGAGCGCCGACTTTGCGGGGGGTCGGTCCGCCGGAGCGCGGCGGCAGCACACCCTCGAAGAGCGACTCGAACTCCTCCGACTCGATGGTCTCCTTCTCGACGAGCAGAGCCGCGAGGCGATCGAGCACGTCACGATGCGTGGTCAGCGCCTCCTTGGCTCGACTGAAGCCATGGTCGATGATCGCGCGCACCTCGGCGTCGATCTTCGCGGCCACCTCGTCGGAGTAGTTGCGCTGCTCGCTGATCTCGCGCCCGAGGAAGACCATCTCCTCCTTCTTCCCGAAGGCAAGCGGACCGAGGTTCTCGCTCATCCCGTACTGGGTCACCATCGCGCGGGCAAGGCCGGTCGCCTTTTCGATGTCGTTCGAGCTGCCGGTGGTGGTGTCACCGAAGACGAGCGTCTCGGCGACGTTGCCGCCGAGCATGCCGGCGATCTTGTCCTCGAACTCGGTCTTGGAATGGAGGTATCGGTCCTCCTGCGGAAGGCTCATCGTGTAGCCGAGGGCCATGCCGCGGCTCACGATCGTCACCTTCGTGACCGGATCGCATTTCGGCAGGAGCCTCTGGACGACGGCATGACCGCCCTCGTGGTAGGCGATGATCACCTTCTCGTCCTCGCTGATGATCCGGCTCCGACGCTCGGGACCCGCGATCACGCGGTCGATGGCCTCGTTGAACTCATCGTTGCCGACTGACTTCTTGTTGCGACGCGCGGCCAGGATGGCGGCCTCGTTGACGAGGTTCGCGAGGTCGGCGCCGGAGAAGCCAGGCGATCGGCGCGCGATGGCCTCGATGTCGACCGTCTTGTCGAGGGGCTTGCCCTTGATGTGGACACTGAGGATCTCGCGACGACCCTTGATGTCGGGCCGGTCGAGGACCACCTGGCGGTCGAACCGTCCCGGGCGCAGGAGCGCCGGGTCGAGGACATCCGGGCGGTTGGTGGCCGCGACCACGATCACGTTTGTGTTCGTGTCGAAGCCGTCCATCTCGACCAGGATCTGGTTCAGGGTCTGCTCGCGCTCGTCATGCGAGCCGCCCAGGCCGGCGCCGCGCTGGCGTCCGACCGCGTCGATCTCGTCCACGAAGACGATGCACGGCGAGTTGCGCTTCGCCTGCTCGAACAGGTCGCGGACCCGCGAAGCGCCGACGCCCACGAACATCTCCACGAACTCGGAGCCGGAGATGCTGAAGAAGGGAACGCCGGCCTCACCGGCCACGGCGCGCGCGAGAAGCGTCTTGCCCGTGCCAGGCGGGCCGACGAGCAGCACGCCGCGCGGGATGCGCGCGCCGAGCGAGTTGAACTTCTCCGGGTACTTGAGGAACTCGACCACCTCGGTCAGCTCCTGCTTCGCCTCGTC
>JBQTHZ010000177.1:0-18434 GCA_052388515.1 Chloroflexota bacterium | reverse complement strand
ACGCCGTGCCTCCGGCCGCAGCGCTCTGGTTCGGCGTCGGACTCAGCGTCGCGGCCTTCGCGTTCCTGGCGCTCACCGTGAACGTCCTCAGCGCGCTGCTGGCGATGAGCGCGACGGCGTTCTACGTCTTCGTCTACACGATGTGGCTGAAGCGCACGACGCCGCAGAACATCGTGATCGGCGGGGCAGCGGGCTGCGTCCCGGTGCTCGTTGCCTGGGCAGCCGTCACCGGCGAGGTCGGCCTGCCGGCGCTCGTCCTGTTCGGCGTGGTCTTCTACTGGACGCCGCCGCACTTCTGGGCGCTGGCGCTGCGGTACCGCGGTGACTATGCGGCAGCCAGGGTCCCCATGCTTCCGGTCGTGCGCGGCGAAGTCGAGACGGCCCGCCAGATCGTGCTCCATACGATCGCGCTGATCGCGGTCAGCCTGCTCCTGCTGCCGGCGGCCGGCATGGGCTGGGTCTACCTTGTCGCCGCGGTCGTCCTCGGAGGGCTCTTCCTGGCCCAGGCGCTGCGCCTCCGAGCCGATGCGGCCGACGGCCGCGCCGCCATCTCACTGTTCCGCTACTCGATCACGTACCTGACCCTCCTCTTCGCCGCCGTGGCGGCCGATGCGCTGCTCCGCTTTCCGCTGGCCTGACTCGACCTTCCCGCGGGACGTCGCGATCCATCGAGGCCAGCGCGCCGGAGCCCGTGCTGCGGCGCGATTCTCGCGGCCTGTGCAGGACCCATGCGCCTGACCCGCGCCGCCCGGCACCGCTCAGGCTCAGCCAGTGGTCATGGATCGCGGGAATCCCGCCCGCCAGCCGGCTCGGGCGCTGTCGTGGCGATGGATCGCGTGGGGGATCGGAGCGTGGATGGCGCGATCGATCAGTCGTGTCGGGCGGCTCGCTCCGCGGCCAGCCGACGGTCGAGGCGCACGGTGCGCCGATCCTCGTGGCGCACCCAGAGCAGCACCACGATCATCATGCCGGCCAGGAAGGCGACGTCACCGACGACCCACATGATCACCCCGCCGAGCGCCTGGTCGTCGAGCGGCGGCATGCCCCAGTCACGGACGTTCGTCACGTAGTGCGGGTAGAGGACGGTCGAGGCGGACATCAGGGCCACTCCCAGGAACGAGTTCTGGGGCATGGCCAGGAAGAGGTAGAGCAGCCGGACCGGGTGCGGCAGCCGCCACGGCGACGGATCGGCACCGATGACCGGCCACCAGAACAGCAGCGCGGCGCCCAGGAAGGTCGCGTGCTGGACGTAGTGGAGCGCCACATTCTCGAGTGCATCGTCGTAGAGCACGCTGAAGTGCCATCCCCAGTTGACCGCCGCGAACAGGACCCAGGCGACCACCGGGAACGAGATGACGTGGACGATCCTGCTCTGGAGCACCGCCAGCAGCCGCCTCCGGGCCGGTGGGCTGGCAGCCCGCAGCGCCAGTGTGATCGGCGCACCCGCCAGCAGGAGTGGCGCGGCGACCAGCTCGAGGAGCATGTGCTGGACCATGTGCACGCTGAACAGCGCGCCCTCGTACGCCTCGATGGGCGAGAGGAGCGCGACGCCGATGGCGGCCAGGCCGCCCAGAAAGAGCCAGGACCGATACGTCGGCTGCCTGCTCGCCGGATGCGCGGCGTTCACGCGCCGGACCGCCCACAGGTAGACGGCCGCGGCGAGGACGATTCCACTCAGCGCGAACGGGTCGAGGCTCCACTGAAGGAGGACACCCGGCAGCGTGGGCGCCGGCGCATCCGTGCCGTGCGCGAGCACGGAAGCCGGCGCGGCAAGCAGGGCGAGGAGGACGACGGGGAGGAGCGCGCGACGCATCGGCTCCATTCTCGCCGGAAATTCGTGGAACCGCCGAGCGGCCGTCGGCGTCCATGCCGCCATGAAACGATCCATGTCGGGCTCCCTGGTCGTGCTCCTCGTGCTTGCCGCGTGCGCGGCCCCCGGCGGCTCGCCGGGAGGCTCGCCTGGTGAATCGCCCGGTGAATCGAGTCCTCCGGCACCATCGGATGGAGGCGGTGGCGGAGGGACCGGCGCGATCGACCACCCGACCGGCAGCGAGGCCATCCTGGTCGTCGACTCGGCTGGCGGCTTCGTACCGGTCGACTTCATGGCCACGCGCCTTCCGACCTTCGTCATGCTGGGCGACGGTCGCGTGATCATGCAGGGGGTGCAGACACTGGAGTTTCCCGGTCCGGCGTTGCCTGCCCTGATCGAGCGGACCCTGACCGAGGACGGCATCCAGGCCGTGCTCGGCGCCGTCGAGGACACGAACCTGTTCTCGGGCGACCTGGAGCTGCGCGGCGCTCAGAACGTCGTCGCCGATGCCGCGGATACCCTCTTCATCGTCAACGCAGGCGGGCAGGAGGTCACCGTCAGCATCTACGGGCTCGGCGCGCTGCTGCCCGACATGGAACCGCCGCCCGGGATCAACTCCGAGGAGATCGAGGCGCACCGCGTCCTCGGCCAGCTCAACGAGGCGCTGATGACGCTCGACACGTGGCTGCCGGCTGGCGCCTGGGAGGCCGAGGGATGGCAGCCCTTCGAGCCGGAGGCGTTCCGGCTCTACGTGCGTGACGTGACCGGGGAGCCGATCGAGGGCGGGGATCTTCCGGCGCAGGTCCGCGAGTGGCCGACCGACGACGATCCCGCCGCCTTCGGCGCCGAGGAGATGTTCTTCGGTGACGGGACTCGTTGCGGCGTGGTGGATGGCGAGCTCGCGGCCACGTGGCTCGCGGAGCTCAGCGCGGCCAACCAGATGACGCTCTGGACCGACGACGGCGAGCGCCGATTCCGCGTGACCGCTCGCCCGGTGCTGCCCTTCGAGGATCCCGCCTGCCCGGAGCTCGCCGGAGCCGGCTGACCATCCCCGCGGATGCGGGTCGCATCGTCTCGCCGGGCTTCGCTACAATGGGTCGCGTGCCGCCGTCAGCCCGCCTGAGCGTGCGTGCCTGATCCCACCGCGCTCACGACGAGTCGGTCGAACCAGGAGCCTCGAGACCATCTTGATGCAACGAACGGTGGCCAGATCCCGGCTGCGGAAGATCTTTCGCATCGGCATCCCGCTGCTCCTCATCGGCCTCCTGGCCGGCTGCCTCCTGCCGCCTGAGCCCAAGACGGAAGTCGGCCGCGACGTCTTCAACCTGTACATCATCGTCCTCATCCTTGCCGGCATCGTCTTCGTGGCGGTCGAGGGCTTCATCCTGTACGCGGTCTTCCGCTATCGACGAAAGCCCGGCGATGACACGCTGCCCGAACAGCTGCATGGCAACACGACGGTCGAGATCATCTGGACCCTGATCCCGACCGTGATCGTCTTCATCCTGTTCGGTGTCAGCATGGTGACGCTCGGCGAGGTGGAGGCACGGTCGGAGGATCCCGGGGTCGTCATCCAGGTCGACGGCTTCCAGTGGAACTGGACCTTCCGCTACGAGGACGGCCCCGTCGTCCAGCCGCAGGGCAATGAGCCGCCGGTCCTCGCCGTCCCGGTCGGCGAGCCCGTCCGCGTGGTCCTCAACTCGCTCGACGTGAACCACGCCTTCTACGTCCCGCAGTTCCTGATCAAGCGCGACCTGATCAACCTTGGCGAGAACGGTCGCGACAACGAGCTCGAGTTCACGGTCACCGAGGCGGGCACCTACGCGGGCCAGTGCGCCGAGTTCTGCGGAACCGCGCACGCCGACATGACGTTCGTGGTCGACGCCATGGACCGGGCGGCTTACGACGAGCACATCGCGGCCCTGGCCAGCGGCGAGACGCCGCCGCCGACGGGCGAGGGCGAATGCACCACGACCATCGAGATCGCCGCGGACAACACCCAGTTCGACATCGGCGAGTTCGAGGTGCCGGCCGACACCGCGTTCTGCATCGCCTTCGAGAACCTCGAGAACCTCCCGCACAACGTGGCCATCTATGACGGCAGTGAGGCGCTCTTCACCGGATCGTTCCTGAACGAGCCGGGAGAGATCATCTACGAGGTGCCGGCCTTGCCCGCCGGCGAGTTCCAGTTCATCTGTGATGCCCATCCGACCACGATGGTGGGCGATGTGACCGTCACCGAGTAGCCCGGGAGCACCGACCCACCAATGGCAACCACCACGCTCGAACCGCAGGCCGGGACCTACCGGCGCTCGTGGGTGCTCGACTGGCTGACCACGGTCGACCACAAGAAGATCGGGATCCTGTACATCGTCAACAGCTTCCTGTTCTTCTTCGCGGCGGGAATCCTGGCGCACGTGATCCGCACCGAGCTGGCCGTGCCGGGGATGCAGTTCCTCGACCAGGACACCTACAACCAGGCCTTCACGATGCACGGGACGATCATGCTCTTCCTGTTCATCATCCCGGCGCTCTCAGGCTTCGGCAACTACATCGTGCCGCTCCAGCTCGGCGCGCCGGACATGGCCTTCCCGCGCATCAACGCGCTCAGCTTCTGGCTGCTCCCCCTCGGCGGCATCCTCATCTTCAGTGGCTACCTCTTCGGTGGCGCGGCCGCCGAGGGCTGGACCGGCTACGCGCCGCTCACGAGCGATCAGTACGCGCCGGGCGTCGGCACCGACCTGTGGATCATCGGCCTCACGCTGGTTGGCACCGCGTCGATCCTGGGCGCGGTGAACTTCATCGCCACCATCTTCAAGATGCGCGCGCCGGGCATGACCCTCTTCCGGATGCCGATCTTCGTGTGGACCGTCCTCGTCACCGCGGTGCTCATCCTGCTGGCAACACCGGTGCTCACGGCGGGCCTGATCGCGCTCTTCATCGATCGAAACTACGGTGGGTCGTTCTTCGATCCTTCGGTTGGCGGCAACCCGATCCTGTGGCAGCACATCTTCTGGTTCTTCGGCCATCCGGAGGTCTACATCGTCATCCTGCCCGCGATGGGCGTCGTCAGCGAGGTCCTGCCGGTCTTCAGCCGCCGCCCGCTGTTCGGGTATCGGGCCTTCGTGTTCGCGACCATCGGAATCGGCCTGCTCAGCTTCAGCGTCTGGGCGCACCACATGTTCACGACCGGCGCCGTCTTCCTGCCGTTCTTCAGCTTCATGACCGCGCTCATCGGGATCCCGACCGGGATCAAGATGTTCAACTGGCTCGGGACGCTCTGGCGCGGCAAGATCACGCTGGCCACGCCGATGTTGTTCGCGCTCGGCTTCCTGTCGATGTTCCTCATCGGCGGCATCAGCGGCGTGATGCTCGCCTCGCCGCCCATCGACTTCCACGTCCAGGACACGTACTTCGTGGTGGCGCACCTCCACTACGTGTTCTTCGGCGGATCCGTCTTCGGCGTGTTCGCCGCCGCCTACTACTGGTTCCCGAAGATGACGGGGCGCAAGCTGAACGAGCCGCTCGGCAAGGTCCACTTCTGGATCCACTTCATCGGATTCAACCTGGCTTTCTTCCCGATGCACCAGCTGGGCCTGGACGGGATGCCCCGCCGCATCAGCGACTACGATCCGAACGCGGGCTGGACGCTCCTCAACATGGTGTCGACGGTCGGCGCCTTCATGATCGCGGTGAGCATCATCCCGTTCCTGATCAACGTGATCGCCACCTTCATCAACGGTGAGCCCGCCGGCGACGACCCGTGGGAAGGGAATACGCTCGAGTGGGCGACGACCTCGCCACCGCCCCCCTACAACTTCGACCGCCTGCCGCCGATCCACTCCGAGCGCCCGCTCTTCTTCCTGACCCACGGGCACGGGCACGCCGCCGAGCGTCCCGAGGATCTCGAGGAGAGCGACGAGGAAGACGTCGAACGACGGGGTGGAGCCGTATGAGCGCGCGCACGATGCAGGCGCACCCCGCCGGCGAGCAGCAGGCGGCCGCGGCGATCCAGCACGGCGGCTCCGGGATGCCGACCGCGCTGCTCGGCATGCTGCTCTTCATCGCCAGCGAGGTGATGTTCTTCGGAGGCCTGTTCGCCACCTACTTCAACGCGCGCGCCACGACCCCCGGGGTGTGGGGTCCGCCGGAGGGTGCCCACGAGCTCGACATCGCCCTGGCGGGCGCCCTGACCGCCATCCTCGTGGCCTCGAGCTTCACGATGCAGTTCGGGGTGTGGGCGATTCGTCGCGGCGATACCGGCAAGCTCAAGATGTGGACCGGCATCACGCTGATCCTGGGCGTCCTCTTCCTGATGGGCCAGCTGTACGACTACAGCGTGCTCGGCTTCGGGATCGCGGATGGCGTGTTCGGGACCACCTTCTACACGCTCACCGGCTTCCACGGCGCCCACGTCTTCGGCGGTGCGGTTGGGCTCACGATCATCCTGGCGCGCGCCCTGCGGGGGCAGTTCAGCGCCCGCAACCACGTCGCCGTCGAGGCGGTCAGCATGTACTGGCACTTTGTCGACGTGGTGTGGATCGCGGTCTTCTCGACGATCTACCTGCTGCGCTAGGAGGGACCGATCATGCCAGACACCGCCATCGGCTTCGTCCTCCTGGGGATCGGCATCATCGTCGTCCTGGGGTTGGTATTCGCCATCTCCTCGCGCGCCGGCGGCGCACGAGCACCATCGAAGCCGCCACGTGGGGTTCACCTGCCCGGACCGAGCTTCCTGCCGGTCGTGATCTCGCTGGCCGCAGCGCTCATGGGTACGGGTCTCGTGTTCCGCTCTGACGATCAGATCGCCAACCCGTTCCTGGCGATTCCGGGCCTCCTCGTCTTCGTGCTCGGGTCGTGGGCGTGGGTCCGGGCGGCGAACCATGAGTGGCGAGACGTCGAGCACGGCTCGCACGACGACGGACCGCCGCACTGAGGCGCCGGTGACCGCCACCGCAGCCGCGGGCCCCGGTGTCGACCTTCGTCGGCTGCGACTGCGGCACCTCGTGCTGGCCGCCGCGGTCCCGATCATCCTGGCCGCGCTGCTGGGCGCATTCCTGGTCTCGCGCATGGCGGTCGCCGCGCCGACCGCCATCGGCAGCGTGGCACCCGACTTCTCGCTGGCCGACCTGGACGGCAATCCCATCCATTTGGCCGATCTGCACGGCCGCCCGGTGATCCTCAACTTCTGGGCGAGCTGGTGCGGTCCGTGCGTCGAGGAGTTCCCGCTCCTGAGCGAGGCCGCCGCGGATCACGCCGATGACGGGCTGGTCGTGATCGGCATCGTGTGGCGGGACCGGTCCGAGGCGGCGCGTGACTTCATGGCGCGCAATGACGCGAGCTGGATCGCCGCGATGGATCCGGGGGAGCGCGTGGCGACCGACTACGGCGTCCTCGGTCCGCCCGAGACCTACTTCATCGGCCGCGATGGGACGATCGTGGCGCGGCAGATCGGGCAGGTCTCGGCAGCCTCGCTCGACCAGAAGCTGGCCGCTATCATCGGGGAATGAGCATGAGCAGCAACCTCCCCGCCAGGCGCGACGAGGCGCCGGCCACTGGCTCCGGCTCCGATGACCGGATGCCGCTCGAGCCTCGGCGCCCGCTGAGCGTGGCCTTCCTGCCGCTGGCGCTCGTGACCTTCATCCTGCTGGCGCTCAGCATCGCCGCCTGGACCTTCCTGGCCGCCGCCACCTGACAGGTGGACGAGCCGGCGATCGAGCTGCACGGACTTCGCAAGACGTACGGCTCGCTCCAAGCCGTCCGCGGCATCGACCTGCGGGTCGAGCGCGGCGAGGTGTTCGCGCTGCTCGGCCCCAACGGGGCGGGCAAGACCACGACGGTCGAGATTCTCGAGGGCCACCGCACCCGGACCGCCGGCGAGGCGAGCGTCCTCGGTCACGACCCCGGACGCAACGAGCGGACGCTCAAGCAACGGGTGGGGATCGTCCTTCAGCAGACCGGCGTCGACGAGTACCTCACCGTGCGCGAGGTGGTGCGGATGGTGGCCGGCTATTACCCGCGACCGCGCGACGTCGATGAAGTGCTCGGTCTCACCGGGCTGGCCGACCAGGCCGACCGGCGCGTGAAGAAGCTGTCGGGGGGTCAAAAGCGGCGCGTCGACCTGGCGGTGGCGCTGGCGGGCGACCCGGAGCTGCTCTTCCTGGATGAACCGACCACCGGCTTCGACCCATCGGCCCGGCGGCAGGCCTGGGATACGATCCGGGGGCTCGCCTCGTTGGGCAAGACGGTCTTCCTGACGACCCACTTCATGGATGAGGCCCAGGCCCTCGCCGACCGCCTGGCAATCATCGCCGATGGGTCGATCGTCGCCACGGGGTCCGCGAGCGAGCTCATCGACGCAGCCAGCGTCAGCACGCGCATCCGATTTCGCCTGCCGGCGTCGACGGTGCTCCCCGACGCATTCGAAGCGCGGCGCGACGGATCGGCCTGGGACGTCGAGACCGATGCACCGACGCGCACGCTCCACGACCTGACCGATTGGGCGCTCGGCGCCGGCACCGAGCTGCTCGACCTGGAGGTGAGCCGGCGGTCGCTCGAGGATGTCTACCTCCAGCTCACCGCCGATGAGGCGCAGGCATGAGCGGCCTGGCCCTCGCCGTGCGGCAGATCGGCTACGAGAACCGCGCCTTCTGGCGCAACCCCCCGGCCGCATTCTTCACCTTCGTGTTTCCGCTGCTCTTCATGGTCATCTTCAACGTCCTCTTCGGCGCGGGCGCGGCGGGCTTCTTCACGCCGGCGATCATCGTGTTCGGCGTGGTCACGGCCACCTACACCAACCTCGCCATGACGGTGACGATCGCGCGCGATGAGGGCATCCTGAAGCGCATCCGCGGGACACCGCTGCCGCCGTGGGCGTACCTGGCCGGGCGCATCGGCCACTCGGTGGCCATCGCCTTTCTGCTGGTCGTCATCGTCGCGGGGTTTGGCGCGCTGGCGTACGGCGTCGACGTGCCGTGGGGCGCTCTGCCGGCCATCCTGCTCGTCCTCGTCGCCGCCGCGGCCACCTTCAGCGCCCTCGGTCTGTTCGTGTCGGGGCTCATCCCGAATGCCGATGCCTCGCCCGCGGTGGTCAACGCCTCCATCCTGCCGGTCCTGTTCATCAGCAACGTCTTCGTGCAGATGGAGAATGCGCCCGACTGGCTCGACGCAGTCAGCCATCTCCTGCCGGTGCGCCACTTCGCCGATGCGATGATGGAGCTCTACGCGTCGAGTGAGGCCGCACGCGTGCCGTGGCCGGAGATCGGCGTGATCGCGCTGTGGGGCGTCGTCGGCATCGTCGGGGCGCTGCGCTTCTTCAGCTGGGAGCCTCGACGCTGAGTCTGCCGTTGCCAGGCGAGAAGCGGCGGGTACCTGGACCGGCTTGTCGACGCCTGCCGAGATGGGCACCCGCCGCTGGACGTTGTCAGGCGGTCCGCATTCCCCGATCCGAACGGCCATGGAAGGTCGCGATCGCCGCCCTGGCCAGACCAGCAGGCGAACCATAGACGCGCAGCACGTCCGCGGCGAGCAGGGTCAGGATGGCGAGCTCGACCGCCTTGGCCACCCAACCAAGCGAGAAGTGCGGCCCGATCACCAGGTAGGCGCCGATGGTGGTGGCCGTGAACGCCGCCAGCCCGATACGGGGCAGCCAGCTGAAGCGAGCGATGAGCGGATGGGGAACGGCGCCGATCGCCAACCCCGCCGCGAGGGCGGCGTAGCCGGCGGCATTCAGGGTGAACAGGACGCCGCCCAGCGTGAGGTGAATGTAGCCGGTGATGAGCGCGAGCTCGACGATGGTGGCAGTCAGCGCGAATGCGAACCACCGAGGGCTCGACGAGGTGACGCGTGGCATCGTGGTCTGCCTCCGAAAGTATGTGCTACTTGGCGTGAGCAAGTATTGCACGAAATACATGCGCGCCACAAGTAGCAAATGTCCCGGCGAGGTCGGGACCGATTCGGGATTCCCGATCAGGCCGACGCGGTCCCCGGGGCGGGATACCGACGCTCGATGTAGGCATCGAGAATGGCGAGGAAGCGCGGCACGATGTCGTCGCCGCGCAGCGTCTCCGTCTTCTCGCCGTCCACGAACACCGGCGCCACGGGCTCCTCGAAGGTGCCGGGAAGCGAGATGCCGATATCGGCGTGCTTGGACTCGCCGGGGCCATTCACGACGCAGCCCATGACCGCCACGCGCAGCTCCTCGACGCCGGGATGTGTCTCGCGCCACGCGGGCATCTGCTTGACGAGGTAGTCCTGGATGTCGCGGGCCATCTCCTGAAAGAAGGTGGAGGTCGTTCGACCGCAGCCGGGGCAGGCACTGACCTGCGGCAGGAAGGAGCGCATGCCCATCGACTGGAGCACCTGCTGCGCCACCTGCACCTCCTCTGTCCGGTCGCCGCCGGGATCTGGTGTCAGGCTGACGCGGATGGTGTCGCCGATGCCTCGCTGGAGCAGGATCGCGAGGCCGGCGGTCGAGGTGATGATGCCCTTGGCGCCCATGCCCGCCTCGGTCAGTCCCAGGTGCAGTGGGTAGTCGCACCGATCCGCCAGCCGGGCGTAGACCTCCACCAGGTCCTGGACGCCGGAGACCTTGGCCGACAGGATGATCCGGTCGCGCGCCAGTCCGGTCGCTTCCGCCAGGTGCGCCGAGCGCAGTGCAGATTCGATCATCGCCTCGATCATCACCTCGCGGCTGTCGGCCGGCTCGGGCAGGAGGGCGTTGGCGTCCATCATCTCGGTCAGCAGCTGCTGGTCCAGCGACCCCCAATTGACCCCGATGCGCACCGGCTTCTCGTTGGCGATGGCGACCTCGATGATCTGGGCGAACTGCTCGTCCCGGCGCTTCGTGCCGACGTTACCGGGGTTGATCCGGTACTTTGCCAGCGCAACAGCCGCAGCCGGGTACTTCGTCAGAAGCAGGTGACCGTTGTAATGGAAGTCACCGATCAGAGGGACGTCGACGCCAAGCCGGTCGAGCTTCTCGCGAATCAGGGGCACCGCCTGCGCCGCCGCATCGTTGTTGACCGTGATGCGGACCAGCTCGGAACCGGCGTGCGCGAGCTGCGCCACCTGGATGGCGGTGCCGTCGGCATCGGCGGTGTCGGTGTTCGTCATCGACTGGACGACGACCGGATGCGCCGATCCGACCGGGACGCCGCCCACCAGGACGGTCAGCGTCGGACGACGGAGGATGGGGGTCATCACGACGCATGGTAGAGCGCACCGGTCGATATCGGCACGCGGCGTGCACGCGGAGCGCAGCGTGAGCCGTAGCGGGGGTTGGGAGCGATGAGTCGGGACCGACAGGTCTGGATCGTCGAGGACGAGCCCGCGGCCGCCACCCTGGCTGCCGACCTGTGCGAATCGAAGGGTGCCGCTGCCTCGCTGTTCCGGTTCCCGCTTCCGTTCCTCAGCGCCCTGCGCATGTCCGCTCCACCGACCGCCGTGATCCTCGACTGGCGGCTCGAGAACGAGCTGACCGCCGCGCTCTTCCTGGCCACCCGTCACCGTTATCCGCGGATGCCGGTGATCTACTGGACCGGCAGCGTGGCGAGCGCGCTTCCGTCCATGATCAGCGACGACCGCTGGACGATGATCGTCGACAAGGCCGCCGGGACGGTCGCGTTCGAGGAGGCTCTTGCCTGGGCCCTCTCGCCACCGGTCTCGGCCGAGCCGGGGGATTCTGCCGCCGGCTCGCTGTGATTCCCCATGGAGGTTGTTGCCGTGGGCGGTCTGCGCGACGCCTTGCCCGGCCGCGCAGCGGAGGGCCCGATTGTAGTGGGCCTCGCTTCCCTATCACCGAATATATCGTTACTGATATATTGGCTGAGCGGGGACGAGCCTCGCCCGACCGCCGGTCCCGACGTGAGCAACGTTCCGGGAAACGACAGCTAGTCGTGGCGCGCGAGGACGAGGGCTGCGTTCATGCCGCCGAAGCCGAACGAGGTTGAGACCGCGGCATCGACGCGAGCCGGCGTGGCGGTACGCAGCAGGTGCAGGTCGAGGGTTGGATCGGTCACCGCCAGGTTGCACGTGCCGGGCAGCACCTCGCGTTCGATCGCCATGGCGGTGATGATGGCCTCGATGGCGCCGGAGGCGCCGAGTGCATGTCCGTACAGTCCCTTCGTGCCGGATACAGGGATCCGATCGGTCATGACGCCGAATGCGGTGTGGATCGCGCGCGCCTCGGCGGGCTCGTTGAGCGGCGTGCTCGACCCATGGGCATTGATGTAGCCGATCCGCTCCGGGACGATCTCCCCGTCGCCGAGTGCCGCACGAATCGCGCGCGCGGCCTCCCTGCCGTCGGGTCGCGGCGCCGTCATGTGATACGCATCGTTGCTGGCGCCGAAGCCCACGATCTCGGCCACGATCCGCGCTCCACGTCGCAGCGCGGTATCGCGCTCCTCGAGCGCCAGCACGGCGGCACCCTCGCCCATCACGAAGCCATCGCGCTCGCGATCGAATGGCCGAGAGGCGCGGGACGGCTCGTCGTTGCGTTGCGACAGCACCCGGATCATGGCGAACGCCCCGAAGGTGAGCGGCGCGAGCGGGGCCTCCGCCCCGCCGGCGAGCGCGGCATCCACCGTGCCGTCGCGTATGGCGGTGAAGGCCTGCCCGATGGCCACCGCGCCCGACGCGCACGAGTTGGCGTTGCCGACGGCCGGGCCGGTCAGTCCGAGGTCGAGTGCCACGTTGCTCGCCCCGGCGCCACCGAACACGGCGAGCGCCAAGGTCGGCGCCACGCCGCGAACACCGCGGGCCACGAAGCCGGCATGCTGCGCCTCCCCGAAGGCGATGCCGCCCAGCGCCGATCCGATCCAGACGCCGATCGTGGACTTCCCGGCGGCGCGATCGAGGCCGGCATCCTCGAACGCCATGCGCGAGGCTGCCACCGAAAGGGCGCTGAAGCGGTCGAGGCGCCGCGCACGCCGCGCGTCGAGGTGATCGGCCGGGTCGAAGTCATCGACCTGGGCTGCGATCTGCGACGGGAACGCGCTTGCGTCGAAGCGGTCGATCGTGCGCACGGCCGACGCGTCGGCCATGACGCCGTCCCACAGGCCATCCGCCCCGCTGCCGACCGGGGTGATGGCGCCGATGCCGGTGACCACCACGCGCCGACGGCTCATGGGTTCGTGGCCTCCGCGATCTGACGGATCCGTCGGAGCGTGCGGCCGGCGATCGCCTCGATGAACTGCGGGCCAATGACATGCCGCGCCGCGACGTCGCCGATCAGCGGCCAGCGCAGCTCGAGCCGATGCTCGATGGTGACGTCAGTGCCGTCGTCGGCCGGCTCGAAGCGCCAGGCGACCCACATCCCCTTCGTCACGCCGCCGGTGTGGACGAACTCGATCATGCGCTGCTCCGGCTTGGGCCGCTGGATGGCCTCCCAGGACACCGGGATCGGGCCGCGCCTGGCGCCCATTGCGAACCGGCGCTCGCCGCCGGGGTCGTGGACCGGGCGGACGTAGCGGTAGTGGGGGAGGATCGACGGCCAGCGCTCGACCTCCGCCGCAAGCGGGAAGATGCGCTCCCACGGCGCGCGCATGAGGACGTGCAGCTCGCTCTTCACGGTGCGAGCACCTCCAACAGCGCCGATGGCGAGAGTGCGTCGGTTGCCGGGCGGCAGTCGCCGAGCGCGGAGCCCAGCCGAAGCGCGGCCCGCGGGCGCGCGGACAGGCGCGCGACGGCATGCTCGAGCATCGGCGGCGTCGCCAGGAGTCCCTGCACCAGCCAGCTCAGCGCGGTCTTCGCCGCGAATGCTCGCCGCCGCTCGGCGCGGTATCGGGAAGCGACGTCGCCCCCGGCCAGGATTGCTGTGGCCGCCGCCCGGGCGGAGCGGAGCGCCCGATGGATCCCCTCGCCCGTGAAGGGATCCACGAAGCCGGCCGCGTCGCCGACCAGGAGCCAGCCGTCCCCGGCCGGGCTCGATACGCGGTGACCGATGGGCGCCGCGCCCCGGATGGGCGTCAGCGGCTCGCTCTCCTTCAGCCTGCGCGCGACGGCGGGCACGCCGGCGATGGCTGCATCGAATCGCTCGCGGGCGGGGCCGACGCCGTCGCCCATCGGCAGCGCCATGCCCACGTTCAGCTCACCCCCGGGCGTCGGCGCGAGTCCCACGTAGTAGCCCGGGCCGACATGCATCTCACCATGGGCCGTGAGGCCCTGCACGCCGGCGTAGTGGGCCACCAGTCCCAGCCGTCGCGGAAAGCGCACCGGTCGGTCCACCTCGAGGAGACGGCTGACGCTCGAGCGCGCTCCGTCGGCACCCACGATCCAGCGCGCCCGGACGGTCTCATCGCGCCCGCTGCGCAGGTCGTGCAGCCTGGCGCCGCGAAGGAGCCCACGCTCGTGGACGAGTTCGGTGAGGCGGGTCCGCTCACGCAGCAACGCACCGCTGCCGGCGGCGTGAGCGGCCAGTCGCGCGTCGAAGGTGCGCCGATCGAGGCCCCATGCCTCCCGGGCGCCGTTGGCGTCCGCGTAGCGAATCGGCATGGATCGCCCTCCGGCGTGCAGGTCCATGCCTCGCAGCGGGACGGCCGCATCGGTCCAGCCGTCCGCGAACCCGATTCGCGTCAGCTCCTCCACGATCCGCGGGCTGGCGTATTCGGCGCAGGCCTTCGGTCGCGGGTGCGCATCGGCCTCCACCAGCCGGACCGATGCGCCGGCTCGCGCCAGGGCGGCAGCGAGCGCCGAGCCCGCGGGTCCGGCGCCGGCGACGAGGACGTCGACGGAGATCATCGCGCACGCACCGGCGTGGCGGCGGTCACGACGCGGGGCATCCAGCGCGGAGAACGCCAGCGCACGCCGAGGTCCGCGTCGTCCATCAGGCGATCCAGCTCGCCGAGGGTGTAGGCGCGCCGAGCCGAGGTGAGCCCGTCCGCCCGGGTCACCCGGCTGCCGCCGACGGCGATGACCATGGCTGCGGTCGACACGAGCGGCAGCAGACCGCGACGCAGGTCGTTGATCACGACCCCGAGGCGAGCCACCCGTCGCATCTCACGAAACACCGAGACCACCGCATCGGGATCGAGGTGATGGACGAGCAGCGAGCAATGGCTCACGTCGAAGGCTCCGTCCTCGAATGGCAGCGCGCCGGCGTCCGCCTCCACGACCTGGATCCGTGGCTCGCCAGCCGTCTGGGTGCGGGCGACGCTGACAACGTCGGGATGCGAGTCGACTGCGGTGGTGTCCCAGCCTCGGCGCGCGAAGGCGATGGGCAGGTCGCCGCGGCCGGCACCGACGTCAAGGATTCGAGCACTGCGCCGGCCGGCGAGCAGGCGACGAATGCCGGCTGCGCTGGCCCGGGCGCCACCCGGCAGCCGATTGAGGCGCGCAAGGTCCGCGAGATTCCGCTCGATCTCGCCAGGCGTGAGCTGGCCGGAATCGAGCAGCTCGACGGCATCCGCCCGGAGGCTGAGCGGCAGCCGGAAGGTCGTCATATGGTCGTCACACCCCGATGATAGGCTCTGGCTCATGTCGATTCGGATGGGGGTCCTGGCGCTGGCGCTGGTCGTCGGCGCATCTGCCTGCTCGGCTGCTGCCACGCGGCCGCCGGCTTCAGTCACCCCATCACGTCCGGCGTCGGCCGAACCCTCTCCTTCGAATACGGTTTCCGCGCCGTCTTCGGATCACGCGTCGCCGAGCGAGTCCGCTGCGGCCGAGAGCGATCCCCTCCTGGCGATGGAGTTGGTCGACGTTCGCGACGGCACGACCTTCACCCTCGGCGAGCTTGCCGCGGATGGACCGCTCATCGTCGAGACGATGGCCATCTGGTGCAGCAACTGCAGGCAGCAGCAGGGCGAGGTTCGCACCGCCCATGACCTGGCCGAATTTCACTCGGTGTCGATCGACGTGGATCCGACCGAGATCGCCGACGACCTGACCGCGTATGCCGAGCGCGAGTCCTTCGATTGGCCCTTCGCGCTGGCCGATGCCGATCTCGCCAGCATGCTGCGCGATCGGTTCGGCACGGCCGTGCTGAACCCGCCCAGCATGCCGAAGCTGCTCGTCCGCCCGGATGGATCGATCGAGCTGGTGGCGCTCGGTGAGCTGCTCGCCGCCGAGGAGATCGCAACGCTCGTCGGGGGCTGAGCGAGCCCGTGGGCGAGCTGCTCGGCGCGGTCGCGCTCGGCATCGGCGCAACGATCACGCCCTGCATCCTGCCGCTGTACCCGGCCTTCCTGGCATTCCTGACCGGCGGTTCGACGACCCGGCGCAGCGTCCCGCCGGTCGTGGCCGCCGCGCTGGTCTGGGCCGGCGTGGTGATCGGCATGGTGCTCATCGGCGCCATGTTCGCGTTGCTGTCGGTCTCGCTGAGCCGGTTCATCGGCGTCATCCTGCCCATCGCCGACGCGCTGCTCATCATCCTCGGCGTGATGCTGCTGCTCGGCCGCAATCCATTCGCCCGCATGCCGCAGCTGGCGCCGGCCGCGCTCGGGCGTGGCGGACCGGCGTTCGGCGCCTTCACCTACGGCCTGCTGTTCGCCCCGATCGCGCTGCCGTGCTCGGGCCCGTTCCTGGTCGGCATCTTCGCCTTCAGCCTGACGATCGTCGACGTCGTCGACCAGCTCGCCTTCTTCTTCGCCTTCGGTATCGGCTTCGGGCTGCCGCTGTTCCTGCTCGGTCTCATCGGCCAGGCCCGAGGGCGCGACCTCGCGCGGGCGCTCGTGCGCTGGGAGCGAGCTCTGCAGATCGTCATCGGCCTGGCGCTGGTGCTGATCGGGATCTGGGACCTGTACCAGAACCTCCCGAACCTGCTCGGATGAGCTCCGGGCGGCGCCCCACGCTACACTGAGATCGAGATGACCGCCACCGTTCCGCCGGCCACCGGCAGCCCAGAACCCGATACGACTGACACCCGGCACCGCAAGGTCGCGATCATCGGATCGGGCCCCGCCGGCCTGACCGCCGCCATCTACGCGGCCCGCGCCAACCTGGAGCCGATCGTGATCGCCGGGAACGTGCCGATGGGGCAGCTCATGATCACCTCGGACGTCGAGAACTACCCCGGTTTTCCTGCCGGCATCCAGGGTCCCGAGCTCATGCAGCAGTTCCGCGAGCAGGCCGAGCGCTTCGGGGCCACGCTCGTCGAGCGTGATGCGACCAAGGTCGACTTCAGCGAGCGCCCGTTCCGGATCTGGGTCGGCTCGGACCTCTACCGGGCGGACGCCGTGATCGTCGCCACCGGCGCCTCGGCGCTATGGCTGGGCCTCCCTTCCGAGGAGGCCTTCCGCGGTCGAGGAGTATCGGCCTGCGCGACGTGTGACGGGTTCTTCTTCCGCGGTCGAGAGGTCGCGGTGGTGGGCGGCGGCGACACGGCGCTGGAGGAGGCGACGTTCCTCACCCGTTTCGCCGAGAAGGTCACCATGCTCGTCCGACGCGATGCCTTCCGTGGCTCGAAGATCATGCAGGACCGCGCCGAGCGCGATCCGAAGATCGAGATCCTCTTCAACCGCGAGGTCGCCGAGGTCAAGGGCGAGATGACCGTCAATGCGCTGACCGTGCGCGATACGACCACCGGCGAGACGAGCGAGCTGCCGGTCCAGGGCATGTTCGTGGCCATCGGCTACAAGCCGAACACGGACCTGTTCGCCGATCAGCTGACGGTCGGCCCAGGAGGCTACCTCGAGGTCGTCGGCGAGACCGGTTCCGGGATCGACGGCGTCTTCGTTGCCGGCGACGTCCACGACGATCACTACCGCCAGGCGGTGACCGCCGCCGGCGACGGCTGCAAGGCCGCCATCGACGCGGAGCGCTGGCTCGCGTCGGTCGGCGAAATCGAGGCCTCGACCGCCACGAACTGGTAGGGCCAGACCCTCGACGCGCTGCAATTGCTGGCGCAGCAACTAACGGCGCCCGAACGACTCCTACTCCGTCGGAGCTTGCTCCCCCAGCAACGCACGACGGCTGAAGGGCGTCCGACGGAGGTAAATCCGTCGGTACTTGCCCATCCAGCAAATCCGGCCGATTCAGTCGCGGCGGTCTTCGTTGACTACACTAACGACCCACCCAATTCCAGGAGACGGATCAGCCGATGGCCGCACGCACCCCGCGCCCCGAGGACCTTTACGAGCTCCGCGTCCCGACCCAGCTCGACCTGTCACCGGATGGACGGTTCGTCGCCTTCTGCGTGAAGTCGGTCGCCCCCGGCAAGGACGGTTACCGCAGCTCCCTCTGGATTGCTCCCGCTGACGGCTCGACGCCTGCGAGGCAGCTGACCGTCGGGTCGAAGTCGGACACGACGCCACGCTGGAGCCCGGACGGTCGGACACTCGCCTTCCTCTCGGACCGTGGCGCGGTGCTGCAGGCCGGTGGCGGTGGCGCCAAGCCCGGGAAGCCCGAGGTGCCGGAGGAGGGCGGCACCCAGGTCTGGCTGCTTCCCTTCGCCGATGGCGGCGAAGCGCGTCCACTGACCGGATTGCCGAAGGACGTCGCCGGCCTTGCGTGGTCGCCCGACGGGCGGCGCCTGTGCGTGGTGAGCGGCGCGACCTCCACCGACCCCGAGAAGAAGCCGGATCGTCGTCCCGAGGACCCGCCGCTCCCCGATACGCGGCTGATCGACACGCTGGCCTACCAGTTCAACGGCACGGGGTTCATCCACGACAAGTTCCAGCACCTGTGGCTG
>JBQTHZ010000176.1:0-33881 GCA_052388515.1 Chloroflexota bacterium | reverse complement strand
GGCTCCGGCGCTGTCGTGGCGATGGATCGCGATCCGCCCGCGACGATGCAATCGTCAGGCGCGATTGGCGGCGAAGGCTCGCGAGCCCGCGTACTCTGCCGCGTCGCCGAGCTCCTCCTCGATCCGGAGCAGCCGGTTGTACTTCGCGATCCGCTCGGAGCGGCTGATCGAGCCTGTCTTGATCTGCCCCGTGTTGAGCGCGACGGCGAGATCGGCGATGGTGGTGTCCTCGGTCTCGCCGGACCGGTGGCTGATCACGGCTGTCCACCCGGCGCGCTGCGCCATCTCGACCGCCTCGATCGTCTCGGTCAGCGTGCCGATCTGGTTCAGCTTGACGAGGATGCTGTTTGCCGCTCGCTCGCGGATGCCGCGCGCCAGGCGCTCGGTATTGGTGACCAGCAGGTCGTCACCGACGAGCTGGATCCGGCCACCCAGGCGCTCGGTCAGGGCGGTCCATCCCTCCCAGTCATCCTCGGCCAGCCCGTCCTCGAGGCTGACGATCGGGTAGCGCTCGACCCAGTCGGCCCAGAAGTCGATCATCTCGCCGCCGGTGAGCGCGCGATCCTCGCGAGCGAGTGTGTAGCGACCGTCGCGGTAGAGCTCGGTGCTGGCAGGGTCGAGCGCGATCGCGATCTGCTCGCCCGGCGCATACCCGGCGCGCTCGATCGCAGCCAGCACGGCCGCGATGGCATCCTCATTGTTCCCGAGGCTGGGGGCATACCCACCCTCGTCGCCGACGGTGGTGGCCAGCCCCTCGTCGTGCAGCAGCGCACCGAGGGCGTGGAAGGTCTCGGCCGCCCAGCGCAGGCCCTCGCGGAAGGACGGGGCCCCGAGCGGCGCGATCATGAACTCCTGGAGATCGGTCGAGTCGATGGCGTGCTTGCCGCCGTTCAGGATGTTCACGAGCGGGACCGGCAGGGTCCGCGCGCCCGCACCACCCAGGTACCGATAGAGCGGGAGACCAACGGCCTCGGCCGCGGCGTGCGCAACGGCCAGGCTGACGCCAAGAAGCGCATTGGCGCCAAGCTTTGACTTGTTCTCGGTGCCGTCGAGGTCGACGAGCAGCCGGTCCAGGCTGACCTGGTCGACGGCATCGATCCCGAGCAGCTCCGGCCGAATGGTTTCGTTGATGTGCCGAACCGCGGCAAGGACGCCCTTGCCGCGATAGCGGTCGGCGTCTCCGTCCCGGAGCTCGACGGCCTCGTGGGCACCGGTCGACGCGCCGGACGGGACCATGGCCGTCCCGACCGGGCCGCCGTCGAGGAAGACATCGACCTCCACGGTGGGGTTGCCACGCGAGTCGAGGATCTCGCGGCCGATGACGTCCTCGATCAGGGTGGTCATGCGTCCCCTTCAGCGAACGCGATCTCCGCATCCGCCGGCAGCAGGGCGTCGACGCCGGGGAGCGTCTTGCCCTCGATGTACTCCAGCGAGGCACCGCCGCCCGTGCTCACGTGCGTCATCTGATCAGCAAGCCCAAGCTGCTCCACCGCCGCCACCGAGTCACCGCCGCCCACGATGGTGATCGCGCCGGCGGCCGTCCGCTTCGCGATGGCGCGCGCCATCTGGTTCGTGCCTTCGGCGAACTGCGGAGTCTCGAACACGCCCATCGGTCCGTTCCAGAAGATCGTCCTGGCCTTGCCAAGATGATCGGCATAGGCAGCACGCGTCTGGGGGCCGATGTCGACGATCATCTGGTCCTTGGCCACCGCGTCGACCGCGACGACCTGCGTCCTGGCACGGTGATGGATCTGGGGTGCCACGACCGCATCGGTGGGCAGCATGAGGCGGACGCGCTTGCGTCGAGCCAGGGCCACGATCCGCTCCGCGTTCTCGAGCTGATCGGTCTCGACCAGGCTCTTGCCCAGCTCCAGGCCGCGCGCGGCCAGGAACGTGTTCGCCATGCCGCCGCCGACGAGGACCGCCTGGCAGCGGGCGAGCAGCGTCTCGAGCACCTCGAGCTTGCCGGACACCTTCGCCCCGCCGATCACGGCATGAAACGGACGCGGCGGCTTCGTCAGCAGGCGCGACAGGGCATCGACTTCGCGCTCCATGAGGAGCCCGGCCACGGCCGGCAGGTGGTGGGTGATGCCTTCCGTGCTGGCGTGGGCGCGATGCGCCGCGCCGAATGCATCGTTGACGTACAGGTCAGCCAGGCGCGCCAGCGCGGCGGCGAACTCGGGGTCGTTTGCCTCCTCGTCGGCGTGGAAACGCAGGTTCTCGAGCAGCAGGAGGTCGCCGGCGCGTAGCTTGTCGACCGCTACCTGCACCCCCGGTCCGAGCGCGTCGCCGGTCATGCGGACCGGGCGACCGAGGAGTTGGCTGAGTCGATCGGCGATCGGCTTGAGCCGTAGCGCATCGTTCACTTTGCCCTTCGGCCGGCCGAGGTGGCTGGCCAGGATCACCGTCGCGCCCCGCTCGAGCAGGTGCACGAGCGTCGGCAGGCTGGCCCGGATGCGAGTGTCGTCGGTGATTCTTCCGTCCTCGAGCGGGACGTTGAGGTCAGCGCGCACGAACACGCGCCGACCACTGACGTCGACGTCGCGAACCGTCTTCGCATTCATCCGCGGCCCTAGAGGCGCTCGGCCATGAAGGCCGCGAGGTCGGAGACCCTGCAGGAGTAGCCCCACTCGTTGTCGTACCACGCGATGACCTTGACGAGGTTCTCACCGGTCACCATGGTCGAGGCCGCGTCGATGATCGAGCTGCGATCATCGCCCTTGAAGTCCATGCTGACCAGCTCCTCCTCGGTGTACCCGAGAAGTCCCTGCATCGGTCCGGCGGCGGCCGCCGCCAGCGCCGCGTTGGCGGTCTCGGCAGTGACCGGTCGCTCGGTGATGGCGACGAAGTCGATGATGCTCACCGTCGGCGTCGGCACGCGCAGCGCGAAGCCATCGAAGCGTCCCTTCAGCTCGGGGATCACGAGGGCGATCGCCTTCGCCGCACCGGTCGTCGTGGGAATGATGTTCTGCCCGGCGCTTCGTGCGCGGCGCAGGTCCTTGTGGAACACGTCGAGCACGTTCTGATCGTTCGTATAGCTGTGGATGGTGGTCATCAGGCCGCGCTCGATGCCGAAGCTGTCGAAGATCACCTTGGCCGGCAGCGCCAGGCCGTTCGTGGTGCAGCTGGCGTTGCTGACGATGTGATGCTGGTCGCTGTCGTAGGCTCCCTCGTTCACGCCGAGGACGACGGTGATGTCCTCGCCCTTTGCAGGCGCCGAGATGATCACCTTCCTGGCGCCTGCGCTGCGGTGCGCGGCCGCCTTTTCGGCATCGGTGAAGATGCCCGTCGACTCGATGACGATGTCGACGCCGAGGTCGCCCCACGGCAGGGCGGCGGGATCCTTCTCGCTGAACGCCTTGATCTCGTGGCCATCGATGGTGATGGTGCCCTCCCCCGAGGTCACGTCGCCGTCGTAACGACCGTAGGTCGAGTCGTACCGAAAGAGGTGGGCATTCGTGGCGGTGGGTGCCAGGTCGTTGATTCCCACGACCTCGAGCGCGTCGGCGTGGCGCTCGATGATCGCCTTCAGGGTCTGGCGGCCGATGCGGCCGAAGCCATTGATGCCGATGCGGGTGCTCACGGACGGAGTGCTCCTTGCGTCGCCGATGCGGATCCACCCGCACGCGGGATGCCGTACCGGTGCGGCACGCTCGGGGTGACCGTCATTCTAGCCATCGGCGGACACGACAAGAGACGCGCCGGGGTCACCGACGCGCCTCGTGCCGTTGTCGGGTCGACGGCGTCAGCCGCCGATCTTGAACATCTTGGTGCTGCAGACCGGGCAGACCCCCTCGGTCGCCGGCTTGCCGTTCTTCATCGTGATCTTGTTCTCGTTGAGCATCTCACGCTTTGCCTTGCACTTGACGCAGTAGGCTTCGGTCGCCATCGGTTCACATGCCTCCCTGTTCGCCGGCCTCGGTGCCGGTCGGTAGTTGAGAGCCACCTGTCCGTCGGTCGAGCGGTGCTCCGTGGCGGGCGAGGAAGTCGCCGCCCTCGGCGTCGATCTGCCAGAGCAGGTGGATGCCGGCCATTCCGGCATCTATGCAGCGTGCCTCCGCGGCCTCCTTCGCCGCGCCTTCCAGGAACGTGCCGTCGGTCCGTTGCGCATAGGCTGCGCAGACGGTCCCTGACCGCAGTCCCGCCAGGTGTGCCAGCACGAAGAGTGCCGACGACTCCATTTCGAGATTCGCCACCCGTTGGCGGCGAAGCTCATCTGCAAGCTCAGGATACCGAACTGGGAGCGTGCGCATCTGCCGTCCCTGCGGAGCGTAAAACCCGCTCGCCGTGGCGGTCAGCCCAACGTGGTACCTGATCCCCTGTTCTCGGCAGCTCTGCTCGAGCGCCCAGACGACATCTCGATGGGCGATTGCCGGGAAGCCGGGGTGGACATAGAAGTCGGTGGTGTTCTCGAGACGGAGGGCTCCGGTCGAGACGATGAGGTCGCCAAGGGCGATCTCTGGCTGGAGTGCGCCCGACGACCCGACGCGGATGAGGGTCGGCCGATCCGTGATCTCCATCACTTCGGCGAGCACGATCTCCACGTTGTCCGTGCCCATGCCCGTCGACATGCAGCTGACGCGCATGCCGCGGTACGTGCCGGTGGCCGTCGTGATCTCACGGTTGCTTCGCTCGAGCTCGACCGCATCCCACCGAGATGCCACCCTTGCCACCCGCCCTGGATCTCCCACCAGGAGCACGTATTCCGCCAGCTCGCCTCGTTCGAGGGCGATGTGGTACTGACGATTCCCGGTCCGTGGCGCGTCTGCCTGGGTCGGCTGGGACAAGCGTCCCTCCCTGGTGCGTGAACGCGCGGGAGTATACGCCGCAGCATCGGTCACGGGCCGTGCTCATTCGGCAGTCGCACGAGCGTGAGCTGCGGGCCCGGTGCCGGCGGTTGGTCGAGATGCGGATCCGAATCACCGGCCTCACCTGGATCGTGGGCCCCAATGCGCCGGCGGACGACGACCGCAGCCCCCATGATCCCGGACCCGATGGCGAGCAGGCCGGCCGCGAGCAGCCGGCCTGTCCGCGCGGCCGAAGCACCCTCGTCGGCAGATGCCGAAACTGGAGACGGTGACGGCGTGCCGCTCCCAGGCGGCATGCTGGCGAGGGCGAGGTCCGGAGCGGGACGCACGCCTTCGCACCCGAGCACGATGCGGGGCGGACTCGAGACAGCCATCCCGACGAGAGTCGCCACACCGTCCGGGATCCGGCCCGATCGACGGCACAGCCGCTCGACCGCCACGCGTTTGCCATCGAGCTCGATCGTGGTCCGAGCACGTTCGGTCCCCACCTCCCCGACGACGGACACCCAGGCCGGCCGATCCGCCGGCCCCGGCATCGTCGTCGCAGGGGGATGGAGCGGCGCCGATCCGACCACGGTATCGCCGTCAGAGGCCCCCAGCGAGACGTGGGTCAGACCGTACTCTGGCTTCTCACGCTCTTCCCGAAGGCCCGTCAGCTCCAGGGCAAGCGGCGGGTGGCGACCGTCGAGGACGGGCTCGAGTCGAGCGCCGGACCCGGGTGAGATGCCCACCAGGCGCGCGCCGTCCCAGAGCAGCCCGCCAACGCCCAGCTCCGGCCACGACGCCGCGACCAGGGTCGCGCCCACCCGGACGTCAGCCAGGCCGGCCGCACCGATGGCCGCCAGCGAAGCGTCCGCCGCGTCACCGCCGCCATCGGCTCCTCCCGCGTTGGCCGTTCCGCCCGGCGACGTCGACCCGTCGGCGGCGCTCGCCACGACTCGCAGGTCAGCCTCAGACCGCGGCCAGATTCGATAGCCCCGCAGCGGCTGCGCGCCGGTGGTCTCCTGTCCGAGGACGCCGATCACCTCGAGCCACGAGCCGGCTTTCAGCGCATTCCTGTCTGCCGCGAGTGCGGCACCCAGCACGATCCGGAGCGGCCCGCTGCCATCGTCGACCTCGAACGAGACCGTTCCGCTCGATGCGCGCCGCGCCGAGGCCCCCAGGGCGCCGCGAACGACGACGAGCCGCGCCTCGGACGCCTCGGAGGCTTCCCCGGTGCGTAACGCTCGAGGGGCGGGGTCGGGCGCGCTCCCGAGACGACGCGGCGCGGCCGTGACCCGCAGCGAGTCCATGCCGCCCTTGGTGGAACGGACGCCGAGAACTTCGAGCACCTCCCCACGGGACACGGATCCCGCATCGCCACCCAGCCGCAACAGGATGGCACCACTCGCATCCTGGATGACCGCAGAGTCGGGATCGATGATGCCCGACGGGAGGGTCACCACGCCGCGCACCGTGACCCGCGCGTTCTTGGCAGCTGCGCGCGCATCCGCGATCGATAGCACGCTCCCGTCTGTTGCCGGCGCGGTCGGGCTCGGGTCCGTGCCGGACGACTCGCCGGTCGACGGGGTCGGGGAGGGAGCCGATGCCAGGTCGACGTCTGCGCCGTCGCGTGGCTGAACGCGATAGCCGGACGAGCCCGTCCCCGTCGAGTCGCGCTGACCGACGACCCCGACCAGCACCAGCCGGGCGCCGTTCGTCCACGTCGAGGTGTCGACGCCGGTTGAGCTGTTGACGATGACGCGCGTCGCGCCGCTTCCGTCGTCGACATCGAAGGCGAGGCCGCCTGTGAGCGCCGTCGGGGTTCCGTCGATCGCGCCGTCGATCCTCACCAGGCGAGCCTCGACCGATTCGTTCACGGCGCCCGTGGACAGGGTGCGCGGAGCGGGTTCCGTCCCAACCGGCGCGATCAGCGTGACGTCGCCCGCGCCGGCGCGGAGCGTGCGCTGCGCGAACCGATCGTCGACGGTGCCGCGGACGACGACATGGTCGCCGCGGGCGAACGACCCGGCGTCCAGCAGCACGGCGATGCCGCTGCCGGCGTCGACGACGTATCCACCACCATCGGTGAAGTCAGAGGCCGTCAGGGCGGTGCCCTCGACCACCGCCTCGCTGCCGTCCGGCAGGACACGCGCATCAGCGATCGGCATCGGCATCGGCCCGGGCGGCGCCGACGGAACGGCGGTCGGCGATGGAGCGAGCGTGCCGGAAGCCGTGGGGCCGGGCGTGGCCTCCGGCGTCGGAAGCGGGCTCGCCGTGGGGCCGGGCGCGGCAGGATCCGGGACCGGCGGCGAGCCGCTGTTCTGCGGGTCGGGCAGCACGCGCACCGCGAAGTCTGCCGCGTTGTCATCGGTGTCGACGGTCGAGCCGGCCGATCCGCCGGGCAGCCGCTCCAGGCTGCCGCCGACGGCTGGCGCGGGCGCCGGCGTCCCCTCCAGCCACGTGCTGACCGATGTTCCCCAACCCACGGCGTCGACGGCGGAGCCTGCGCCCTGGATGCGGAGCGCGACGCTGCCGCCGGTTGCGGCCATGCCGCTCGCGTAGGTTGCGTCGGCGACCGCGGCGTAGATGCCCAGGTCGTTGGCGACGAGCAGGTGCGACCCCGGTGGCATGTGCGGCGCACCCAGCTCCCAGGCCGCGCGCCGGCTCACCGTCGCGCCGCTGGCGCTCACGTAGATGAGCTCGAGCCCCTCGAGCGGCAGCGCGGCTGCGGTCGGATTGTAGAGCTCGATCAGCTCGTCACTCGCGCTCGCCCCACCGGTCACCACCTCGCTGACGACAAGATGGGTGGCAGTCGAGGCACGCGTCAGATCCACCGCTCCCAGCGGCAGGAACGCCGTCGAGAGCAGGCAGACGATGAGGAGTCGGAAGAGCGTCGCCGCGGCGGGCGATACCGGAGCGATCGAGTGGGACACGGACACGGCTCACCTCGTGGCGGAGGCGCAGGCGCAGGCAAGGTTGCTCCCTGCACGCTTACCGCCCGCTTACCGCCCGCTTACCGTGCACCCGGCGACATGGGTACAATCGGCGGCCATGTCCAGTGATGACCGATCCGCCTCCCGTGCCGAAGCGCGCCGCCGAGCGCGCCTTGCAGCTCGCGGCGAAGTGTCCGAGCCCGAGCCCACCGACGCCGACCCCGAGCCCGGTCCCGAGTCACGTCCGGGCCGTGGCGGATTCCTGAGCCGCATGTTTCCGCCCGCTCCCCCATTGCCGGGTCGTCCTGATCCACTGGCCGGCTTCACCGGCAGCGGACCGCTGCGCTTCGTGACCGAGCGTCTCTTCCTGCTGCGCCGCAACCTGCTCGCGTGGATCCTGCCGGGGATCATTGCCGTCTTCGGCTACCTCGCGTCCCTCGGCGACCGGACCGGGATCCTGAGCCTGCTCGGCACGTTCGTCCTGTTCGGCGCTCTGATCGCCGCTGGCTGGTTCGGCTGGCAGCGCCCGGCGCTGTTCGGCGTTGCGGCTGCCCTGCTGTGCTGGGTCATCACCATGTCCCTGGTGCTCTTCTCGTTTGCCCAGCGTGGCGCTGGACCCGACACGTTCGGCACGCCGGAAGTGGTGCTCGGTCAGCTGGTCACCGCACTGTATCTGGGCGCCCTCGGATTTCTCGGCGGCTGGTACGGCGGCTACCTGCGCCGCCGGCAGACACAGCTCAGAGCCGCGCAGGGACCTCGCAACCGGCGTCGCTGAGGCGCTCGGTGAAATCCGGCACGCCTCTTGCTACAGTGTGCGGCGTAGACACCGAGAGCATCTCGATCAACGCTGAACACTTGAGTTGAAGCCCGTCGCCGACGGAAGCTCGGGCCAGACGCGACATGTTGCGGTTTCACTCGTTCGCGTTGATCTTTGCTCTCGGAGTCTTCTGGGGGCCGTCGGGTTCCAGGACCCTCCGTACTGGAGCCATGACGGCCCCCTTTTCATGCCCTGGTCGTTCGATCAGGCCTGGTGTGCCGCGGCGGCGGCATGGGCCAACTCGCTCGCCTCGTCGGACGTGGTGGCCAGGCCGAGCACCTCGCCCGTCGAGCGCATTTCGGGACCCAGCTCGCCGCTGACTCCGGGCAGCCGCCACAGTGATCCGACCGGCACCTTCACCGCGACCCTGGGACCGTCTTCCGCGAGACCCGGCGCCAATCCAGCCTCCGTCAATGAAGCGCCCAGGGCGCAGCGCACGGCGGCGGCCACGACGTCGAGGCCGGTCGCCTTGGCCACGATCGGCACGGTGCGGCTGGCGCGCGGGTTTGCCTCGATGACGACGATTCGATCCCCTGCGGCGACCATCTGCACGTTGAGCACGCCGCACACGCCGAGCGCCAGCGCGATTCGGCCGGCAACCTCGGCGGCAAGCTCCTGGACGGCGCGACCCACGTGCTGCGGCGGGAGCACGGCGACGCTGTCGCCCGAGTGCACCCCGGGTGGATCGACCTGCTCGAGGATGCCGGGCACGGCCCAGGCAGTGCCATCGCTGATGGCATCGACGTCGAGCTCGATGCCCTCGATCATCTCGTCGACCCGCAGGGGCCAGCCGACATCCGTCGCGAGGTAGTCGCGCACATCGTCGTCATCGCGGAGCACGGCAATTCCGCGTCCGCCGATGACCCAGGATGGCCGCACGATGACAGGCAGCCCGTCGAGCTGATCGATGGCGCGGCCAAGGCCATCGGGATCGGCTGCCCGCGAGCCGCGGGGCCCTTCGATGCCCAAGCGCTCGAGGAGCGACGCGAACCGCTCGCGGTCCTCGGTGATCTCGATCGCCTCGGCCGTCAGGCCGGCGATCGGCACATCCGCGTAGGCGAGATCCTTCGCGAGATCGATGGCCGTCTGCCCGCCGAAGGTCAGCACCACCATCGGTGGCGTGCCGGTCAGGGCTCGTTCGTGGTCGATCACGTCGAGGACGCTCTCGGTGTCGAGCGGCTCGAAGTAGAGACGCGTGCAGGCGTCGTAGTCGGTCGAGACGGTTTCAGGATTGTTGTTGATGACGACGGCGTCCAACCCCATCTCGCGAACCGCCCACGCGGCGCGCACGCTGCAGTAATCGAACTCGATTCCCTGTCCGATCCGGATCGGACCCGAGCCGACCACGATCACGCTCTGCCGCTCGGCGGGCGGCGCCACCTCGCTGTCGGCATAGCTGGAGTAGAAGTACGGCGTCTCGGCCGGGAACTCGCCGGCGCACGTGTCGACGCGCCGGTACGCCGGGTGGATCCCGGAACGGACCCTGGCTCGCCGGATGGCCGCCCACGGAACGCCGGAGATCGTCGCGATGTCGGCATCCCCGAAGCCTGCGCGCTTGGCGTGCTCCAGCGACGATCCGACCAACGAACGCTCCGCGTCGACCAGCTCCGCGAGGCGCTCGGTGAACCAGGGCGCGATCCCGGTCGCGGCGGACAGGTGCGACGCATCGGCCCAGCCATGGCGCAGCAGCGCGACCAAGCGCCACAGGCGCGTATCGGTCGGTGCCAGGAACGCGTCGAGGTCGTCGGGTGGACGATGGCTGAGCGCCCAGTCGGGATCCTCCCAGAGCCAGCCGCGCCCCCGCGGCTCGAGCGAGCGGATCGCCTTGAGGAGGGCCGGACCGAACTCCCGGTCGATGGCCATGGCCTCACCGGTCGCCTTCATCTGCACGCCCAGGGAGCGATCGGCGGTCGGAAACTTGTCGAACGGCCAGCGCGGCACCTTGACGACGACGTAGTCGACGGCGGGCTCGAACGCGGCGCTGTTGCCGCCGGTGGCCGGGTTCGGCATCTCGTGGAGCCGCTTGCCGAGCGCGATGAGCGCCGCGATCCGCGCGATCGGGTAGCCGGTCGCCTTGGATGCCAGTGCCGAGGATCGCGACACGCGTGGATTGACCTCGATCACCCGGTACTCCGCTCCATCGGGGGCAACGGCAAGCTGGACGTTGCAGCCGCCCTCGAGGCGCAATGCGCGAACGATCTTGAGGGCGCAGCGGCGAAGCTTCTGGACCACCGGATCCGACAGGGTCTGGATCGGCGCCACCACGATGCTGTCGCCGGTGTGGACGCCCATCGGGTCGAGGTTCTCCATGCCGCAGATGGCAATGGTGGTGTCCGAGGCATCGCGCAGGACCTCGAACTCGATCTCGTACCAGCCGAGCAGGCTTCGCTCGACCAGCACCTGGCCGATGGGGCTCACGCGCAGACCGGCCGCGATGCGGTCACGAGCCTCGGCAGCCGTGTGCGCGAAGCCTCCGCCACCGCCGCCGAGCGTGAAGGCGGGACGGACGACGATGGGCGCGGCGAGCCGCTCGAAGAAGCGCATCCCGTCATCAACGTTCTCGACGACCGCGCTCTCTGGCACCGGCTCGCCGATGCCGGTGACGAGGTCACGGAAGCCGCCTCGATCCTCCGCGGCTCGGACGGCCTCGAGTGGCGTGCCGAGCACGCGAACGCCGTACCGCCGGAGCACGCCGGCATCGTCGAGCGCAACGGCCAGGTTCAGCCCCGTCTGGCCTCCGAGCGTCGGCAGCAGCGCGTCCGGCCGGTGTTCCTCGATCACCCTGGTCACGAATGACAGGGTCAGCGGACCGATGACGACCGTTCCGCCGACGTCGGGATCGGTCATGACCGTGGCCGGGTTGGAGTTGACGAGGATCGTCTCGACGCCCTCGCTCCGAAGCGCCAGGCAGGCCTGGACGCCCGCGTAGTCGAACTCGGCAGCCTGGCCGATGAGGATCGGCCCCGAGCCGATGACGAGCACCCGACGCGGCATCGTCATGCCAGGGCGCGCTCGAGGGCGAGGTCGAAGACGCGCGATGCGTCGATCGGCCCGGGCGCCCCCTCGGGATGGAACTGGACCGATGCGATCCTTCCGCTCGCGTGCTCCAGCCCTTCGACAGTCCCGTCACTCAGGTCGCGGTGGCTGACGACGTAGCCTTCGGCCTCCAGCGCCGGACCATCGACGACGCCAACCTCGTGGTTGTGGGCGCCGATGTCGACTCGACCGCTCACCGTCTCGAGGACGGCATGATTGCCACCGTGGTGCCCAACCGCCAGCCGGCGTGTCTCCGCGCCGGCGGCGAGCGCCAGCAGCTGGTGCCCGAGGCAGACGCCCAGGATGGGAGCGCCTCCATCGATCGCCTCCCGCGCCAGCTCGCGCGTCACCGCGATCTGCAGCACCATCCGCGAGGGGTCACCCGGGCCTGGCGACAGGACCACGATATCGGGGGTCGTGGCACGCACATCGGCCGCCGTCGCATCGGGCGGCAGGACGGTGATCTCGAGCCCGCGAGCGGTCAACGCTGCGAGCAGGGATCGTTTCACGCCATAGTCCACGAGCGTGGCGCGCGCCCTCCGCGGTCCATCGGGCGGAACCCGATAGCGGTGGACGGTCGCCACGCTCGTCACGTGGTCGACCGAGGCCCACGGGATGACGGCCCCCGCCGCAGCGACCGCCTCCTCGTCACTCACCGTCGCCGCGCGGATGACGGCCCGACGTCGCGTGCCGCGCCGCAGCTCCAGTGTCAAGGCGCGCGTATCGATGCCGGCCAGTGCCGGTATTGATGCCTCGACCAGCAGCTCCTCGAGCGAGATGCCCGGCCCGTCGGGAGGCGTCACCAGCCGGGAGCAGACGAGGGCCCGCGCGTGCACCCTGCTGGACTCGAGCTCCGCGGCCGCGATCCGGTAGTTGCCGGCCATCGGGTGCGTCAGGACCACGATCTGCCCGGCATAGGACGGATCGGTCAGGATCTCGCCCCATCCGGTGGCGGCGGTCGTGAAGATGAGGTCGCCATCGGCCGGACCGAGATGGCCGCGCAGGATCCCGCGCTGCACACGGCCACCTTCGAGCGCCACAAGCCCGGGCGCCGAACGAGGCACCGTCCGCGCGGATGCGGCTGGCGCCTCGGAGTGCTGCTCTAGGTTCGGGATCGTCTGCACCTGTCGCTCCTTCCCGGCATCACGGTGCCGGTCTTAAAGGACCACCGTGCAGTCTAGTCGATCCGCGGGCCGCCGGCCGGTTCCGACGGTCGCTCGGTTTGCATGATCATGCACGACTGTGTATAAATTCTCAAGTGACTCCCCGACGCCAGGCCGCCCTGTGGCATGGCCGCTTTGATTCCGACGCATCCGACATCGCACTCGATCTGTCCAGCTCGCTCGAGATCGACCTGCCGCTTGCCGAACACGACGTGGCCGCCTCGCGCGTCCACGTGGCGGAGCTGAGACGTCTCGGGCTCGTCTCGACCGCCGGTGCGGATCGGCTGGACGCCGCGCTCGCCGCGATCGCGGGTCAGCTCGCGGAAGGCTCGTTCCCGTGGCGCCCCGAGCACGAGGACATCCACATGAACGTGGAGGCGGCGGTCATCGAGGCGGTCGGGCCCGAGCTCGGCGGCATGCTCCAGGCAGGGCGCAGTCGCAACGAGGAGATCGTCACCGACGAGCGGCGCTGGCTGGCGGCGGCGGGCAACGGCCTCGTTTCGTCGATTCGGAGTCTCCAGGCGGTACTCCTGGAACGCGCGAACCACGAGACCGACACGATCATGCCGGGGCACACGCACACCCAGCCCGCGCAGCCGGTGGTGCTCGCCCACCACCTGCTCGCGTACGTCGAGATGCTCGATCGTGATGCCGAGCGACTGGCCGATGCGGCCGGACGGGCGGACCGGTCGCCCGCCGGCTCGGGCGCCCTTGCCGGATCGGGCCTGCCCATCGACCGTGAGAGCGTCGCCGCCGCGCTTGGCTTCGGCGGCCTGACCGACAACTCGATCGACGCGGTCTCGGACCGCGACTACGCGCTCGAGACGGTCGCGACGCTCGCCATCCTGCTGGGCCATCTCTCTCGCCTGGCAGGTGAGCTTGTGCTGTGGTCGACGCCGTACGTCGGCTTCGCGCGCGTTCCCGATGCGTACTCCAGTGGCAGCTCGATGCTTCCGAACAAGCGGAACCCCGACAGCGCGGAGCTGGTGCGGGCGCGAGCGGCGCGCGTCGAGGGCGATCTCGTGATCCTCCTGTCGCTGACGCGTGGCCTTCCCCTCGCCTATCACCGTGACCTGCAGGAAACGCGTCGCGCCATGTTCGACGCCGCCGATTCCGCGCGACTCTGCCTCGAGGTCATGCGCGGCGTGATGGCCGGCGTTGCCTTCGATCGGGATCGAATGCATGCCGCCGCCGCCGGCGGGCACACGCGCGCCATGGCCCTGGCGGAGCGACTCGTGGCGAAGGGCGTCGCCTTCCGCGACGCGCACCAACGGGTCGGGCGCCTGGTGGCGACCGCGGAGGCGTCGAACGTCGACCTGGCAGACCTGCCGCCGGCCGAGCTTGCGGCCGCGCTGCCCGAGCTGGACGGTGCGCCGATGCCGTCCCTGGCAGAGGCCGTCGCCGCGGCCGACGTCCACGGCGGAACGGCACCGCACCGCGTGCGGGCCGCCCTGGCCGCAGCGCGCGAGCGCATCGGGGCGACCACGTGAACGGACTGATCCGCGCCGCCGTGGTCGGCGCCGCGGGCTACGCCGGCGGCGAGCTGGTCCGCCTGCTGGCCGGGCATCCCGCGGTCGAGATCGCATCGGTCCATGCCCGCGAGCGTGACGGGATGGCACTCGCCGCCGAGCTGCCGCACCTGGCGCCACTCGGCCTCACCTTCCGCGAGGACGACCCGGACGAGGTGGAGGTCGCCTTCCTGGCGTTGCCGCACGGTGCCTCCGCGCCACTCGCCTCGCGGCTGCTCGAGCTCGGCGTCACGGTGATCGACATCGGGGCCGACTTCCGCCTGCGCGACGCCGATACGTACGCCACGTGGTACGGGGCCCCGCACCCTGCCCCTGAGCTGCTGACCGACGCGGTGTACGGGCTCACCGAGTGGAGCCGCGATGCGCTGCGCGGCGCGAAGCTGATCGCCAACCCCGGCTGCTACCCGACCGCCGCGCTTCTCGCTCTCGTCCCATTCGCCCGAGCCGGCGTGTTGGCGGGCGAGGTCATCGTCGATGCCAAGTCCGGCATCAGCGGCGCCGGCCGCGGCGCCGGCGCGAACTACCTCTTCACCGAGCTGACCGAGTCGACGCGCGCCTACGGCCTCGATGGCCACCGGCACCGGCCCGAGATCGAGCAGGGCCTGGCCGATGCCGGCGCGGAGGTGTCGCTGACCTTCGTGCCGCACCTCATCCCGCAGTCACGGGGCATCCTCGCCACCTGCTACCTGTCCCTGACCGACGACCTCGATGACGAAGCCCTGGCGGCCATGCTCTGCGATGCGTACGACGGGCAGCCGTTCGTCCATGTGTCCGCGGCCCCTCCGGCGACGAAGCAGACGACCGGGTCGAACCACGCATTCGTCCATGCTCGCCGGGTCGGCGCGCTGCGCGCCGTCGTCCTCTCGACAATCGACAACCTCGGCAAGGGCGCCGCCGGCCAGGCGATCCAGAACATGAACGTCGCGCTGGGGCTGGACGAGACGGCCGGCCTCGGCGCTCTGGGGATCCACCCGTGAGCGTCACGGCGGCCACCGGCTTCTCGGTCGGCGTCGGCGAGGCCGGGATCCGCACGTCCGGCGGACCGGACCTCGTCCTCATCGCGTCCGACCGGCCGGCGAGCGCGGCCGCGACGTTCACCACCAACCTGGTGCGGGCGGCACCCGTCCTCCTCGCCGAGGAGGCGCTTGCAGCGACCGGCGCCAGGCAGCGCGCGATCGTCGTCAACGCTGGCTGCGCGAACGCGGGCACCGGTTCGGCAGGACTCGAGGATGCGCGCGCCGTTGTCACCGCGGCTGCCGCCCATCTCGGTTGCGAGCCGCGGGAGGTCCTTCCCGCCTCGACCGGCCTGATCGGCTCGAGGCTGCCGATGCCAGCCATCGTCGCGGCCATCCCGACCCTGCGCCTGCACCGGTCACGCGCCGCGTCCCGCAGGGCAGCTCGCGCCATCATGACCACCGACACCCGTCCGAAGCAGCACGCGGTCTCCGCACGACTCACCGATGGGCGCATGCTCAACGTCGGCGGGATCGCCAAGGGCGCCGGCATGATCCACCCGCAGATGGCGACGATGCTCGCCTTCCTGACGACCGACGCGCCGATCGAACCGCAAGCGCTCCTCGCGCTGTTGCGACCGGCGGTGGAGCGCACGTTCAACCAGGTCTCGGTCGACGGCGACACCTCCACCAACGACGCCGTGATGGTGCTGGCCAACGGCGCGGTCGGCGGTCGAACCCTCGATGCCGACGACAAGCGTCTGTTCGCCGATGCGCTCGAGACGGTTTGCCGAGCGCTCGCGATCGCGATCGCCGCCGACGGCGAGGGCGCCCGACATCTCATCGAGGTGACCGTCAGCGGTGCCGCTGACGACGCGATCGCGCGGACCGTGGCACGCACCGTCGTCTCCTCCTCCCTGGTCAAAACGGCCGTCCATGGAGCCGACCCGAACTGGGGCCGCATCGCGGCCGCGGCGGGGCGCAGCGGCGTGCCGCTCGATCCGGATCGGATGCGGATCTGCATCGGCGACGTGCTGGTCTTCGACGGCGGGCCGCTCGCCTTCGACGAGCGCCGCGCGCGACGGATCCTGCGCGGCACCACCGTCCCACTGCTGATCGACCTCTGCGATGGGAGCGGCAGCGGAACGGCCTGGGGCTGCGACCTCTCGGCCGAGTACGTCGCCATCAATAGCGAGTACACGACGTGAACGGCGGTCGGATGACGATCAAGGTCGGCGGCATCGCCGGCGCGCATGCGGGCTCGCTGGCGATCCTCGCCGGGCGTGCGGCACCGGGTTGGGTCGTCGTCCACGGCGGCGGCGGAGAGGTCGGCGACTGGTCGCGACGGCTCGGCATCGAGCCGACCTCGGTCGACGGCCTGCGCGTCACCGACCCGGCGACGCTCGAGATCGCCGTGGCGGTTCTGCGGGGTCTCGTGAATGCGCGACTGGTGGCTGCGTTCGTTGCCGCCGGGGTGCCGGCGATCGGGCTCGGGGGCGCGGACGGCGACCTGCTGGTCGCGGAACGATTCGACGCGCGCCTCGGCGAGGTCGGGCGCGTCAGCCGCGTGAACCGGTCGGTGCTGGAGGCGCTGGCTGTTGAGTGGATCCCCATCGTGGCGCCGATCGCGCGCGGCAACGGCAGCGAGCTCCTCAACGTGAACGCCGACGAGGTGGCAGGGGCCATCGCCGCCGCACGCGGGGGGCGGCTGCTGCTGCTCACCGACGTGCCCGGCGTGCGGCGCGGCGCGGAGGTGCTGCCCGAGCTCACCGCCGACCAGGCAGAGGCGATGCTCGCCGACGGGAGCGCCGCCGACGGCATGCGACCGAAGCTGCGTGCCGCCATCACCGCGGCGCGCGCCGGCTGTGCCGTGGCAATCGTGGACGGAACCGATCCGGACGCCGTGGGTGCGGCGCTGGACGGAACGACGACAGGAACAACCGTGATCGCTGCGGCTGCGGCGGGGATCGGCTGAGTCGGTGAAGGAGATACGAATGAGCACGATCGATCGACGGGACCGCGTGCGGCGGCTGATTGCTGCCGGCGGCGTCCATACCCAGGCGGAGCTGGTTTCGGCGCTCCGGCTGGCCGGCGTCGAGGTCACCCAGGCGACCATCTCGCGTGACCTGGCCGGCCTCGGCGTGGTGCGCGGTTTCCGCGGCGGCCGGCTGACCTACCTGCTTCCCGACGACATGACCGATGGCGCCGGCCCGGCCGCGGCCGAGAGCCGCCTGCGGCGGCTCCTGGCCGACCTGCCGCTCACGATCGCCGAGACGGCACCCCTCGTCGTGCTGCGCACGTCACCGGGCGGCGCGAACGCCATCGCCTCGGCGATCGACCTGTCGCAATGGGAAGACGTGGTCGGCACGATCGCGGGCGACGACACGATCTTCGTGGCGTGCACCGATGCGACCGCCCTGCGGCGGTTCCGCGCCCGGCTCGAGGCATTCATCGGCATCCCGGGCGCCGGGGTCGCGGCCGGCACAGGAGGTGCCGCATGAGCGAGACCGTCGTGCTCGCCTACTCGGGGGGGCTGGACACCTCGGTCGCGGTCCCGTGGCTGCGCGAGACACACGGCCACGAGGTGGTCACGCTCACGGTCGACGTCGGCGGTGGTGTCGACGCCGCGGGCGTCCAGCAGCGGGCCCTGGCCGGCGGCGCGCGCCGCGCGATCGTCGTGGACGCACGCGCCCCGTTCGTGACCGACTACATCTGGCCGGCCCTCCAGGCCGGATCGCTCTACCAGGGCCAGTACCCGCTGGCAACGGCGCTCGCGCGGCCACTGATCGCGCATCTGCTCGTGGACGCGGCGCACGAGGCCGATGCGGGGCTCGTTGCGCACGGTTGCACCGGCAAGGGCAACGACCAGGTCCGCTTCGACGTCGCAGTCGCCGCCCTCGACCCGTCGCTGCGCGTCATCGCGCCGATGCGGGTCGGGATGGGAATGACCAGGGATGAGGAGCTGGCCTACGCGCGGGAGCGCGGCATCGACGTCCCCACCGGCCCCAGCTCTCCGTTCAGCGTCGACGCGAACCTGTGGGGGCGCTCGATCGAAGCGGGCGTGCTCGAGGATCCATGGAGCCCGCCCCCGGCCGAGGCGTTCGAGTGGACGATCGATCCAGCCGGTGCGCCGCGCCGGCCGCGCGAGATCGTCATCGGCTTCGAGGAGGGGGTGCCGGTCTCGCTCGATGGTCAGCCGTTGGGTGGCGTCGAGCTCATCGAGACGCTCAACCGGGACGCAGGGGCGCACGGGATCGGACGCATCGATCACGTCGAGGATCGGCTCATCGGCATCAAGAGCCGCGAGATCTACGAGGCGCCGGCGGCGGTCGTCCTCCACGCGGCGCACGCGGCCCTCGAGCAGCTGACGCTGTCGCGCGAGCTGCTGGCCTACAAGCGCTCGGTCGGCGATCGGCTGGCGACCCTCACCTACGATGGCCTGTGGTTCAGCGAGCTGGGGGTCGCCCTGCGCGCCTTCGTGACGCACACCCAGCGCTTCGTGGGCGGCGAGATCCGTGTGCGGTTCACCCCCGGCAGCGTCGCCGTGACCGGCCGCCGCTCGCCGCACTCGCTGTACGACGTCGGGCTGGCCACCTACGACGCCGGCGACAGGTTCGACCATGCCTCGGCAGTCGGGTTCATCGCCATCTGGGGACTGCCGGTGCGCACCCATGCGGCGGCCCGAGGAGTCGGTGCCACCGATCGCCTCGGGCTCCTCAACGAGCTCGGAGCCGACCGCCTCGACGCTGCCGAGCCCGTGGGGGCAGGCCGATGACCGGCGAGAACGGGTCGGGCGGCCTCCGCCTGGCAGGCACCATCACCGCGCTCACCGCGGATTCGTCCTACGTGCGTCGCGCCTGGACTCGCGACGTCGACCGCATCATGGAGGTGATCGAAGCCTACGTCGCCATCCACGTACTGCTGCCGCGCACCCGCGAGGAGATTCTCGACGACATCGGCAACTGGTGGGTGGGCGACCTGAACGGCGAGGTCGTCGGCTGTGCGTCGTTGCGCGACTTCGGCGGCGGCCTGGGCGAGCTCCGCTCGCTGAGCGTCATGGCCGAGGCGCATGGGCGCGGCCTTGGCGAGTCACTCGTGCATGCCGTGGTCCGGGAGGCGCGCAAGCGCGGCGTCGCGCGCCTCTTCGCGATCACCCGCAACCCGGGCTACTTCGCGCGGCACGGATTCAGCGAGCTGCCCATGGCCAAGGTTCCCGACGTGCTCCACGCCGATCGCGTCCCATGGCCGCAGCGCAGCGGCGCCGGCCACGCCATGGAGCTGGACCTGTGAGCGTGGGCACAGCGTCGGGCGCGCCGGAGCGCGAGGCGCGGGTCCACCTCCAGACCTACGCCCGCCAGCCCATCACCCTGGTCAGCGGGCACGGCTGCTGGGTGACCGATGATGCCGGCCGGGAGTACCTCGACCTCGTTGCCGGTATCGCAGTCGACGTCCTTGGCCACGCGCATCCGGCCATCGCCGAGGCGGTGGCGCGGCAGGCGTCCACGCTGGTGCAGGTCTCGAACCTCTATTACACCGTTCCCCAGCTTGAGCTGGCTGAGGCGCTCGTGGCACGATCGCCGTTCGATCGCGCCTTCTTCACCAATTCGGGAACCGAGGCCAACGAGGCGGCCCTCAAGCTGGCGCGCCGGCATGGCGGCGCGCGTGGCGCGCACGAGGTGGTCAGCCTGACCGGCTCGTTCCACGGCCGGACCCTCGGCTCGCTGGCCGCGACCGGCCAGCCGAAGTACCAGGCACCCTTCGCACCGCTGCCGCCCGGCTTCCGGCACGTACCGCCAAACGACATCGCCGCGCTGCAGGACGCTGTGACCGATACAACCTGCGCAGTCCTCCTGGAGCCGATCATGGGCGAGGGCGGCATCCATCCGCTGAACGACGCGTTCCTCGTTGCCGCACGGGTCTCCTGCGACCGCGTCGGCGCGCTGCTCATCCTCGACGAGATCCAGACCGGCATGGGGCGGACCGGTACCTTCTTTTCCTTCGAGCAGACGCAGATCGGGCCCGACGCGGTCACGCTGGCCAAGGGGCTGGCGGGGGGCATCCCGATCGGCGTACTGCTCGTGCGCGAGGAGGCGGCGGCCTTCCAGGTGGGCGACCACGGCACGACGCTGGGAGGCAACCCGCTGTCGTGCGCCGCGGGGCTGGCGACGCTCCGCGTCATCGACGCGGACGGGCTCATCGCGAACGCGCGCGCTCGCGGCGCCCAGCTGATCGACGGCCTCGCCGCGCTCGTCGTCGAGGGGACGCTCGGCGAGGTGCGCGGCCGCGGCCTCATGCTCGGGCTCGAGACGGTGGAGCCGATCGCCCGCGCGGCGATGGCGGCTGCCCGCGACACGCACCGCCTGCTCATCAATGCCACCGGCGACACCACCATCCGCCTGGTGCCGCCACTGACCATCAGCGCCGCCGAGGTCGATCTCGCGCTCGAACGGCTTGGTGCCGCGCTGGCTGACGCGCGGGACGCGCCATGATGACGGAGCTGGCGGCGCGGGCGCGGCGCCGAGCCTCCGCATCGCCACGCCACCTGCGGGGCGCCGAGGACCTGGAGGGGCTCGGACTGGCCCGCCTGCTCGACCGCGCCGAGCTGCTGCGCAGCCAGCGGCACGCCATCGCTCCCACCCGACCACTCGAGGGCAGGCAGGTCGCACTCCTGTTCGAGAAGCCGAGCCTGCGGACGCGTGTCAGCTTCGAGGTGGCCGTCACCAGCCTCGGCGGCCATGCCATCGCCCTCGGGCCGGACGAGGTCGGCCTCGGACGCCGCGAGAGCGCGGCCGATGTCGCCCGCAACCTGTCGCGACTCGTCGACGCCATCGTGCTGCGCACCTTTGCGCACGCCACGCTGAATGAGATGGCCGCCGCCGCATCGATCCCGGTCGTCAATGCCCTGACCGATGCCGAGCACCCCTGCCAGGCACTCGCCGACCTCCTCACCCTGCGTCGGCGCTTCGGTCGCCTGGCCGGGCTCCGCCTGGCCTACGTCGGCGACGGCAACAACGTTGCGAATTCGCTCATGTTGGCCGGGGCCCTGGCCGGGCTCGACGTTCGGATCGCCACGCCGGCCGGATACGCGCCGGAGGCAACGTTCGTCGGCCGCGCCGGCGCGCTCGCCGCGCGGCACCGCGCGCAGGTCAGCATCGGCACCGACCCGATCGAGGCGGTGGCCGGCGCCGACGCGATCTACACCGATGTCTGGGCCAGCATGGGCCGCGAGGACGAGGCCGAGGAGCGGCGCGTCCGCTTCAGCGGTTTCGAGGTGACCGAGCAGCTCCTGTCACAAGCCGCGCCCCACGTGGTGGCGCTGCACTGCATGCCGGCCCACCGCGGCGAGGAGATCAGCGCGGCCGTCCTCGACGGTCCGCGCTCCCTGGCCCTCGAGCAGGCCGAGAACCGCCGCTACGTCCAGGAGGCCCTGCTGATCGGGCTCCTCGACTCGCGCTGACCACGGCGGGAGATCGTTCCGCTCCACGAGGGCTCTCGGCTCGGCTAGGCTTCGTTCATGGACGACCGCACCGCCGAGCTGATGACCGACGAGGACGCGCGCGCGAGCATGGCCGCCCACGAGTTCGACCACGACTTCCTGGGCACCCACCTCAGCGACGAGCGCCGCAGGGCCGGACTGCTCGGCGAGATCCGCGAGGCGATCTTCGGGGCCCAGGACGGGCTGGTCAGCACGCTCGCGGTGGTGAGCACGGTGGCAGGCGCGACCTCGGACCGCTACACGATCCTGGTGGCCGGGATCGCCTCGGGTCTGGCAGGCATCTTCAGCATGGCGGCCGGCGAGTACATCGGCAGCAAGAGCCAGCGCGAGATCTTCGATGCGCAGATCGTCGACGAGCGGGAGGAGGTCCACCAGCGACCGGGCGAGGCGGAAGCGGAGGTGGCCTTCATGTTCGAGGAGGACGGACTGCCGCACGACAAGGCGCTCGAGGTCGCACGGGTCATGGCCGAGCACCCCGATGTGCTGCTGAAGACCATGGTCGAGAAGGAGCTCGGCCTCACCGTGGAAGAGGGCGGCGGATCGCCGCTGCAGGGCGCCCTGGTCATGGGCGCTGCCTTCGGGCTGGGCACCATTCCGCCCATCCTGCCGCACGTGTTCGCCACTGGCGAGGCTGCGGTCATGCTCTCGGTGGCGGCCACCCTGGCCGTGCTGTTCAGCATCGGCGCGCTCAAGAGCCGATGGACGCACCGCTCATGGTGGGCGTCCGGCTTCGAGATCCTGGCGCTGGGAGCCATCGCCGGGGTCGCGGGCTACTTCTTCGGCAGCATCCTGCCGGTCCTGCTCGGCGCGCCCGAGGCCGCCGTCTAAGGAGGGCGCGATCGTGAGCGCATCGTTCCGCTATCAGCGCTTATATCGTTACTGATATATTGGCTGAACGGGGACGAGCCATTGCCCAACCGCCGGTGCTGAGATGAGCAACGACCCGGGTTAGGGCCCTCTCCTGCTCGGCTCAGCCGCTCACGGTGAGGAGCCCGACCATCCCGTACGACTCGTGAGACGGCAGGTGGCAGATGTAGGCCATCGTTCCTGGTTCCTCGAAGGTGATGGTCGTCGCGACCGTCTCGAGCGCGGGCACGCTCACCTCGGTCGGGACCGAGTCATGGCTCGCGTGGGTGCCGGCGCGGTGCGCTTCGTGAAACGCCTCGTCTCCGATCAGCCACTCGTGGTCGATCGGATCCTCGTTGACGAGGACGAACGTGATCGGGACGTTGGCAGGCACCGTCAGCTGCGACGGCTCGAAGGCGGAGTAGTGGATGGTGATCGTGATGGTCTGCGCCGATGGGGCGCAGCCCGCGACCGCGGTCACCGCCAGGAGCAGTGCCGCGGCCACCGGCCACGATCGGTTCGCGCGCCTCATGCGCCGGCGAGCGGCGGGAGCCGGGGTCCGCTGCTGCTCGAGCGACCGAGCAGCACCGGCACGGCGATCGCCACCGTTGCGGCCAGGAGCAGGTAGAGGGCGACCGGCGGTCGAGGGGCCGGATCGTCGCCGAACGGCGCATAGCCGGCATCGATGGCCGACGGCCGGCCAGCGCCCGACGCATCGACGGCAAGGTCGAAGTCGAGGTCACCCGCCTCGCTGTCGACGACCACCTTCGACAGCCATGCCTTCTCCGGCACCCATTCCATGCCGACGTCGGAGCGAAGGTCGGCGAGCAGCGAATCGGTCGCCGCCGCGCTGTGGTCGAGGATGAGCCCATCCGACTCGGCGAACGCGCCGGCCTTCGGCAGGAGGGCGGGCCGGATGTCGGTCAAGAGGTACACGTCCGCCTGGACGAGCTCGCCGTCCGCCTTGCCGAGACCCAGGATGCGCAGCGGCACCCATGGGTTGTCGGTCGGGATGGTGAGGTGCACCGGCGTGCCGTCACCGAGCGCCTGGCCGCGGGTAGCGGCCGCATCGGCGTCGAAGGCGGCGGCCATGAAGATGGGGCTGCGATCGGCGTAGAAGTCGAGCACCTCGGGAGCATCGGGTGGCAGCCGGAAGCCATGGTTCTTCGCCCACAGGCCGACCTCGTCGCCACCGCCGCGCAGGATGGTGATGTCGAGCGCGTCGATCGTCGTTTCCAGGAGCACCTCGGCCTCGTCGGCCGCGGCCGACTCGCCTCCCGCGAACGCGCGGAACGCGAGGTCCTCGACCGGATCGGTCTCGCGCACAAGACGCTGGAGGGTCCAGTCGCCGCCACGGACCACGTCGGTGGGGATGCCTGGCAGCGGCGTGATGCTGCCGAAGGCGCCACCGCCACCGGCAAACTCGAACGAGGTGACGTAGTGCTCGACGCCATCGTGATAGCCGGCGAAGGTCGTCGTGCGGAGCAGGTTGACGGCCCCGTTCGGACCGATGAGCCCGCCGCAGGCCAGCGTCGGCGCGGCGGTGATGAGCACGGCGGCGACGGCCACCGCCAGTGAGAGCCATGGACGTCGCATCGACCGTCCTCCTTCGAGTTGCGGGCGTTGGATCGATGCTGCAGCACCGGGTCTGACGCCACCCGTGCCTCATCGGTTCCGCGGTGCGTTCCGGCGCCTGGTTCCGTCAGGTGGGACGACCAGACCCGTGCCATGGACGCGGATCGGTGCTCAGCAACGAGTAGACCAGCACGTCCTGGTTGCGGCCGTCGTTGAAGAAGGCGCCGCGCGCGGTTCCTTCGAGCGCGAAGCCGCACTTCTCTGCGATGCGGCGCGAGGCGTCGTTCTCGGGAACGATCACGAGCTGGATGCGATGCTGCTTCTTCACCGCGAACAGGTAGTCGATCATCAGCTGCGCGGCCTCCGTGACCCAGCCGCGTCCCGCGAAGCGGTCGTCGTACAGCTGATACGACAGCTCGAAGGCATCCCAGTAGCTCACCGGCTTGAAGAACTCGACGTGCCCGCCGATCTCGCCGTCCGGACCGGTGATCAGCAGCATGCCCTCTTCCTTCTGCCAGAAGCCGTGCTCGGCGAACTGCCGGCGAAAGGCCGATTCGGACAGCACGCCGAGCGGGAAGAATCGGCCGCGATTGCGGATGTCGCTATGCGCCGCGTAGAGGCTCTCGAGATCCGCCTCGCGCACCGGGCGAAGGGTGATGGTCGGGCCATGAAGCATCGCCGCTGTCCTCCGCTTTGCGCCGGCTCGGTTGCGAGAGGTCGGGAAGACCAGGATGTCCTGAATGTCGCTGTCCCCACGCACCTCGCCACCTTCACGAGAGCCGAAGACCCGAACACCCTCGCCTGCATCCTAGACGACAGAGCGCATGTGGGACGAGAGGTTCAAACCAGGAAAACCGACGGGTATCCTGCCGACTCTCGGGTCTCGTCCGTTCGAGATTCGACCGGGGATGGGCGACCGTCCTCCGACGGAACGAGTGGCGATTGGCCATCTGCCGCTGAGCCACCGATCGCTCTGGGATGTGGCAGCCGCACTACACGCTGCTCAGCTAGCGGAACATCCGCTGCTGCCTGGCGAGGTCGAGTCGCTCGGCGGGTGCATCAAGTGTGTCGTCGACCGAGCGCAGGCGCTGGGCGATGACGTTGAGGACGCTCCCCTCGACTTGCAATCGCCCGTCGATGACGAGCAGCGGATGGCGGTGCAGCAGCGCGCGGTGGGCCTGGTAGACCTGCGGCCGCAGGGTCACGTTGATCATGCCGGTCTCGTCCTCGAGCGCGATGAACACGAAGTTCTTCGCCGTCATCGGATGCTGCACGCTCACCGCCAGGCCGGCCAGCCGGATCCGGGACCGATCGCGCAGCCCGGCCGCCTGCGTCACCGTGATGACGCCGCGCCCGGAGAGCCTTTCACGGAAGAGCTCGACGGCATGAAGGTTGGGGCTGACGCCGGTGTCGCGGTAGTCGGCGGCCACCTGCTCGGCCGGTGACATCGGCGGCAGGGAGGTGCCGAGTGCGCGCTGGGCATCGTCGGTCAGGCCCAGGGCAGGGTGTTCGGGATCCGCATCGGCCAGGGTCGTGCGCAGCTGCCAGAGCAACTCGCGGCGGGGCGCATCGGTCCAGTCGAAGGCGCCGATGCTGATGAGCCGCTCGACCACCTGCTCGCCAAGACCGGTTCGTGCGACGAAGTCGCGGACGCTCGTATACGGCCCCTTCGCGCGCTCGCGGTCGAGGGCTTCCCTTGCACGCTCGTCGATCCCCTTTACCTGGCGCAGGCCGAGCCGGATGGCCCAGGCACGGCCGCCGGCACCGGCGTCGGCGGTTTTGCTGGGGGAGCAACTATCTGCGACTGAGCTGGTGCTCCGTGGTCGTTCGTTGCTGGTGGAGCAACCAACGGCCATGGAAGGCGGCGTATCGGTCTCAACTCCGTCGTTAGTTGCTGCATCAGCAAATCCCGGCCCTGGCTCCGGTGAGAGGAGCCGCGTGTCGTGCTCCCAGGCCGATTCGTTGGCGTCGATCGGCAGCACGCGGATCTCGTGGCGCTTGGCGTCGTTGATGACGACCGCCGGCGAGTAGAAGCCCATCGGCTGATTGTTGAGGACGCCGACCGTGTAGTGCGCCGGGTAGTAGTGCTTGAGCCAGGCGGTGTCGTAGCTGATCTTGGCGAAGGCAGCGGCGTGGGCGCGGGCGAAGCCGAACTCGGCGAAGGCGGAGCACTTCTGGAAGAGCGCCTCGGCGTCTTGCTCGCGGAGCCCGGTGCGCATGGCGCCTCCCACGAAGCGGCCCCGCTCGGCCTGCATCTTGGCGTGGCTGCGGTGGCTGCCCATCGCCTTGCGGAAGATATCGGCCTCGACGGCGGTGTAGCCGCACACGTCGATCGCGACCTGCATCACCTGCTCCTGGTACAGGATCACGCCAAGCGTGTCCTCGAGGATGGGGCGCAGGCTGGGATGGGCGTAGGTGACCTCCTCCTCGCCGGCGCGTCGCCGCAGGTACGGGTGAACGGCGTTGCCCTGCACCGGCCCGGGACGGATGATCGCGACCTGCACGACGAGATCCTCGAACCGCTCGGGGCGTGCCTTGGGCAGCGACTGCATCTGGGCGCGGGACTCGATCTGGAACATGCCGACCGTATCGGCCGCCTGGATGGACCGATACACCTCGGGGTCGTCGTGCGGGAGCGCGTCGAGGTCGGGGCGGGTGCCGGTGTCGCGCTCGATGCGTGTCAGGGCGTCACTGACGACGCCGAGCGTCCTGAGGCTGAGCAGGTCGATCTTCACCAGGCCGAGCTGCTCGATGTCCTCCTTGTCGTACTGGGTCACCACTCTTCCCGGCATCGTGGCGCGTTCGATCGGCACGAGGTCGATGAGTGGCGTGCGCGTGACGAGCATGCCGCCGACGTGGATGCCGAGATGACGCGGGAAGCCGTCGATCTCGGTACACAGGGTGAGAAGCCATTGCCATCGGTTCTTCGGGGAGTGGTCGGCGCGATGGTGGCCGCGTTCGTGGGCACTTTCCTGTCGAATATTCACCGGGGGACTGGTAGGCCCAGTTCCATCGCTCGAATCGTCGGGCACCACGCGCAGCCGGCGCCGCTCCTCGACCGGCATCCCGCTCTCCGGATCCAGCCGGATCACCCGCGGACGTCCACTCGACGGTCCCGGCGATCCCGTATCGCGCGGCGTCGGCAGCTTCAGCTCTCCGCCCGCCAGCTCGCCGGATCGCGCGTAGCGCTTCGTCGTCTCGGACTCGTGCTTCACCGTCGTGACCGATGCGTCGAGCACGCGTGCCCGCTTCGGCGGGATCCAGCCGCCCTCGCTGACCGGTCGCGGATCGAGCGCCGGGCGCGGCCGCGAATTCCATGACGAATCCGAGGTCGGATGCACCAGGCCCGGCCCGCGCCCGTCGCGACCGGGCGGTACGGCCGCATCGGCCATGCGGACCCCCAGCTCGTCGAAGAGCCAGGCGAACGAGCCATCCAGGGCGAGATCGCGGGCCACGTCGGTCGCATCGCGGGTGTCGAGCGCCTTGGCCAGCGCGTCAACGCCATCGAGCGGGAAGCCGAGCGCCTTGGCCACCTCCCGCACGGCGCTTCGAGCCCGGTACGTGACGACGGTGCAGACCATTGCCGCGTGATCGGCGCCGTACCTGGTGTAGAGGTACTGGATCACCTCCTCGCGCCGGTTGACGTCGAAGTCGATGTCGATGTCCGGCAGCGCGCGCGCCTCGTTGATGAAGCGCTCGAAGAGGAGCTTGTGCTCGATCGGGTCGACCTTGGTGATGCCCAGGCAGAAGGCCACGATCGAGTCGCCGGCGCTCCCTCGCCCCTGGCCGATGATGCCGTTCGTCCGAGCGAACTCCATCAGGTCCCACACGATGAGGAAGAACTCGGCGAGGTTGGTGCGGTCGATGATGTCGAGCTCGTGCGCCAGCTGGTTCAGCGCGCGCTTGGTAACCGGCTGGTAACGGCGCAGTAAGCCGTCGTGTGCAAGCTGGTAGAGATATGAGAACGCGGTCTCCCCCTCCGGCACGCTGAAGCCCGGAAACCGATAGCGCTCGAAGCCGAGCTCCAGCCGGCATCGCTGCCCGATGATGGCGCTGCGCGCCATGCCCGCCTCCCAGGCGAAGCGGCTGCGCTCATCCGGCAGTCCGGCACCGATGCGCGCCAGCTCGGTGCCCGTCTTGAGCCGGTACTCCGCGTTCGGGAGCAGCAGCTCGCGCGCCTCGTCCAGGGTCGCGCCATGGCGGATGCAGACGAGCACGTCCTGGAGCCGGTGCCCGTCGGGGTCGGCGTAGTGGACCTCGTTGGTCACCACGGTCGGCAGCCCGGTTTCCTCGGCCAGTGCCGCCAGCTCGGCCACGAGCCAGTCGTCGTCGGGCCCGAGGTGGTGGCTCAGCTCGATGTGGAAGTCGCCGTCGGCAAAGTGCCGCGCCCAGTCCCGGGCTACGACCGATGCCGACCGGCGATCGCCGGCGAGCAGGCGCCGCGGCACCTCGCCGTTGCGGCAGCCCGACAGGCCGAACAGGTGGCCGCGGGCCTCGTCGAGCGCAGCCTCCACGAGGGACCGCTCGAAGACAGGGAACTGCTTCTCGCCGGCCAGGTGGCCGCGGCTCGCCAGCCTCGAGAGCGCGGCGTAGCCATCGACATCGCGGGCAAGGAGGACGAGGTGGTCGCCGGGGATCGGGCCCGCATGGTGCTCGCCGGGCCAGCCACGGCTCGCCGTGGCGCCGCGCAGCGGGCCGTTCAGCTTGCGGCCGCGGCGCGCCAGGCGCAGCTCGTCGTCGGTGCGCGGGATGGTGATCTCGAGGCCGATGATCGGACGCACCGGGCTGAGGCCCGCCTCGCGGGCAGCATCGGTCTCCGTCTCCTGTGCTGCCTTCCAGGATCGGACCGCTGCATACAGGCCGGCGTGGTCGGTGATGGCCAGCGCCAGCAAGCCGAGCTGGGCCGCGCGGGCGATCAACTCCTCGGGGTGGCTGGCACCGTCGAGAAAGCTGAAGTTGGTGTGCGAATGAAGCTCGCAGTAATCGTCGTGCATGCCCATCGGACGACCGATGATAGAACGTTTGTTCTAACACGAGAAGGACCCGTTACAGCTGCCGATACGTCGCCTCGTCACGCCGCACGACGCGCACCACGACCACCAGCCGCTGCGGGCTGCGCAGCTGGTAGACGACCCGCCATGGGATACCGTCGATGCGGATCCCGACCCGCCACAGGTCGCTGCCGCTCACCTTGCGCACGCCAGGGGGATGACGATCCTTGGCCAGTGCCAAGATGACGCCGCGCAGCGCCACGAGCTCATCGGCTCCAGCTCGCTTCAGCTGGCGCGTCGCCGCTGGAGCCAGCTCGACCCGCCACGTCGCCATCGGATCACTCCCCGGCGTCGTACGCGACCCTTCCCTCCGCGACCATGCGTCGGAAGAACGCGTCGGCTTCGGCACCACCGTCACGCTCATACTCGTCGATGGCGGTCGCTGAGGCCATCACGTCATCGGCGTCCTCGCGAGCCTCTAGCCAGGCGGTCAGCGCCTCCTCGACGATGTCACGCACCTGGCGCCCGTCCTCGGCCGCGCGAACGCGAATCGCGCGATACAACGCATCATCCCGAAACGCGACAGTGACCTTCATGGGCGGATGCTACCATCTGGGTGTCCAGACGTCCAGATATCCGCGAGAGACGCGCGAGGAGCCGCTCTAGGGCTCCGCCGGCGAGAGCACCAGCTCGACCTCGACCATCTCGCCGCACGGGACCGTGACTTCGCGAACAAGGTCCTGGTAGTCGATGTCGGTGGTCGTCAGCTGGAAATCACCCGACACGCCGGGGGCTGTGAAGACGCCGTCCTCGCCGGTGCGAGCCGTCCCTCGAAATGCCCCAAGCGTCTGGATCTGGACGAGGATGTCGTTCAGCGGATTGCCATCGGCGTCGATGACGCGTCCATCGATGCCGCCTTCGGCGATCTGCTCAGGGCCGCAGGACCCGCCTGGCGGAGAGCCGGACGGAATGGTCGACGGCGAGCCCGACAGGTCGCAGGCGGCGGCAAGCGCCAGGAGCACGAGGACCAGTGCCGCCTGGCCGAGCGCACGGAGCCGAACCAGCGGTCTGGAAGTTGACATGCGCGCCAGTATGCCGAGGCGAATTCGATCGTGCCAACCGGGCCGGGCGCCCTAGGCGGGTCGCGCGATCGCGATGGCGCGCCGACGTGCAAGCAGCAACACCGCGGGCGGAATGAGCAACGCGACCCCCAGCAGACCCAGCGCCGTGTACGACGCACCCGCCACGATGAGGCCGGACGACAGGCTCGCGGCCGCCGCCGTGGTCCAGATGACGCCGTCGGATACGCCCTGCACCCGCGTCCGCTCGCCCAGCGTCAGCCCGCTGGTGAGCATCGACGAGCCCGCCACGAATCCGAGGTTCCACCCGTACCCGAGGAGGAAGAGCGCGAGCGTGAGGAGGAGACCGCCGTCCGGCGGCGCCACCGCGGCGATCAGAGCTGCCAGGATCAGGGTCGCGAGGCCGGTAGCGATGATCCGAGGGCTGCCGAAGCGATCGGTCAGGCGCCCGGAGATGGGCGAGAGCGCGAACATGCCGAACGTGTGCGCCGAGAGCACGAACCCGACCGTTTCGAGCCCGTGCCCATGATCGGTCAGGTGCAGCGGGGTCATGGTCATGATGAGGACCATGACCACCTGCCCGGCGGCCAGCGTGATCAGCGCCACCAGCACGGTCGGCGTGCGCATCAGGGCGGCGAACGAGACGGGGACGGTGCCCTCGGGATGCGGGGCGAGCGCGGAGGGATCCGCCAGCCGATATGGCTCAGGCCGGAGGAAGGTGAACGCAATGAGCGCCGCCAGGCCGATGAAGCCCAGGGTCAGCAGGTACGTACCCGCCAGCGCGGGAAGGCCGAACAATTCGGCAGCCGCTCCGGCCGGGGCAACCAGGTTCGGACCGCTGACGGCACCGATGGTGGCTCCCCACACGACCGTCCCGATCGTGCGCGCACGGCGCTCGGGCGGGACCAGGTCGGCCGCGACGTAGCGTCCGAGCTGCCCGGCGCCGTTGGCCATGCCCGCCAGCGCACTGCCCACCAGCAGCAGCGGGAGAGACACGGTCAGCACCCCGGCCAGGGCCACCGCGCCGCCGATCGTTCCTCCCAGGATCCCGATCAGGAGCCCGGACCGACGTCCGACGCGAAGCATGAGGAACGAGAGGAGGCTGGCCGCCGCGGCCGTTCCGAGGGTGCTCGCGGCCGTCGGGAGCCCGCCGAACGAGGCGCCGCCGGCGATGTCGGCCGCCGCCAGCGTCCCGCCGGTGATGGCCGCGATGTAGCCGGTGCTGCCGAGCGCCGAGACCGCGAACAGGGTCCAGACGATCCGCCGTCGGAGGCCCGGGAGCCGCGCCGGGTCGATGGCTGCATGTGTCACGTGCCGGCGTACCGCTCGAGGAAGCGACGCAGGTCGAGACCGCTCTCGCGATGCGCCGCGGCCGCATCACGGCCGATCCATCGGTAGTGCCACGGTTCGTACGAGAAGCAGGTGGCGTCCCGACCGCCGGCCGGATAGCTCATCACGAATCCATACTCCCAGCCATGCTCGGCCATCCAGGCGCCCTCCGCAGAGTCCACGGCCCAGTCACCGAAGCGCCCGCTCCAGCCAGGAGAGGTCAGGTCGAGCGCCGTGCCGAGCTGATGCTCCGAGTGGCCCGGCCGTGCGGTGCGTTCCATCGCCTCCGCAGACCCCAGTCGGGCGGTCCACGTGGCGAACGTGGCGGCCTGGGCCGCATGTGATCGATAGGCGGAATCGATCGAGATGCTGAGGCCGGCCGAATCCCACGCGCCCGCCATGGCTGCAAGGTCGTCGACCAGCGTCGCGCGCACCAGCTTCGTGCCTGATGCCCCCGTCAGCCCGGCTGCCGTTGCCGGCACCAGGTCGCCGGGGACGGAATCGGGGGAAAGCGCATAGGTTCGATCGAGGACGACGAGGGCGAGATCGTCGACCGGCGGCGCCGGAAGGTCACGGTCGACGCAGTGGTCGGAGACGAGGTCGGCTCGGTATGCGGCCGACATGGACGGCTGTGAAGGCCGACGGAGCGCGGAGCGCGCGGTGAGTCGCTCGGGACCGATGGCGCGGTCGAGCTCGACCGCCGGCGTCACGGCATCGGGAGTGGATCGCGGCGCCGTGTCGACGGGCGGCTGAGCGATCGTGGCGCAGGCAGCCAGCAGGACGACCAGCGTCGCGACCCCGACCGAACGCAGCCTGATCATGGAGCAGCCAGCTCGTCAAGGATCGCAGCCTGCTCCGTCGTGCCGTCGGGCGCCAGCGGGATGATCGCCACGTGGTCCGCGCCGGCGGCCAGCATCGCCTCGATGCGCTCCCTCGCCGCCGCGACCGGGCCGATGGCGACCATGGCGTCGACGAGGCGGTCGCTGGCCGGCGGCTCCCAATCCGGCGGACCGAAGCCCTGGAGCTCCCACGACGCCTGGTACGCGGGCGTGCGCAGGTACGGCTTCAGGTAGGCGCGCGCCGCGTCACGATCGTCGGCCCGTCCGATCACCACCGGCAGGGTCACCGCAAGCTGACGGCGCGAGCCGGTGCCACCCGCCACGAGGTCGAGGCGGTCCCGCATCCACCGCACGCGCTCCGGTGTCACGAGGTACGGCAGGGCGCCATCGGCATCGGTCGCCGCCAGGTCCGTCATCCGTTCGCGGAGCGCCGCGACCAGGACCGGCGCCTCGAGACCCCCCTCCACGATCGGCCCGCGGTAGATCGCGGCGCGGTACGCGGCCAGGTACTCGCGCATCCGGGTCAGCGGACGCTCGTACCGATGGCCGCGCAGCTTGGCCGCCAGGTGCGGATGGCTGACCCCCAGGCCCAGCACGAACCGGCCGCCGCTGGCCTCCGCCAGGGTCATGCTCGCCATGCGGGTGGTCTGCGCATCATGGCCCCAGATGCCCACGATGCTCGTGCCCAGGTTGATCGAGCTCGTGGCGCCGGCCAGCAGGCCAAGGAACGCGAACGGCTCGCGGCCGACCGTTTCAGGGACCCAGATCGTGCCGTAGCCGAGCTCCTCGGCGCGCCGCGCGTACGCCGTCGCCTGCGGCGCGGCCAGCGAATCGAGGTGCCCCCACACGCCGAGGCGGCCGAGATCCAGCGGGGTCATCGACCGATGCTACCCAACCGATTCGAATCGGTAGCGCAGGAAGAGCTCGCTCTCGTGGCGAAGGACGCTCACCAGCCGGCCACGACGCGGGGCGTGGGCAAACGGCGATCCGCCGTCGATCGGCACGATCATGCGCAGCGCATCGGTCCCGAGCAGGTGGGCGCCGATCGTCCAGTAGACCTCGTCGACCAGGTCGGCCGCCAGGAAGGATGCGTTCAGGTGTGGGCCGCCTTCGAGCAGCAGCGAGCCGATGCCACGCTCTGCCAGTCGGTCGAGCACCCAACCCGGCTCCGGCCGGTGGCCGGAGCTGCGCAGCAGCTCGGTGCCGGGTGGCGCATCGGTCATGGGGTTCGTGGTGCCGATCACCAGGATGCGTGGCTCGTCCCCCTCGAACCAGCGCCCGCTGGTCGGCACCGGGGCGGAGCCGGCGAACACGACCCCGGTTGGGTTCCGCGGCCGCCCCTCGCGCGCCCGACGGCTCGCCAGGTCGTCGCCGACGCGCAGCCAGATGCCGGTCGCCCGCAGCGTTCCGGCGCCGCTGCCGACCGCGTCGAAGGCCGCGCGATAGAGCCGCATCAACCGTCGGTCGGCCCGGCTGCCGAGCCCTTCCGCTGTCCCGTCGAGCTG
>JBQTHZ010000175.1:0-33092 GCA_052388515.1 Chloroflexota bacterium | reverse complement strand
TTGGACACTACTCGAGACGGCGCCCACCCGCCGGGGCGCTACCCGGACTCCGATGCGTCGGTTGATTGGTAGGCCATGTCCTGGACGTCCCGGCGCTGTCGGTCGTCGGCCGCCGAGCGTGAGATGGCTGTCCAGGAGCCTCCTGCCGGCGCCATCGGCTGCTCACTACTCACCGCGCGAATATCTGACCCACGGTCGCGGGTTCGCGCCAGACACCATTCACACGGCTAATATCTGGCCGGAACGGATGGATGATCGCGCATTCCAATCGCCGGGCCAGCCAGGTCAGATCAACATAGGTTGTGTGAAGGTCGCGCTCACCTCTGCTACGCTCAGGAAGCCGCATCGGTCCCGATCCACGAGGAGACCTTGAGCCCGCCCATGTCCGATCAGCTGACGAACGACAACATTCTCGCCGCCCTCGGCAGTGTCAAGGATCCCGAGATCGGGCGTGACCTCGTCTCGCTCGGGATGGTGAAGAGCGTGACCATCGACGGCAGCGTCGTGGACCTGACCGTCGAGCTCACCACGCCGGCCTGCCCGCTCAAGGCGACCATCGAGCGCGACATCGGCGACGCACTCACCCCGCTCGGCGCGAGCGTCGTGCGAGTCGACTGGGCCAGCAACGTGAAGCGCAGCTTCGGCGGCCCGGCCGCAGATCTCATTCCTGGCGTCCGCAACACGATCGCGGTGGCCTCCGGCAAGGGTGGCGTGGGCAAGTCGACGGTGGCAGTCAACCTGGCGGTCAGCCTCGCGCGCGACGGCGCGAAGGTTGGACTGCTGGACGCCGATATCACCGGCCCGAACGTCCCGCTCATGATGGGCACCCAGGGCGCGCATGTGACGGGCAACGGCGGACGGCCCAACCCGGTCGTCGCGCACGGCGTGCAGATGATGAGCATCCAATACTTCCTCCAGGCCGATGCGCCCGTCATCTGGCGAGGGCCGCTCATCCACAGCGCGATCGCGCAGTTCCTTCGCGACGTGGAGTGGGGCGAGCTCGACTACCTGGTCATCGACCTGCCACCGGGCACTGGCGATGCCGCACTCAGCCTGAGCCAGCTCATCCCGCTGACCGGCGCGGTGATCGTGACCACGCCCCAGGAGGTCAGCCTGCTCGATGCCCGCAAGGCAATCGCCATGTTCAACAAGGTGAATGTCCGGACCCTCGGCGTCATCGAGAACATGAGCGGCTTCATCTGCCCGAACTGCAGCGAGGAGCACGACATCTTCGGCTCCGGTGGCGGCGCGAAGATCGCGCGCGAGCTCGAGCTCGAGGTGCTCGGCCGAATCCCGCTCGAGCCCGGCGTGCGCGCCGGTGGCGATGCGGGCGTGCCGATCACGTCTACCCAGTACCCTGGCAGCGACACCTCGGCCGCGGCGTCGGCCATGCGCGAGGTCGCCCGTACGGTGGCCGGCAAGGTCAGCGTGCTGGCGGCCCCGATGATGGTGGGCAGCGGCGCGGCCTGACCGCCCCTCGCGGCCGACCCGCGTCGAAACGGCGCGCGCCGGCAACCCCATGGGTCAGCCGGGGATCACCCGAACGGGGGATTGCCGCATGGGACAATCGTCCGCAGAATTCGGCGATGCGAATTGCCGTCATCGCCGACATCCACGCCAATCTGCCGGCGCTGCGCGCCGTGATCGACGACATCGCGCAGATCGGCGCCGAGGCCATCTATTGCGTGGGCGACGTGGTTGGCCGTGGCCCGCACCCGAACGAGACGGTCGAGCTGCTGCGCAGCCTCGAGGTTCCGACCGTGCAGGGCAACTGGGACGAGGCCGTTGGCATGGATCGCGAGCAGACCGGCGCCGCGTGGACCTCGGCCGAGGCCGAGGCCGGCGGTGACGCGTCCATGCGCTGGACGGCGGAGACGATGCGCGAGGAGCATCGGTCCTGGCTGCGCCAGCTTCCGAAGACGCTGCGCGTCGACGTCGCGGGTCGGTCCGTCCACCTCTTCCATGGATCGCCGTTGCGCGAGAACGAGTACCTGTGGGCGGACCGTCCGTCGCGCGTCCTCGCCCGGATCGCCAGCGACGAGGCTGACGACCTGTTCTGCTTCGGCCACACCCACGAGGCATTCCACCGGGTCGTCGGTCAGGCCCACTTCGTTGCCTGCGGTTCGGTGGGATGTGGAACGGAGGGCGATGCGCGTGCGCGCTACGCAGTCATCTACATCGGCGACCCCGACATCGCCATCGGCTTCCGCTCCGTCGACTACGACCATCTCTCGGTCGTCAATGACCTGGCTGCCCACGGACTGTCGGTCGACCTGCTGCGCGTTCCGCCGACGCCGCACCCGCACGCGGGGGACGCGCGGAGCCGCGCGGGTCAGGAGCCGTCAGCCGGCGCGCCACTGTTCGAGTAGGCGCCGAGGGCCCCGATCATCAGGGTCCAGAACCGTTCGGTGTCCAGGCCCACCCCCACATCCGCGTTGCTCGGCCGCCCGGTCGTGCCGTAGACGTCACACACCGTGCGCCCCAGGCTGAGCTCGGAGCCGATGTCGATCGCCACGTTCATGGGCCGGGTCGACACGATCGCGGGATCGATGATGGCGGCCACGGCGCAGGGATCGTGGACCGCGGGCGCGTCGAAGCCGAACACGCGCTCGTACGTCTCGGCGAAGAAGCGCATGAGCGCCACCGACATCTCGGCCACCGTGCTGTCGAGCGCGGAGATGCGGGCGATGACGTCGGCGGTTGCCAGGGCTCGATGCGTCACCTCGAGCGGTACGAGGGTCACCGGCACGCCGGACGCGATCACGGCCGCAGCCGCCTCCGGATCGGCATGGATGTTGAACTCGGCGGACGGCGTCCAGTTGCCGAGCCCGATGGCGCCGCCCATGATCGAGATGCGCTCGATGCGGCCCGTGATGTCGGGTGCGCGATCGAGGGCGGTGGCGACGTTCGTCAGCGGGCCGACGGCCACGATGGTGAGCGGCCGGGGATCCGACCCGGCGAGCTCGATGATCAGGTCCACCGCGTGGCGGGGATCGAGTGCCACCGTCGGCTCGGGCCAGTCGACGCCGTCAAGCCCCGAGGCCCCATGAATCTCACCGGCGAACAGCGCCGCGCGGTGCAGCGGTCGATCGCAGCCAGCCGCGATGGGCACGTCGTGAATGCCGGCGACGCTGCACACCCGCCGTGCATTGAGCGACGTCTTCTCGAGGGCCTGGTTGCCGGCGACGGTGGTGATCGCCTCGAGCTGGAGGGCCGGCGACGCGGCGGCCAGGAGGATCGCCATGGCGTCGTCGTGGCCGGGATCGCAGTCAAGCACGACACGCCGCGTGGGCGAGGTCACTCCTTGATGTACGGCTTTCCGTCCGCGGCGGGCGCGCGCGCCCGACCCACGAGCCCGGCCACCACCACGATCGTGACGATGTACGGCAGCATCAACAGGAACTCCGACGGGATCGGCACGCTCAGGATGGACAGCCGCGATTGGATGGCATCGGCGAACCCGAAGACGAGACCGGCCAGGAAGGCGCCGATCGGGTTCCAGCCTCCGAAGATCATGGCCGCCAGGCCGATGAAGCCGCGTCCGGCCGTCATCTCCCGCTCGAAGCCACCGGTCGAGCCGATCGTGAAGTAGGCGCCGCCGAGGCCGGCGACCATGCCGCCCAGGATCACGTTGCTGTAGCGCACCCAGTACACGTTGATCCCGACCGTGTCGGCCGCCTGGGGATGCTCGCCGACGGAACGGACGCGCAGGCCCCAGCGGGTGTAGTAGAGGCCGAGGTGAATGATGATGATGAGCGCGAAGAGGGCATACACGAAGATCGTGTGGCGGAAGAGGATGCCACCCAGGATCGGGATGTCGGAGAGGAGTGGGATGGCGATCGGCCCAAGCCGTTCGGGGGTGTTCAGCTCCGCGTCGAAGGGCTGCAGGACGCGTACCGATAGGAATCCGGTGAGGCCCGTCACCAGGATGTTGATGAAAAAGCCGGCGATGATCTGATCGACCCGGTAGCGGATCACGAGGACGGCGAGCAGTCCCGCGACGAGCGCGCCGGTCATGATGGCTGCGCCGATGCCGATCCACGGGCTCCCCGTCGCGCTGGCGACGACGGCCGAGACGAAGGCCCCGGACAGGAGCATCCCTTCGATGGCGATGTTCACCACGCCCGCACGCTCGCAGAGGATCCCCGACAAGGCGCCGAAGACGATCGGGACGGAGCGCTGGACGGTGCTCTCCAGGACGCCGGTCAGGTTCATCGACTGGCCGGCAGCGACCCACGTCAGGAACGCGAACACGAAGACCGCCGCGACGAGCCCCAGGATCATGGTCCAGCGCGCCCCGAACCCGCGCGTGAGCTGGATGGCGCCGGCAAACGCGACCACGCCGGCCAGCAGGTAGGCGGTGCCCGCCGATGGCAGCACCAGGTTCGGCAGCGGAATGGGTGCCGTTCGCAGCGTGAGCGTGAAGGTCGAGCTGGCGTCTCCCGCCACCGGAAGGCCGAACGCGAGCACCATGACGGTGGCCAACGCCAGGTAGAAGATGCCCAGGATCCGCTGTCGCAGCTGAATCCTGCGCTCGGCGCGGGTCATGGGTACGACCGCCGCGGTCACGAGCCCCAGCCCTTCGCGAAGACCTCGGCTCCCAACTTGCGCTCCGCGCGGACGCGGTAGATGGCGCGCACGAGGGCTGGCGCGGCGATGAACATGATCACCAGGGCCTGGATGATGACGACGATGTCGATGGGGGTGCCGGTGGCCGCCTGCATCGGCGTGGCACCGGCGCGCAGGGCGCCGAAAAGGAAGGCCGCTGCCACCACGCCGGCCGGTCGCGTGGCGCCGACCAGCGCGACCACGATGCCGTCGAAGCCATACCCGGGCGAGAAGCCGGGGGTCAGCGTACGCAGGCCACCGAGCATGATGCCGGCGCCGGCCAGCCCGGCCAGGCCGCCGGCGATGACCATCGACAGGACGATCGACCACGGGATGCTCATCCCGGCGTAGCGGGCGGCTCGAGGGTTGAAGCCGACGGCGCGGAACTCGAAACCCTTGGTGGAACGGAACAGGAGCCACCACACAGCGACCGCGGCGGCGATCGCGATGACGATGCCCCAATCGGCCCGCAGGCCCGAGATGAACGGTGGGAGGGCTGCGCTCGGCTCGACGATCTTCGAGATCGGGTCCGATCGCCCTTCACGCTGAATGAACGGCGTCTTCAGCGCCCAGATGATGAGGTTGTATGCCACGAAGTTGAGCATGATCGTGACGATCACCTCGTGGGCGCCGGTGCGCGCCTTGAGAATCCCGGGAATGAATCCCCACAGCGCACCACCCGCGAAGCCGGCCAGGATGGCGAGTGGCAGGTGGATGATCGTCGGCAGCCCGGCGAACGAGAAGCCGACGATGATGGCAAACAGGGCGCCGAGATGGAGCTGGCCCTCGGCGCCGATGTTGAACAGGCCGACACGGAAGGCGAGTGCCACCGAGAGGCCGGTCAGGAGGAGCGGCGTGGTGGAGACGATCGTCTCGGAGAGCGGCCCGAACGACGCCCGGAGGGCATCCCAGTCGAGCGCGACGAGTGCGCCGATGATGCGGCCGGGGTCGCCGATCGATCCGCGGAAGAGCGCGCCGTAGGTGCTCGCCACGGCCGACCACGAGGCGCCAACGGCAGCGGCGGGGTCGGAGCCCCACAGCCCGAGGAGCTCCGCGTCGGTGAGGATGATGACCAGGCCGCCCAGGACGAACGCCGTGAACAGCGCCAGGACGGGGAGCAGCAGCCCGCGCAGGGTGCGACCGAGGCCGCCACCCGACCTGGTCTCCTCTTCGGGAGACGCGCCGTGTCCCTCGGGGTCGGGCTCCGCCTTCGCGGGCTGAGAGGGGTGCTGGTCGTCAGTCATCGGGGTCCTCGGGGTGAGCACCGCCCATCAGAAGGCCCAGGCGCTCGAACGTTGCTTCCGCGGGATCGAGCACGTCAACGATCCTGCCCTGGTACATCACCGCGATGCGGTCTCCGAGGGCAAGCACCTCGTCGAGCTCGCTCGAGATGATGAGCACGGCCGTGCCATCGTCACGTTGCTCGACGATCCGGCGGTGAATGAACTCGATCGACCCGACGTCGAGACCGCGAGTGGGCTGCGCGGCGACGATGAGCTTGAGTGGCCGCGAGAACTCGCGTGCCGCGATCACCTTCTGCTGGTTGCCGCCCGACAGGTTACCGACCTCGTTGAAGATCGACGGAGTCCGGACGTCGTACTCCGCGACGCGCCTGGTCGCGGACTCGACGATGGCATCGCCGTTCAGCTGCAGCCCCTCCGCGAACGGCGCCTGCCAATAGCTGTTCAGGACGAGGTTGTCGGCGACGGTGAAGTCGGCGATCAGCCCGTCCTCCATGCGATCCTCCGGAACGTGCGCCACGCCGGCCTCGTACACGTCCCTGGGGCCGCCGTCCAGGATCTGTCCACCGATGCGGATCTCGCCGGCGTCCGCCTCTCGCAGCCCGGTGATGGCCTCTGCCAGCTCGCTCTGGCCGTTTCCCTGGACACCTGCGATGGCCAGGATCTCGCCCGCGTGCACCGTGAGGTCGAGGCTGTCGACCGCGGTGTGTCCACGCTCGTCGCGGACCGTCAATCCGGCAATCTCGAGCACCGGCGGGCCGGGCTTCGCCTCCTCCTTGTCCACCACCAGCTGGACGGCGCGTCCCACCATCATGGCGGCGAGCTGCTCCTTGCTCGTCTCCTTCGCGGTCGTGGCGCCAACGACCTTGCCGCGCCGCAGCACCGTGATGCGATCGGCGACCTCGAGCACCTCGTTGAGCTTGTGCGTGATGAAGATGATGGACGTGCCGATCTCGACCAGTGATCGCATGACCCCGAACAGGTCCTCGGTCTCCTGGGGGGTCAGGACCGCCGACGGCTCATCCAGGATGAGCACGTCCGACCAGCGATACAGGGTCTTGATGATCTCGATGCGCTGCCTGACGCCGACCGGGAGGTCCTCGACGACAGCGTCGGGATCCACGCGCAGGCCATGGCGTTGGGAGATGTCCATGATCCGACGGCGCGCCGCCGGCTTGTCCAGGCGCCCGAACAGGCGGTGGGTCGACTCGACGCCGAGCATGACGTTCTCGGTCACCGTGAAGACCGGCACGAGCATGAAGTGCTGATGGACCATGCCGATGCCGGCGCCGATGGCATCGCCGGGGCCGCCGAAGCTGACCGGCTTGTCGTCGATGAGGATCTCGCCCTCATCGGGCTGGTAGAGGCCGTAGAGGACGTTCATGAGCGTCGTCTTGCCCGCGCCATTCTCGCCAAGCAGCCCATGAACCTCGCCGGGCCGCACCACGAGGTCCACGTCCTCGTTCGCCACGACTCCAGGAAAGCGCTTGGTGATCCCCCGCAACTCGAGCTTCACGGCGGCATCTGCTCCGATGTGATGAACGGGCGGCGTCCTGAGACACCGCCCGTTCGTGTTGGCTACGCCGACTCAGTCGATCGGCTCACTCGCCGTAGTAGTCCGCCGGCGCAATCTCGCCCGCGATGATCGCTGCACTGAGCGTCTCCAGCTCGGCCTTGACGTCGTCCGAGATCTCGCCCTCGTAATCGTGGAATGGAGCGATTCCGACGCCTTCGTTCTCGAGCGTGCTGACGAAGACAGCCTGCACGGGCTCTTCGTTGACCGCGCGCTCGACCGCCTGGAAGACCGAGTTGTCGATGCGCTTGATGACACTCGTCAGGATCAGGCTGGTGTACTCCGGAACCGTCTCCGTCCAGTCGACGTCCACGCCCAGCCCGACGGCCTCGGTGCCGGACTGCTCGATGGCCGCAAAGGTGCCGCCGCCGATGGGTCCACCGACCGGCAGGATCACGTCGGCACCCTCCTGGAGCATGCCGTTCGTGATGTTCGCCGCGTCGTCGAGGCTCTCGAAGTTGCCGGTGAAGGTGCCCGATGCCGCATCATTGGGATCGCGGCCGCCCAGGACCTGCACGTCGGCGCCCTGCTGCTCGTTCCAGTAGTTCGTGCCCGCGATGAAGCCGTCCATGAAGTCGGTCACGCCGGGGCCGATGTTGATGCCCCCGAAGGTGCCCATGATGCCGGTCTTCGACCACGAGGCCGATGCGTAACCGGCCAGCATCGCCCCCTCGGCGGTGTTGTAGACGAGGCCCTCGACGTTCGGGAGCGCCGGATCGTAGGCGAAGTCCACGATGGCGAAGCGGACGTCGGGATTCGCCTCCGCCGCCGCGGCCGTCGCGTCACCGAGCAGGAAGCCGACGGTGACGATCAGCTCGCAGCCGTCGCTGACATGCTGGTCGATGTTGCGCGCGTAGTCTTCGGCACTGCGAGACTCCAGGAACGAGACCTCGACACCCAGCTCGGCCTCGGCCTGCTGCATGCCCGCCCATGCGTTCTCGTTGAAGCTGTTGTCGTCGATGCCACCGACGTCACTGACCATGCATGCTTGGTAGTCGATCCCCGCGGCGGCGCTTTCGCTCGCCTCGGCGCTCTCGCTGGGCGCCGCGCTTTCGGGCGCCTGCGACTCGACCTCGCTTTCGGATGGGCTCGCGCCCCCGCCAGTGCATGCCGCAAGGATCAGCATCACGACGGTCATGACGGCCATCAACGTGCTGGAAGACTTCCGCATCTGTTTCCTCCACACCAATCGGTGCGCTCTGCCGCGAAATGTCGCGGCGCCTCCGGTGCGCTCGGGCCAAGGGCGCCTGGCGCAGAATCTGCGGCATCATACTTCCTTGCCGATCGCTCGCTCAAGACCCGAACGCATCATGCCGCCCGTATCATCCGGCGGCATGACGACCCTTCCCGACCGCGTCACCCTCGTGATCTTCGATCTCGACGGCGTCGTCTACCGCGGCCACGAGCCGATACCGGGTGCGCGCGAGCTCATCGCCGCGCTCCACGATTCCGGCGTCGTGGTGCGTTTCGCGACCAACAACTCCATGGTCGCGCGTGCCGGGTACGTGGAGCGCCTGGCGCGGATGGGCATCGCGACCGCCGTGGATGAGATCGTGACCTCCACCTCGGCGACCGTGGAGCACATGCGGCGTCACGCTCCCGACCTGCGCTCGATCCTGGCAATCGGCGCCGCGGGCATGGAGGCGGAGCTTCGCGCAGCCGGGCTGGATGTCGTGATGGCCGGCGATGACGCGATGCGCGACCATGCCGGTGGCGCGCTCGGCCGCAGCTACGATGCGGTCGTCGTCGGCCTGGACCCGCATGTCGACTATCGGCGCCTGGCGGTCGCCATGCGCGCCATCGCCGACGGCGCGCGGCTGATCGCGACGAACGCCGATGCGCGCTACCCGACCGCGGTCGGCTTCCTGCCCGGAGCCGGCGCGATCCTCGCGGCCCTGGTGACCGCCACCGGAGCGACGCCCGAGGTGATCGGCAAGCCTTCTCCGGCCATGTTCATCGCGATCCTGGAGGCGAGCGGCATCCCCGCAGCTGAAGCCGTCGTCATCGGTGACAACCCCGATGCCGACATCGTCGGCGCGCACCGCGCCGGTTGCCGTGCGATCCTCGTGCTGACCGGCGTGGCGGACGCTGCCGCGGCGGCATCCCTGGACGGCGAGCGGCGTCCCGACGCGATTGCCGCCGACCCAGCTGCGGTGCATGCCCTGCTGGAAGGGCGCGTCAGCTGATGTCGACGCCCGTGTGCCAGGCGCTCCACGCCCGCGCGGCGGCCGCGCGGATGGGTGCCATCACGGTCGGTGGCGCGAACGCGCGATCGAAGCCGTTGAGGGCGATGGCCGCGAGCTCCTCATCGGTCAGGCCGACCGCGGCAGCGGTCCGTGCCATCTCCTCGCTCAGGGAGATGCCGGTGACCGTGCGATCGTCGGTGGACATCGTCACGCTCACGTCCGAGCGGTGGAGTGATGCGATCGGGTGCCTTGCCAGATCGGGAACGATGCCGGCCTGGACATTCGAGGTGGGGCACAGGTCCAGGGTGATCCCACGCGCGCGGATCACATGGAGGACCGAATCGTCCTCGAATGCCGTGACCCCGTGGGCGATGCGGCGGACGCCGAACTCGAGGACCTCGCGCACCCGTTGCGCGCCGGGCACCTCGCCCGCGTGCGCCGTCAGGGCGAGACCGCCCTCGCGTGCCGCGTTGAACGCTGCCGCGTGCGGCGGCGCCGGCCACACCTGCTCGGGTCCGGCGAGATCGAATCCGACGACCGGTGGGCCGAATGCCGCAGCGTCACGGGCGAGCTCGACGTTGGCGGCTGGCGGGTGCGAGCGCATGGCCGTCACGATCAACCCGATGAGCGGGATGGCCGGCCCGTGCATCGATGCCGCGCGACCAATGCCCGAGGCCACCGCGTCGAGCACGGCCGTTACCGAGAGGCCGCGCTCCAGGTGGAGCCGCGGGGCCCAGCGGATCTCCGCGTACCGCACGCCATCGCGCACGAGGTCCTCCACGAGCTCGGCGGTCACCCGCTCGAGCGCCTCTGCGGTCTGGAGCAGCGTGATCGGCAGATCAAAGAAGGCCAGGAGCTCCGCCTGGCTCGCGCAACGCTCGGGGCCCTCCATCCGCCGGCGTGCCTCCTCCAAGTCGATCGCCACGCCGATCTCGCCGGCCAGCTCCACCGCCGTTGACGGCCGCACCGATCCGTCCAGGTGCTGGTGCAGCTCTGCCTTGGGAAGGGGGCGCAGCGCGTCGGCAGAGGCCATCCACCCATGATAGGCGTGGGTGCGGCGACCACGGCTGGCCTGGCCATCCTGGGCTTGGCGCTTCTCTTCGCGCCCAGAGCGCCCGACCCGACCATCGCGGTCACCGCCGAACGATCGATCCGCGAGCGCGCCGCCATCGCGGTCGCCGCGCTGGACGACCTGCGCGCGGCCATCATGCCCGGGCTCGATGCGGCACGCACCGGCGCAGCCGCCGTCGTGAGTGGAGATGGGCCACCGAGCCCCCGCCTCGACGCCGCGGCCGCGCTCATTGCCGACGCGGAGGAGCCAGTGGTCCCGGCGCGCCGCGCTGTCACGGCGCTGGCGGCGGTCCACGGCGCGTGGCGTCCCCAGGCCTCGCGCCCACCGGAGCCGATCGCGGCCGGTGAGCTCAGCTCGATCGCCGCCCAGCTCCGCTCGGCAGGAGACGCGGCCGATGCCTTCGCCGACCTCCGGACGCGCGCCTCGAGCCTTCCCGACGTGCTGGACGATGTGTTCCGCGCGCTCGACCGCGGCGACCTGGACGAGGCCGGGCGGCTGACTGAGGGCACCCGAGCCGATCATGACGCGATCGTCGCCTGGGAGACCGATCTGGAGACCCTTCCCGTATGGATCGAGACGACGGATGCGATGATCAGCGCCGTGGAGCAGATCCTGGAGGCGACGCGCGCGGGCGACGCCGCCGCCGCCGACGACGCCGCGCAATCCTTCGTCGCCCTAGCTGACGATGGCGCCACCGCAGACCGCGCCCTGCGCATCGCCTTGAACGAAGGGGGATCGGCGTTGACGGCCGCTCCGCTCGGCCGGTTGGCGGTCGTCCTCCGCGACCTCGACTCGTGCCGGGCTGCCGTTGCCGCCCTTCTCGCCGAGCCGAGCGGATGATGGCCGGATCCACCTCCGACCCGATGATCGGGCGCACACTGGTCGATCGCTACCGGATCGATGCCCAGATCGCCCGCGGCGGCATGGCACGCGTCTTTCGGGCGCGGGATGTTCGCCTCGAGCGTGACGTCGCGATCAAGATCCTTTCGGACCCCTATGCGAGCGACCCCGTCTTCACCGAGCGCTTCCTGGCCGAGGCGCGCGCGGCCGCGTCGCTCTCGCATCCGAGCCTCGTCCACGTGTATGACTCTGGAAGTGATGAAGAAGCGCACTTCATCGTGATGGAGCTGCTCGACCGCCATCGCTCCCTCCGCGAAGCGATCGAGGCGCAGGGCCCCTTGTCACGCGACGAGGTGCTCGCGATCGGTCGCGAGCTGCTCGCCGGCCTGCGCGTCGTTCACAACCGGGACCTCGTCCACTGCGACGTCAAGTCCGGCAACGTGATGCTGGGCCCCGGGCCGGCCAAGCTGATTGACTTCGGGATCGCCCGCTCGCCGGCGGAGGCGACCGACGACGACACGAGCATCGGTTCGCTGCAGTTCATGTCGCCCGAGCAGCTTCACGGCGACGCGCTGACTCCGGCCAGCGACCTGTTCAGCCTGGGCGTCGTGCTGTACGAGGCGCTGACCGGTCGGATGCCCTACGAAGGGCGCACACCGGAAGAGGTGAGCTCCGCGCACGTCGACGCCGCGGTTCGCCCGCCGTCGGCGTTCGTGGACGGCGTGCCGGGTCGGCTCGACGACGCGATCCTGCAGGCGCTCCGACGCGACCCCGCGCAGCGCTTCCACTCCGCCGAGGCAATGTCTCGCGCGCTCGAGGCGGCGGATGCCGAGACCGCCCAAGGGAGCCGGGCGGACGAGACGCGAGTCATCTCCGTGCCGCAGCGCTCTTCCGACCCTCGCCCGGCGCGGAGCGGCTACGTGCCGCCGCCGGCCCCTCCTCGCTCGTCGACGCCGATTCCGACGCGCGCCCCTGCGCGGCGGGAGGCGCGACCCGCCGCGCCGCGGCGCGAGGGCCTGCTCCGCGGATTCGGCACGCTGCTGATTCTGGGCGCGGTCGCGCTCGTGGTGGCGCTCGTGATCCTGCCGCTCCTGAATCTCGACCTCGGGGGAGGCCGCGGCGACGGCGACACCACACCGGTCGCGTCGCCGTCGGCTGCGACGCAGCCGTCCGCCGAACCGGGCACCGTCCTGATCCCTGAGACGGTCGGCCTGCCGACGGCCGATGCGATCGAGCGCGCCAGCGAAGCCGGTCTCAACTGGCGAGTCGAATGTGCCGAGGATCCCGACCAGCCCGAGGGAATCATCGGCCAGGAGCCGCCCGCGGGCACCTCGGTGGCGCCGGGCAGCCGGTTCACCATGTTCTCCGCGCGGTTCTCCGACTGCACCTGAGCAACCTATACTCCGCCGGTCCCGGTATGAGCTTCACGAAGGAGTCGATTGAGCATGCGCCTGCGCGCAACCAGCAGCCCGCCATCCAGCGTCGAGGCGGACGTGCTTGCCGTCCCGATCTACCGCGAGGACGCAGAGCTGTCGGGCGATCTCGCCGAGCTCGATGCGGCTTCCGGCGGCGCCATCAGCGCTGCCATCGCCTGGGGCGATTTCAACCCGCTCGAGCATGCTTCCGCACTCATCGGTGGTGGTGACCTGCCGGCTGCCCGGCTGCTGCTCCTCAACGCAGGGGCCCGCGGTCGCGGCGCCTGGCGAGCCCGACGCCTGGCGATGGTCGCCACGCGGCAGCTGAACGGTCGGGGCGCATCGACGCTTGCACTGTGGCTTCGCGATGGCGAGGACGACGAGGCATGGTCCGCCGCGGCAGCCGGCGCAGTGGCGGGCACCTATCGCGCCACGGCCGTCTACGGCCGCGTCCGCGACACGGAGGACATGAAGCGCTCGGTCGGCGAGGTGCTCTGCATCGGTGCCGGGTCGCAGGCAGCGCTCGATCGCGGTGCGGAGGTCGGCGAGGGGACATCCTTCGGTCGCGACCTCGCCAACCGATCCGCGAATGACCTGTCCCCCGAGCGCATGGCGGAGGTCGCTCGAGAGCTGGAGGCCGATGGATGCACGGTCGAGGTTCTGGAGCCGGACCAGATGGCCGAGCTGGGGATGGGGCTTCTGCTCGGCGTCGGCCAGGGCGCCGCACATCCGCCGCGGCTCATCGCGGTGAAGCTGCCCGGATGGGCAAGGGCGACCGACGGGGATCGGCTCGCCATCGTCGGCAAGGGGGTCTGCTTCGACTCCGGCGGCATCAGCATCAAGCCGGCCGAGAACATGGGTGACATGAAGCACGACAAGTCCGGTGCTGCAGCCGTCATCGCGGCCGCGCGCACCGTGGCCAGGCTGGCGCCGGACACGCCCCTCATGGCGGTCGCGCCGATGGTCGAGAACATGCCGGGCGGCAATGCTCAGCGTCCCGGCGACGTGGTCAAGGCCATGAACGGGATGACGGTCGAGGTCACCAACACCGATGCCGAGGGTCGGCTGATCCTGGCCGACGCGATGACCTGGGCAGAGCGGGAGGGCGCGACCCACATCGTCGATGTCGCCACCCTGACCGGTGCGCAGGCGATCGCCTTCGGCGACCAGATCAGCGCGTACTTCGCGCGGCCGCGGGATTGGGGCGAGCGGGTCGGTGCGGCAGCCGAACGGGCGGGGGAGTGGTTCTGGGAGATGCCGCTGGCGGTGGAGTACCGCGCCAGCTACGACTCGCCCCACGCGGACATCGTGAACTCTGGTACTCGTGACGGGTCGCTCATCAAGAGCGCGGTCTTTCTCTCCGAGTTCGTGACCGTGTCCTGGGTTCACCTCGACATCGCCAGCACCGCCTACCTGGCCGCGGAGAAGCCATACGGCCCGAAAGGAGCGACGGGATCGGCCGTGGGAGCGCTCGTGGAGCTGGCGCTCGCCTTCGGTGGCGAGGAGTCCGGCTTGCTGTAGTTCCCTGGGACGTTGCTCAGTCGGGACCGGCGGTCGGACGAGGCTCGTCCCCGCTCAGCAGATATATCAGTAACGATATATTCGGTGATAGGGGCGCGAGGCACGCTCCGATCGCGCACTCCGCTGCAGCGGCCGGGCAAGGCGTCGCACCGACCGGCCCACGGCAACAAACCTCCATGCGCGGCGCGATCGCTCAGGCCGAAGCTGCGCCGAGAATTTCGGCAGGTCCCGCGCAGACGGTCTGAGCGCAAGAAACTAGCCCCGGCCGTGGGGGCCGGCCGGGGCTGGGGATCGGCCTAGCGGTCGTCGTCCACGGCGTCGCGGACGTCGTCCTTCGTCTCGCCCCACGTGTTCTGGATCTTGCCCTCGGCCTGGTCCATCTGACCCTCGGCCTCGGTGTCGGGGTTATCGGTGGCGTCGCCCCACTCTTCCTTGATCTTGCCACCGGCCTCCTTGAGGGGGCCTTCGACGCGGTCACTGTCCACGGTGTGATCCTCCCGTATGGTGGCCGGCCGGGTGCCGGCACTGGTCACCCCGTTGGCACTATGCGTGCCAGCTCTTCCGGATGCGGGTCGGACGATCGGCCTATGGCGGACGTCAACCCTGCCCCTACGATGGTGGTGCCGCCGCGCACCGGCTGCGGCGTATCGAAGATGGAGGCTGGGCGGAGCGTGAATCCGGCGATCATCGCCATCGGCGGCGCCTTCGCGGTAGGCGGAGCGCTGGCGGAGCGACTGGCCAGCGTGTGGCCGGCCGACGAGGCGCAGCGGCGTCCGATCGGATGGCGGACCCTGGCGATCGCGGCGGTGAGCGGGCTCGCCGGCGCCGGGATCGTCGCTCGCTCACAGCTGCCGTGGTGGGCGACGGGCGTGTACCTCGTGCTGCTGGCGCTCCTCCTCGTCCTGACCGCGACCGACCTCGAGCAGCGGCGGCTGCCACACCTGGTGCTGGATCCGCTCATCCTGCTGGGTGCTCTCTTCGTGCCGGTCAACCCGGGCGTGCACCCGCTCGAGGCGCTCATCGGCGCCGGGGCGGCGGTGGCGTTCCTCGGCGTCCTGGCGCTGGTCGTGCGTGGCGGGCTGGCGCTTGGCGACCTCTACCTGGTGGCGCCCATCGGTCTCATGCTCGGCTGGCCGGCCATCTTCAGCGCGCTCTTTGCGGCCGCCTTCCTCTCCGCGGGGACCAGCCTGGTCCTCCTGGCGACCCGGCGGGTGGGCATGCGGAGCTACATCCCGTTCGGGCCGTTCCTTGTCGCTGGTGCGGTGCTCGTCCTGGTTCTCGACGATCGGGTGCTTCGCCTCGTTCGTTGAGGGTTCGGCACCGCACCGCTCGTTCGACCCGGCAGGCCACGGCTGGTACCCTGCGGGCGATGCATCCGGCTCTCCAGCGTCGGCGCCGTCATCTCATGATGACGCGCCGCACCACGCGCCGCGGCGGCCAACGCCGTGGCCTCGCGACCTTCCTCGTCGTCACGCTCGGCGTGTTCGGGCTGATGTTCGCCGGATCGATCCTCGGCACCGCCGGCGGCATGCTGGCCGCCTACAACTACTTCGCGTCGGATCTGCCTGAGCCGCGAGTCCTCGACGACATCGAGCCGCCGCAATCGACCTACGTGTACGACCGCACCGGCGAGCAGCTGCTGGCGCGCTTCGAATGCCAGAATCGCGAGGCCGTCAGCTTCGCAACGCTTCCAGACGTGATCTGGCAGTCGACCGTGGCCAGCGAGGACAGGACCTTCTGGGACAACAATGGCGTCGATTTCCAGGGCATCGTTCGCGCGGCGCTCGCCAATCTCGAGGCGGGCGAGATCGTGCAGGGCGCATCCACCATCACGCAGCAGGTGATCGACTACGCGCGCGTGCTGGCAGAAGAGGAGGTCACGCCGGTCGACCCGAACGCGACGCCGGAAGCGAGCGTCGGCGAGATCGACCCCGACGCACCCGCCACGGAGGCCGATCCTGAGGAGCAGGAGACCGACGTCTGCCAGCCCCCCGAGCCGAACAACTCCACCGACATCGACGACAAGATCCGCGAGAACATCCTCGCCATGCAGGTCACGGCTGCGTATCCAGGCCGCGAGGGCAAGGAGCTGATCCTCGAGACGTACCTCAACCTCATCTACTACGGCAACGGCTCGTATGGCATCAAGGCCGCCGCGGCGAACTACTTCGGCCTCTCGAACCTGGAGGACATGAGCGTCGCCCAGGCCGCCTTCCTGGCCGCGCTGCCGCAGGCGCCATCGTTCCTCGATCCGTATCAGAATTCGAACGGCGAGCCGGGCACCGAGGAAGCCGCCGCGGATGCGCTCCGCGAGCGCAACCTGGTGCTGGGTGCCATGGAGGTCGAGGGCTACATCACCGCCCGCGAAGCGCGCGAGGCGCGTAACACGTCGTGGCTGGAGATGGAGCCGAACCGGCTGACAAGCATCCTGCGCGAACCCCACTTCAGCTTCCGCGTCCGCAAGGAGGCGGAGCGCATCGTGGCCACCCTGCCGGGCGTGACCGATCCGGAGCGCGAGGTGCTCACCGGCGGCTACCGGATCCAGACGACCCTCGACGTCCCGCTCCAGCAGGAGGCCAAGGCACTCGTCACGAAGTGGGTCGACCAGCTCAAGAGCTTCAATGTGAACAATTCGGCGATGGTCGCGATCGACTCCGCAACCGGCGAGATCGTTGCGTACGTGGGCAGCGTCGACTATTTCAACCGCGAGGCTCCCGAGGTCCAGGGACAGTTCGACGTGGCCGGGCTCGGTCGCCGGCAACCCGGATCGGCCTTCAAGCCGATCACGTACGCATCGGCCTTCCAATCCCGCGACGCGACCGTCTCGACCATGTTCGTGGATGCCATGACCGAGTTCGGGACGACCGCGGAGACCTCGTATCGCCCGACGAATGCCGATATCAAGGAGCACGGCCCGGTCCTGGCGCTCGACGCGCTGCGCTACTCGCTCAACATTCCGTCGGTCCAGATGCAGTTCCTGGTCGGGTCACAGACGACTGCCGACTTCAGCGAGTCGCTGGGCATCGCGAGCTCCGAGTACATCATGGACCAGGATCCGGGGCTGTCTCTCGCGCTCGGTTCGGTGCCGCTCAACCTGACGAACATGACGCAGGCCTACACGACCTTCGCGCAGCAGGGCGAGCTCAACCCGGCCACCACCATCATCGAGATCCGCGACCGTGACAATCGGGTCATCTACACCCGCGAGGACAACGGCCCGCCGGTCACGAACCCGATGACCCCCGCCGAGGCGTACCTGCCCCACTACATCCTGGAGGGAAACACCAATCCCGCCACGAACCTGCTGTGGGGCGAGCGTGCGCAGCTCAACACCGCGGATGGCCAGCGGCGCCCCGCCGGCTTCAAGACCGGCACGACGAACGACTTCCGCGACGTCTCGGGCTTCGGATACGTGCCGGGCAGCCTGACGACCGGCGTGTGGATGGGCAACAACAACCAGGAGTCGCTCTCGAACGAGTTCTCCGGCGGCCTCTTCAGCGCCGATGGACCGCTCTTCCTGTGGGAGGAGTTCATGGATCTGGCCCTCAACAATCCGTGGGACTGGAACGGTGGCCAGCCGGTGCCGCAGACCAGCTTCGAGCAGCCCGACGGCATCGTCACCGCGCCCGTCTGCCGCTTCAGCGGAATGGCCGCCACGAACAGGTGCGGCGAGATCATCGAGCTTCCCTTCCTGGAGGGCACCGTGCCGCCGCTCGACAACGTGCACCCGCGCGGATGCCTCGACCTGGAGCAGTACGTCGCCAGCGCGACACCCGATCGTCCCGAGAACTGGATCGAGGCGGCCGACACCTGGTCCGATCGGGTCGTCAACGGGCGGACCGGCGCGAGGGGCGATCCGGCGACCTACCAGGACGACGAGCGGGTGCTGTTCGCCATCACGCCGCTGTACGGCGAAGGGGGCTTCCCCTCGGTCTGCGGTGAGCGGGTCGCCCGTCCGCGTCCCACGCCATCGCCCAGTGCGGCTCCATCACCCACGCCACCGCCCGACGACGACGGCGGAGGTGGCGGCGGCGGAGGCGGGGGCCCGCCTGGCGGGGGCGGAGGCCCGCCGATCGAGACGCCTCCGCCAGACGACGGCGATTGAGCCGCTTCTGTCGCGGCTAGAATCGGTTCGTGTCGACCTCGGTCCTGACGCTCATCCTCGCCGGCGGCGAGGGGGAGCGACTCAGCATCCTGTCGCAGGTGAGGGCCAAGCCCGGGGTGCCGTTCGGCGGGAAGTACCGGATCATCGATTTCGCGTTGAGCAACACCGTCAACTCGGGGTACACGGACGTCGGAATCCTGACCCAGTACGCGCCGCGCTCGCTGATCGACCACATCGGCGTGGGCAGGCCATGGGATCTCGACCGCAGCCGCGGTGGCGTTGCGCTCCTGCAGCCCTTCATCGGCCGCGGGCGCGCCCGTGACTGGTACCGCGGCACGGCGGATGCCGTGCTCCAGAACCTGGACTTCATCGCCGATCGCTCTCCGGAGCTCGTCCTGGTGCTCGCCGGCGATCACGTCTACAAGATGGACTACCGTCCCTTCATCGAGATGCACCGGTCGACGCAGGCCGATGTCACCTGCGCCGTGCGGACGGTCCCCATCGAAGAGGCGCATCGCTTCGGCATCCTGGACGTGGCGGGCGATGGGCGCGTGACGGCGTTCATCGAGAAGCCGCCTGATCCGCCGTCGAACCTCGTCAGCATGGGCGTCTACGTCTTTTCGTGGCCGCTCCTGGGCGACCTGCTCAGCAGCGAGCGCGTCGATTTCGGACGAGACATCCTGCCAGGCATGGTGGAGGATGGCAGGCGTGTCTACGCATACGAGTTCGGCGGCTACTGGCAGGATGTCGGCACCGTCGAGAGCTACTGGGCCACCAGCCTCGACCTGCTGCGGGATGATCCGGCGATCGAGCTGAATGACCTCGGGTGGCTCATCTACACCCGGAGCGAGGAGCGGCCACCGGCACGCATCGGTCCAGGCGCATCCGTCTCGCGCTCGATGATCAGCCACGGGTGCGTGATCGACGGCACGGTCGAGCACAGCGTCCTCTCGCCCGGCGTTCGCGTGGCTGCCGGCGCGATCGTGCGCGACTCGATCGTGATGTTCGACGCGGTCATCGAACGCGATGCCCTGCTCGACCGGGCCATCCTCGACAAGGAGTGCCGGATCGGCGTCGGGGCCCGCATCGGCGTGGGCGATGACCTGCGGCCGAACCGCGACGAGCCCGAACGCCTCTACGCGGGGATCACGCTCGTCGGCAAGAAGGCGCACGTGCCGCGTGGCGTCGAGATCGGGCGCAACTGTCGGATCGATCCCGGCGCCACCGAGAAGGACTTCGAACGCCGACGGCGAATCCGCTCGGGGGAGACCATCGTCGCCGGCGCGCCGCCGCGGTGAGCTCGGGGGCGTCGATCGACGCCTGGCTCGACGCGTTGGGGCTGGAGGTCGTGGCCTCCGCGGGCACGACCGGCGATCCTGCCTTCAGCCGCGACGTGATCGTGGACGGGGACCGTCGCTTCGACCTGCGCGTCACCGTGGCATGGGTCAACGGGGTCGGCTGCTCCCTGTGGGCATACTATGGGCTGGAGGCGATGGAGATCCCGAAGCGGATCTATGCCCTGATGCTTCGTGCCAACTTCGACTATCCATTCGTCAAATTCGCGATGACCGATGACGACCGACCGATGCTGATGACCGAGCTGCCCGCGGCGGGCCTCGATCGCGATGAGCTGGGGCGCGGGATCACTCGCCTCGCCGTCGTGGCGGATCGGCTCCTCGAGGAGACCGCCACGGCCATTGCCGATCGTGGCCTCCTGCCCGATTGGAGCGATCGCCAGCCGCGCAACCGCGCCCTGATGACCGCGTACCGGGCCGACGTCGTGTCCGCCATGCCGGACTGGGAGCCGCCGCCTCCGAGGGTCCGCCGTCGTGGCCTGATCGCGCGCCTGATGGGCAGGCCGTGATCCGCCGCGCGGTCACGACCCTCTCGCTGCTCGCGGTCGTCATGGCCGCGACGGTCGTCCCGGGCTGGCCGGTGCCGCCGGCCGCCGCCGCCGAGTACACGCTGGAGACGGCCGCCACCTACGACGTCCGGCCCGGCGAGGGCGAGATCGGCGTCACCGTCGAGATGACGCTCACCAACACGACCCCCGACCCCGACGACCAGCTGAGCGTGTTTCCGGAGGTCCTGCTCGGGCTCCATGATGCCGCCGCCGAGGTCGCGGCCGCCGACGCGGACGGCGAGCTCGACGTGGAGGTCGCGGTCAACGACGACGGCGTCAACGTGGCGACGGTCCAGCTGCGCGACGACCTGCGCTACGAGGAGAGTGTCGACCTCGAGCTGACATACACCCTCTCCGACGGGGACGACCCTCAGCTTCGCGTCCGGCCGGCGGTGATCGTCTTCCCGGTGTGGAGCTTCGGCACGGCCAGCGAGGTGAGCGTCACCATCCCGACCGGGTACGAGGTCCGCGTCGACGGCGACGAGCTTGCGACTGCCGATGGACGTCTCGTCAGCGGTCCGATCGAGGATCCGACCCAATGGCTGGCCGTGGTGACCGCGACGCGGCCTGCAGAATACACCTCCTTCGATGCGACCGTTCCGCTGGACGGAGGGACGGCCGACCTCCAGGTCCGCGCCTTCGTCGACGACGAGGCCTGGGGCGAGCGCACGCTGGGGCTGGTCGAGCGCGCGCTGCCGCTCCTGGAGGACGAGGTCGGGCTGCCGTATCCCCGCGTTGGCGCCCTCGTGCTCACCGAATCGGTGGCGACCGACGCGTCAGGCTTCGCCGAGGCATCGGGTGCCGGCACCGAGATCCTGGTCGCGTTCGATCAGCCGCCGTTCACAGCACTCCACCAGGTGGCGCACGTGTGGCTCTCGGCTGACCTCATCGATGCCCGCTGGATTCGGGAGGGGATGGCAAGCGAGGTCGCCGCTCGCGTGGCGGACGATCTCGACGTCGATCCGCCGTACGATCCCGCGGCGGAGGTCACGGAGCTCGCGGGCGACGCGTATCCACTTCACAGCTGGGATGCGTCGGCGGACCCGGCGGCCGAGGCGTATGGTCACGCGGCCTCGTGGGCGTTCCTCGCGGAGCTCGGCTCGTCCATCGGCCCCGATGCGCTCCAGGCGGTGCTGGTGCGGGTGGCAGGCTCGATCGGCCCCTATTCGAACAGGACCGTTGACGACGGTCCCCCGCCCGATGCTTCTGATCCGCGAATCCCGCTGACCAGCCGCACGTTCCTCGATCACCTCGAGGCGGTCAGCGGCGCGGACCTCTCCGAGCCGTTCAGCGCTCGTGTCCTCACGGAGGACGACGTGGCCATGCTTCCCGCCCGGGCGGAGGCGCGTTCGGCGTTTGCGGACCTCGTTGCTGCCGCGGACGGGTGGGGAGCGCCCGATCCGATCCGGGCTGCCATGACCGACTGGCGCTTCGACGAAGCCGGGGCGCAGATCTCCGACGCGGCCGCCTGGCTCGACACCCGGGACGAGCTCCTCCTCGAGATGCAGGCCGCGGGACTCTCCGCACCCGATCGGCTGCTCCAGGCCTATCGCTCCTTCGGCGGCGGCACCGAGGCGCAACTGGAGCTCGACCGGCAGGCAGCGGTCGTCGAGGCGTATGCCGCCACGGCGACGGTGCTGAATGGGCCGCGCACCTTCCTCGAGCGCATCGGCCTCGTCGGTGGCCCGGATCCGTCGGAGGAGCTTCGGCTGGCCAACGGGCGGTTCGCCGATGGCGATCTGCGTGGATCCGCCGAGGCGATCAGCGAGACTCAGCGGATCCTGGCCTCGGCCGAGGGCGGCGGCGTGGTCCGCCTGGTCAGCGCGGGGCTGCTCGCGGTCATCCTGGCGGCGCTCGCGGTGGTGCTGTTCCGGCGGCGCGCGGCGTACACTGCTGCGCCATGACGCCCGACCGCCGGTCCCCGCACTTCCTGCCGGCCGCCGACGTCCTGTCCGGCGAGACAGCGGACGCCTATTTCGATCGGGCGCGGACGGTCCTGGCCGCAGAGCACCTCGACCCGGTGGTGACGATGGAGGTCTTCTCACGAAGCGAGGGCGTCCTGTGCGGCGCCGAGGAGGCCATCGCCTACCTTCGCGAGATCTTCGCGGAGGTCAACGGGAGCACCGCGCCGATCGTCGAGTCGCTCCACGATGGTGATCGGTTCGTCACGAAGGAGGTCGTGATGCGCATCGTTGCGCGCTACTCGGTCTTCGGCCTGTACGAGACGGCCATCCTCGGCATCCTGGCTTCAGGATCCGGCTGGGCAACCGCAGCTCGGCGGATCGTCGACGCCGCGGCGCCGATCCCGGTCATCGGCTTCGGCGCGCGCCACGTCCATCCGAGCGTCGCCGACCAGATGGACTACGCGAGCGTGGTCGGCGGTTGCATCGGCGCATCGACACCTGCCGGCGCCCGCCTGGCCGGGCTGGCACCCACCGGCACCATGCCGCATGCCCTGGTCCTCATCTTCGGTGACACGGTGCGCGCGGCAGAAGCCTTCGATCGGCACATCGATGCCGACGTTCCGCGCATCGTCCTGGTGGACACCTTCAAGGACGAAGCGGAGGAGTCGCTGCGGGTCGCCGAGGCGCTCGGCGATCGCCTGTGGGGTGTTCGGCTCGACACGCCATCCGAGCGCGGTCGGGTGACACCGGAGCTGGTCAAGGAGGTCCGCGCGCGCCTCGACCTGGCCGGCCATCCGAACGTCAAGATCGTCGTCTCCGGTGGGATCGACGTGGAGCGCATCGGCGTCTTCCGCGATGCGGATGCACCGGTCGACTCGTTCGCGGTCGGCAGTGCCATCAGCAAGGCCAGCCCGATCGACTTCACCGGTGACCTCAAGGAGATCGATGGCAGGCCGGTCGCCAAGCGCGGCCGTATCCCAGGGCGCAGCGAGAACCCTCGATTGGAGCGGATCGACCTCCAGCGCTAGGCTGGACCGATGCAGCCCACGCCAGACCACGACGAGCGGGAATCCGCGTACGAGCTCTTTCAGCGTGGCTCACGGATGCTCGCCGATCGCCACTTCGGCGCGGCCGCGGTGCTCCTGGAGCGCGCCCTGGCCCTCGAGCCGGGCAAGGCATCCATCCTCGAGGCGCTCGGCCAGGCCTACTTCAACCAGGGCTCGCATGATCGCGCCGCAGATTGCTTTGCCGCCATCGCCGAGGCCGATCCGGTCGCGCACTACGCCCACTTCGGGCTCGGCCTCGCGCGGGCGCGCCTGGGGGACGTGACCGCCGCGCGTCGCCACCTGCGGATGGCGGTGCTGCTCAAGCCCGAGAACGAGGCGTACCAGCGCGCCCTTGGCCGCCTCGGTGACGTGGCGTAGGGGGCCTTCCGACCGGCACGGCTGCGGACATCTCCCTCCGGACGGCCACTGGGAAGAGATGATCGCCGCACGTTGAACAATGCTCGTGCAGGTGCACATTGCATGGCGAATCGACCATCGTGGGCCCGACGTTCACGTTCAATTCGCACCGCGGGGGACCGCCGTAGCCCGGCAATGATCGCCACGGCGACCATTGTTCAACGCGGTGCCGTGAATCCGCGTGGCGGGATGCGGTGAGGAGACAAGCGCTGACTCAGGCTGCCGGACGTCGGCGGCGACGTTGCTCGCGCGCCAGGCGCGCCTGGAGGAGCCCGAGCACGGCGGCCTCCTCGGGGCGCAACGCGTGGGCCCCTCGGCCCGCGCCGCGCGCTCGCGCCGAGAGCGCGTCGACGAGGGTGCCGTCGAGGTAGGACGCGAGCACCTCGGGGTGAACGTAGGCTGCGCGGCAGACGGCCGGCGTATTCCCGAGCTGACCCGCCACCCGTTCGATGGCGCCGACGATGGCCTTCTTGCGGCCGGCGTCGTCGTCGATCTCGAGGAAGTCCTGGAGCGCCAGGGATGCGGCCACCGTCCCCGCCCAGGTGCGGAAGTCCTTTGCGGTGAACTCCTCGCCGCTGATCTCTCGCAGGTAGGCGTTGACGTCGCCCGAATCGATCGATTGGCGTTCCCCGTCGTGGTCGACGTACTGGAAGAGCTCGTATCCGGGAAGATCCTGGCACTGCTTCACGAGCCTTGCCAGGCGCCGATCCCTGACGGGAACGAGGTGCTCCTTGCCCGACTTGCCCTTGAAGCTGAAGCGGACGCCGGATCCGTCCTCCTGGACGTGCCGGTCACGCAGCGTCGAGAGCCCGAAGCTGTCGTTGCCGCGCGCGTACTCCTCGCTGCCGACTCGGATGAGCGTCTCCTCGAGGAGCCGGACCACGAGCGCGAGCACCTTCTCACGCGGCAGGCCGCGTCGGCGAAGGTCACGGTCGGTTCGTTTCCGGATCCTCGGCAGGGCCCGGGCAAATTCGATCAGTCGTCCGTACTTGGCCTCGTCGCGCACCTCGCGCCAGCGAGGGTGGTAGCGGTACTGCTTCCGTCCCCGCGCGTCGCGGCCCGTGGCCTGGATGTGGCCGCGCTTGATCGGCGAAATCCAGACATCGGTCCATGCCGGTGGGATGGCCAGTCGCTTGAACCAGGCGATGCGGTCGCCATCGGTGAGGCGTTCACCATCAGGACCGATGTAGCTGAACCCCTTGCCGGCCCGCCTGCGGCGCACGCCGGGCATGGTGTCGTTCACGTACCGCATGCCGGCCTCCTCGGCTGAGGCCTGCGGGTCGTCGATCTCGAGCGTCATCCCGAGGGCGGCATGGGCAACCGGCGTGCCAGCCATCCGATGCCCGCGATCGTCTTGGCGTCCCGGATGCGGCCCTCGTCGATCGCGGCGAGCGCGTCCGCCAGCGTGATCCAGGAAGCCTCGAGCACCTCGTCGGCGTCGCTCTCGCCGTCGGCGTCCGCCAGGTCGGTGGCGAGGTACAGGTGCATGAGCTCATCGCAGAATCCGGGAGCGGTGAAGAACCTCGGCCCCTCGACCCAGGTCGCGGCGGCCAGGCCGGCCTCCTCGGCCAGCTCACGACGCGCGGTCTCCATCGGCGGCTCGTCGGGCTCGAGTGTGCCAGCCGGGATCTCGAGGAGCATCTCGTTCGTGGCGTGGCGCCATTGGCGGACGATGGCCAGCCGTGCGCCGTCCCAGGCAAGGATGCCGACGGCGCCCGGATGCTCCACGATCTCGCGCGTCGTGCGGTGGCCGTCGTCGCGCTCAACCTCGTCGACGCGTACGCGGATGCGCCGGCCGGTCCAGGGGTACGTGCTGCTGAGGGTGCGCTCCTCCATCGGTTCATCCTAGCGTCGCGCTCCTGACCTGCAGGCGGGCACCCGGCGGCGTGGTGGAATCCCGGCTAGCATGCGATGGATTCCATGAGTGAAGCGATCAGCAACATCTGGCGCCGTCCGCTGCGGACGGCGCTCACCATCCTCGGCATCGTCATCGGCGTGTTCGCGCTCACCGTGATGGGCGCGCTGGCCGAGAAGCTCAACGTGCTCGTGGACGGCGGCGATGAGTACTTCCGCACCCGCATCTTCGTGTTCGACGAGGGCGCCGCCTCCGGGTTCCAGGCCAGCTCGCGCCCGGTGACCCGCGACCTCGTGGAGCGGATCGAGGAGCTGCCCGGCGTCGATCGCGCCACGCCGGTCCTCCAGACACTGCTCGATCCCGAGGAGGTCGGCGGCTTCGACATCCCGGAGCTGCTGACCGGGATCGAGCCCGAAACCTGGTACGACGACGCCATCGACCTGCGGGTGGACGCGGGGCGCCTCCTCGAGCCAGGCGAGGAGGGGACCACGGTCATCGGCGCGGACCTCGCGGAGCGCTACAACCTGCGGGTGGGCGACACGTTCATCATGCGGGAGCGCGAGTTCGACGTGATCGGCGTGCTCGAGCGTACGCTGACGTTTCCGGACAAGATCGCCTACGTCCCCCTCACCGACGCCCAGCAGATCTACGTCGAATCGGTACCCGACGCCTTCGAGGAACGGACCGATGCGCTGGCGACACAGATCGAGGTCTTCCCCGATGACCTCGACGCGGCCGAAGCGGTCGCTGCCGCCATCACCGATGAGCTCGACGGCGTGCGCGCCGTCACCCCAGCCGAGGTGGCCGACCAGATCGGCCAGGCAAGCATCGTCTTCAACCTGATCATCGTGGGTGCCAGCGTCATCGCCGTCATCGTGGGCGGTCTCTCCGTCATCAACACCATGGTCATGACCGTCAGCGAGCGGGTTCGAGAGATCGGCATCAAGAAGGCGGTCGGCGCGCCGACCGGCGCGATCCTGCGCGAGTTCGTGGTCGAGGCGACCCTGCTTGGCGCCATCGGCGGCGTCATCGGCCTGTCGGCGGGTGCCCTGCTGGTCGTCGTCCTCAATGCGCAGACGGCCGGATCCGGCACGAGCGTCTTCCTGCTCACGCCGATGCTGCTCCTTCGCTCGTTCCTGTTCGCCACGATCCTCGGCGCCCTGGCCGGGATCTATCCTGCCCTCCGTGCTGCGCGCCTCGACCCGGTCACCGCGCTTCGGAGTACGTGATGGCTGCCGTGCGATGATCGGTCACGCTTCACCGGACGGGCGCTTCGCGCGCGATCTGCTCGATATGTGGAGCACCCACGCACACGAAGGGCGCGCCGATGCGCCCGTCATGCTCACCGGTGACCGATACATCGGTCATGTGCAGCGCAGCTTCGGCGTCACGCTCGAAATGCCCGATGGATCGAGCATCGGCCGATGACGATCCTGGCGGCGACCAACCTCACCAAGGTGTATCGGCGCGGCGCGAGCGAAGTCCGGGCCGTCGATGGCGTCTCGCTCAGCATCGGGGCCGGCGAGTTCATGGCCATCATGGGCCGATCCGGCTCGGGCAAGACGACGCTCCTTGACCTGCTCGGCTGCCTCCTGCGCCCGACCGATGGCGCCCTCGCGATCGACGGGCGCAGCGTCATCGGCGCGTCCGACGGCGAGCTCGCAACCATTCGGCGCGAGCGCATCGGCTTCGTGTTCCAGGAGTTCAACCTGATCCAGACGCTGACCGCCATCGAGAACGTGATGCTCCCGCTCCGATACGGGCCGCGCCGGCGGAACGGGCGGCAGGAGGCCACCGCCCTGCTCGAGCTTGTCGGGCTGGGAGAGCGCGCCAGCCACCGGCCGACCGAGCTGTCGGGCGGCGAACAGCAGCGCGTCGCGATCGCTCGCGCGCTCGTCAACGAGCCGGCGGTGATCCTGGCCGACGAGCCCACCGGCGAGCTGGACTCGACGACCTCGGAGACGCTGATGGGAACCCTGCGCGGTCTGAACCGAGATCGCGGGGTGACGATCATCATCGTGACGCACGACGCCGGCGTGGCGGGCGCGACCGATCGCGTGGTCCGGCTCTCGGACGGCAGGGTGGTCGCCGACGAGCGTCGCGGCGGCCGTGGCTTCGCGAGCGCTCTCGCGGGCGAGCCATCCGTCAACGGCGACGGGAGTCGTCGTGTCTGGGCGCGCCTCGGCGAGCTGCTGGATCGAGCGCGCGGTCGATGATCGAGGCACTCGGGCTCGCCACGCACTTCACATCCCTGTCCGCCGTCCACGACCTGTCATTCACGGTCAGGGACGGCGAGATCTTCGGCATCCTCGGGCCGAACGGGGCAGGCAAGACGACCTCGATTCGCATGCTGGCCGGACTCATCGGTCCATCGGCGGGTACGGCACGCGTCAACGGCCTCGAGCTCGGGCGTGACTCGCAGCGCATCCGTGCCATCACCGGCGTCCTGACCGAGGCGCCGGGGCTGCACGACAAGCTGACCGCGCGCCAGAACCTGGGCTACTACGGGCGCCTGTATGGGCTGCGCGGCGCGAACCTGCGCCGGGCGGTGGACCGGTACCTCGAGATCGTCGGCCTGCCCGATGCGGGCGACCGACGTGTCGGTGGCTTCAGCAAGGGGATGCGCCAGAAGGTGGCCATCGCTCGCGCGCTGCTCCACGAGCCGGAGGTCGTGTACCTGGACGAGCCCACCAGCGCGCTCGACCCGTCGGCGGCCAAGACGGTGCGCGACTTCGTCGCCACCCTGCGCGACGCGGGACGCTCGGTGGTGGTCTGCACACACAACCTCGACGAGGCCGAACGGCTCTGCGACCGGATCGGGATCATGCGTGGCACGCTGCTCCTCGTCGATACGCCATCCCGGCTCCGCCGCAAAGGCAGGTCCGCGTCGGTCCGTGTCGACATCGTCGGCGCGCGTCAGCCGCAGTCATTCCTCGACCTGCTCGCCGAGCTGCCGTTCGTCGAGGGTGTGCAGGCATCCGACGGCGCGCTGCTGGTCGAGGTCGCGGATCCGCGCGGCGACAACCCTGAGCTCGTGCGCGCACTGGTTGACGCGGGCGCACGCATCGTTGCCGTTCGCGAGGAGGTGGCCACGCTCGAGCAGGTCTACCTGGACCTGGTCGGCGAGGCCGGCACGCGCGACGCGCGCATCGTGGAGGCGGCCTGATGCGCCTGGGCATGATCATGGCAGTCCTGGGCAAGGAGCTGCGCGACCTGCTCGCAAATCGGCTGCTGCTGGGGGCGGTCGTCTTCCCGGCCCTCATCTTTGCCTCGATTCCCACCGGGATCGTCGCCTTCATCCAGGTGAACGAGCTGAATCCGGCACAGATGGGCCAGATCGAGCAGTACGTCAGCCAGTTCCCCGATCTGCCGCCCAAGCTGGCGGCGCAGGGGTTCATCGTGCTCAACTTCATGGCCTACTTCCTCCTCATTCCGGCCATGGTGCCGATGGCGATCGCGACCCAGTCGGTCATCGGCGAGAAGACGGCCAGATCGCTCGAGCCCCAGCTGGCAACGCCGATGGAGGTCAGCGAGCTGCTCATCGGCAAGGCGCTCTCGTCGGCGGCCCCCGCAGTGCTGGCGACCTGGGGCGTGTTCGTCCTCTACGGCCTCGTGAACGGGGCCATCGCCGACCCGGTCCTCACCAGGCTGATCTTCAACGACGTCTGGAAGGTGGCGATGCTGACGCTGGTGCCGCTGATCTGCCTGCTGAGCGTCCTGCTCGGCATCATCGTCTCCTCGCGCGTGAACGACGCGCGAACGGCACAGCAGATCGGCGGCTTCATCGTGCTTCCCGTCATCGGCGTCGCGATCGCCGGATTCTTCAGCGGCCAGGCGTCGTTCACGATGCAGCAGATTCTCCTCGGGGACCTCGTCGTGGCGCTCCTGATCGGGGTCTCGCTCGTCATCGGCAGCTGGATCTTCGACCGCGAGGCGATCCTCACGCGCCTGACCTGAACGTTTGTTCGTCTCGAGGTGTCGAGACTGATGCGCGCGAAGCCGATCTGCGGCGCGATTCTGGCGATGGAGCGCGGACCGGTGAGCCGCAGCGGTGCCGCCGGGCCCAGCTCAGGCGTTGCACGCGGTCGTGGATGACGGGAATCGCGCCTCCCACCGCCACCCAGGGGGCCGATCAATAAGGAGCGACCGCGGCGGACCCGTGCCACACTTCTTGACGGGCTGCGCGCGCGACCCGTACGCTCTCGCGGCCGATGTCGCCCCGTGGACGCAGCCGCACGACACCAGCGCGAACCGCCGGCGGCGGAGGCGACGCGGGCCCCCAGCATCTGTGCGGCGTGACGGAGCATGAGCCCTTCGCGCGGGACGATATCGAGCAGCCCATCCAACGCCGGTTCGCCGAGCAGGTGCTGCGCCACAGGGCCTGCCTCGCCATCGGCGACGGAAGCCGGCGGCTGACGTATGGTGCGCTTGACGCATGGTCCGGCGCCATTGCCAGCAGGCTCGCCGATGCTGGCGTTCGCCCCGGCGACCGCGTGGCGTTGTTCGGCAGGCAGGGAGCCGCCGCGATCGCCTCTGTGCTGGGCGCGCTGCGTGCGGGTGCCACCTACGTCCCGCTCGATCCGGATGAGCCTGACGGGCGTCTTCGCTCGGTGCTGGATCGGATCGATCCTATGGCAATTGTTGCCGATGTCGGCCATGCCGGCCGCGCCGCGCGTCTGTGGAGCCATCGGCCGACGCTGCTTCCGGGCGACTCGCATGCACCCGCAGACCCGCCACAGCCGGAAGTGACGGCCGACGCCCCCGCATACGTGTATTTCACCTCGGGCTCGACAGGGGAGCCGAAAGGCGTCGTTGACAGCCATCGCAACGTGCTGCACAACGTCATGCGGTACACGAACGCGCTCCGCATCCAGCCGGATGACCGTCTCACGCTGCTCCAGGCGCCCGCCTTCAGCGGAGCCGTTTCGAGCACGTTCGCGGCCCTCCTGAACGGCGCCGCGCTCATGCCGTTTCGGCTCGACCACGGCGGTGTTGCGCGGCTTGCGGAATGGATGCGCACCGAGCGAATCACGATCTACCACTCGGTCCCATCGGTTCTTCGTGCCGCCCTCGCGTCGGGCGGCGGGTTCCCGGAGGTCCGCATCGTCCGACTTGAAGGAGACCGGGCAGATGCGCGCGACGTCAGGCTGGTGCGCGATCGCTTCGAATCAGGCACCGTGCTTGCGAATGGCCTCGGAACAACCGAGACGGGACTGTGCTCCCAGTTCAAGGTGGACAGCTCGTCCACTGTCGACGACGGCATCCTGGCGGTGGGATACCCCCTGCCCGATATGGAGATTGCGGTTGTCGACGAGGGTGGCTCGCCCGTGGCATTCGGAGTCGCCGGCGAGATCGCCGTGACGAGCGCGTACCTCGCGCTCGGGTACCTCGACCGTGAGGATCTGACCGCGGCCGCGTTCAGGCCGTGCGAGGGGCGTCCGGGGGTCCGGACGTATCGGACCGGGGACCTTGGGCGGCTCCGACCCGATCAGCGCCTGGAGTATCTCGGTCGCCGCGACGGCCAGCTGAAAGTGCGCGGCCACCGCGTTGAGCCCGCCGAGGTCGAAGCGGCCCTCGTGCGTCTTCCAGGTGTTCGCGAAGCGGCCGCGCGCACGGTCAGCGGACCGAGCGGGGACGGCCGACTGGTCGCGTACCTGGTCCCTGAGTCATCGCTGGACCTCGCGGCTGTGGACCGCCAGCTCGAGACCCTGCTCCCTCCTCACATGCGGCCGTCCACGTTCATCACCCTGCGCGAGCTGCCGGTCGGTTCGAACGGGAAGGTCGATCGCGTGGGTCTTCCGGTTCCGGTGCCCGGCCCAACCCGCTCACGGGACTTCCTGGACGATCCTCTCGAGCGACGCGTCGCGGCCATCTTCGAGGACGTGCTCGGTCGCGCGGTGGGTCGCGACGACGACTTCTTCGGTGCGGGAGGTGACTCGCTCGACGCCGTCCGCGTCCTGGCGGCGCTCGATGAGGAGGCAGGAGAAGGACTGCCGGCGTCGCTGATCGCACGGGCACCGACGCCGGCCGCCCTGGCAGCGGCGCTTCGCCGCCGCTCCGCCGGCGCATCCACCGGCTCGCTCTTCGTCCTGCGAGGAGGCGGGAATCGACCTCCGCTCGTACTTCTCCATGGCCATGACGGGCATGCCCTCATGTACGCCGTGCTCTCGCGCCGTCTCACGGCGGCGCGGCCGATATGGGCGTTTGAGCTCGATCCGACTGCCGACAGGAACTCCGACCTCAGTATCGAAACCATCGCCGCGCGGCACGTGGACGAGCTCCGCGATGCGCTCCCCGATGGCCCCTATCTGCTGGGAGGCTTCTGCTACGGCGGCGTGGTGGCATTCGAGATGGCACATCAGCTGCGCGACGCAGGGCAGGAGGTCTCGCTGCTGGCATTGCTCGCAGTGGGGCCGGAAGATTTCCCCGCGCTGATCTCAACACGCGCGATGGATCGCTGGAGACGGTCGCACCGCCCGGCGGCGGCAATGGGAGATGCGCTCGACCGAATCGGGAGCCTCACCACCAGCCAACGGCAATGGTATCTCGCGGATCGGATCGGCGCGGTCGGTCGCCGTCTTCGGGCCGTCGCCAGCACGCGAGATCGAGCTCGCCACGGCCTGTCCGGCGCGGTGCATGCGGCTTCCGAGGCGTATCGTCCCGATCCGTTCGATGGACGCGTGACGCTGCTTCTGCCGGACTGGTCGACAAGGAGATACTCGAACGAGCCCGCGGCCGATTGGGCTCGGCTGGCCGCCTCCGTCCGAGTTCATGCGATGCCCGGAAGCCATAAGTCGATGCTCCGCGAGCCGGTTGTTTCGATGGTGGCCAACACCCTCACCCAGGAGTTGGCGGGTCTCGACCCTGGCTGAGCCTGGACCGTGCCGCCATGCGGAGCGCTCCTCGGCCTCGCAGGCGCAGGAGATCAGGCTCCGTGGTGCTCGCGTCGATGGAGCCGCCCGATGAGCTCGCGCATGATCGGCACCGCGATCTCCGGATGCTCCTGGAGCAGCGCCGTGAACTCCCAGGCAGGGAAGAGCAGGCACTCGGTCTCGGTGGCCGCGATGACCGATGCCGAACGCGGATGCTCCTCGATCAGCGCAAGCTCGCCGAAGAAGTCACCGGCCCTGAGCGCCCCGAGACGCTCCCCGCCGCGCTCGACGCGACCCTCGCCGCTCAGGATGATGTAGAGCGCCGTTCCGTTCGAGCCTTCGCGGACGATCTCGTCGTTCTGGGCGTACGTGCGGCGCTTTCCAGTCTCGGCAAGGCGTCGCCGAATGCGGCCATCGAGACCCGCGAGAAGCGGGACCGATGCCAGTTGCTGCTCGAGCTCCACCGGCGTGATCCTCCGTGCGCTACCTGCGATGCGGCGTGATGAGATGGGCCATCCTACCGCGCATCACGCG
>JBQTHZ010000174.1:0-7703 GCA_052388515.1 Chloroflexota bacterium | reverse complement strand
CTGGTGCGGCACCAACTGGGACGCCTTCGAGGAGTGCTTCCGCGCGATACGGATAGCTCACCCATTCGCGTTGGTATGGCGCGGAGCAGGCGACTTTGCGGCGGCGGACCCCAAGTCCTATGGCGAGGCCACCGCATTCCTCGTAGAGAAGTTCAATCGGCTTTCGGCAGCTGGTACCCAGGCCATTCTGGTCATCACAGGGGATGGTCCAGCGTTCCATCGTCCCTAGACCGGCGCGGCCTGATCTTCGGTCAGCGTAATAGGTGACCTTGTTGAGGATCAGCGGGTAGGCGTACTTGATGTCCGACAATCCACCGGTCTCCAGAGAGCGTGAAGACACCGATGCCGTCGTCGCGCCCCCCGCGGCGAGCGCTTCGGTCGAGAGACGAAACTCTAGCGCCGGCCGATTATCAGCCGATTACTGGAAATCGGCTAGAGTGCGGACACCGTGCGCGCCTTCATCGGTCTCGGGGGAAATCTTGGGGAACCGGCGGTCGCCTTTCGCGCGGCCGTGGCAGAGCTTCGCGGCATCGGCCTCGTTGCAGGGGTTTCCTCGCTCTATGACACTGCCCCGCGAGACTCGCTCGACCAGCCGCGATTCCTGAATGCCGCGCTGGAGCTGGAGACCGATCTGCCACCCGCCGACCTCCTGAACGAGCTCAAGCGCCTGGAGCTGGCGCTGGGCCGAGATCCCCAGGGGCGCCGATGGGGACCTCGCGTGATCGATCTCGACATCCTGGCCTTCGATGGCCGATGCGTCACGGATCCTGAGCACGACCTGATCGTGCCGCACCCCCGCTTCCACGAGCGTCGCTTTGCACTCGAGCCGGTTGCCGAGCTCGATCCCTTGCTGCGTCCGTGGCGCAACTGCTCCGACCTCCGCGTCGAGGTCTCGGTCGCAGATCTGCTGGCGACCGTCGCCAACCAGGAGGTGCTGCGCATCGGCGGCCCCGATTGGTCCGACCCGACGTCGACCGGCCTCAGTTAGCCCGACGTTCGGTTGAAGCCTGCTCAGCGCTGGTCGCGCCAGCTCGAGACACCCAAAACTCCGCTTGCGAGCACGGTCTCAGCGGTGGAATCCAGGGCGACCACCACCAGGTCGGAGGTCACGTCCATGACGCCGCTCCGGGCGAAGGCGAGCCAGGCGCCGTCCGGCGACCACATCGGGCTCACGATGTAGCCGTCGTCCAGCGCTCCGACTCGATCGACCTCGCCGCCCGCCGCCGGCGCGATGCCGATCGCCGCCTCGGACGAGAAGAGCGTGAACGACGAGATCGCGAAGGCGATTCGCTCGCCGTCCGGTGACCACGTCGGCTCGGTCAGCGATGCGCTGCCGGTGTCCGCGATGGTGGTGACGTCGCCCGTGCCGAGATCGATCACGTCGATGGTTCCCTCCATCTCCGTCCCACCCGCGAACGCAATCCTCGTCCCGTCGGGCGACCAGGCCGCGCGGTCCGCGTACGGCGATGCCGCGGCGAGTGTCTCGAGGCCGGTGCCATCGGCATTGACGATGCGCAGCTCGGACGGGGGAAGCATCGGATCGTTGAAGCCGGTGAAGTCGACGGACATGAACGCGATGCGCGTGCCGTCGGGCGACCATTGAGGAACCGATGCGTCACCGGCCAGCTCGACCGGCTCGCCGCCGGAAAGATCGATCACATTGATGGCTGACCCGCCCGCGAACGGGTCGAAGCTCATGTAGGCGATCCTCGTCCCGTCCGGCGACCAGGCTGGCGCGCCACCGTCCTCGACGATGAGGCGCTCATCGCTGCCGTCGGCCGCGGCCACGAACAGCTCTGACGAGATGTCCGTGTCCGAGTATCGCGAGAAGGCAACGAGCGACCCATCTGGCGAGAACGCATGCTCGCCGTCCGAGGATCCTTCTGCGCTCGCGGTGATCTGGCTCAGCTCAGCGGTGCCGGGATCGACCTGCCATCCGCTGCCGTCACCGCCGGTGACGAGGATCGTGCCTGACGCGCCGGGTGCGGGGTCGCCAGCGGTTGGAGCCGTTCCGAATCCGCCTCCGCACTCCCAGTACTCGATGAAGACCTCTTCAGCCTCGGCCGCGGGGGCATCGACTGCGGAGAGATGTCCTCCCGGATCGATGCGCACGCCGCCTGACGCATCGGTCCAGTCAAGCTCGTCAAGCTGCTGGCAGTCGGCGTCGAGCAATGCAATGCCGGTTGGTGGGCCGCCGAACAGGAACACGGTGCCGGTCTCGCCGCCGGGGATGGCGTACTCCAGGGGGAAGCCGTCCGCGACCACCCGGAGCACCCAGTTCTCGTCGGTCGCGTTCTCTACCGAGAGCTCCGATTCGTCAAGCGGCGGGAATGGGAAGAACGGCCCGAACGGTGGAAAGCAGGCCGAGAGCAGAACAGACAGCACGAGCAGTCCCGGACCGGTCAGGAGTCTCAGGATCGGCACCGAATCCCCTCCATGCGTCGCTGCGGGGCTCGGGCCGCATGCCGACCGGCTCGATATAACACGCCATGACGGCCTTCGGCAAGAGAGTACTCAGCCGGACGAGAGGGACAGATACTCGCGAGGTGATTGGTAGGCGTTCAATTGCCAGCCTTGTCGCCGCGATTCCATGGGGCCGAGCGTGCGATCGGTCGCAGCGGAGTGGCAGGCGGGCGAATTGTGAGCCTATCAGTCGCACCACGAATATCTGTCACGGCTTCGGGCAGCCTGCCGCGGTAGTAGTCGGTTCGCGAATATCTGGCAGGCAACGGAGTCCGAAGGCGGCTCAGAGGCGAACCTTGGGCGGATTGCCCGGGTCCCACATGTGGACCGTGTCGATGAAGCGGACCAACCCGCCCGAGTAGCTCATCATCAGCGAGTGCGTGCGCGCGCCGCCACCGAAGAAGCGAACGCCGCGGAGGAGCTCGCCATCGGTCACGCCGGTGGCACAGAACACCACGTTCGCGCCCGACGCGAGGTCGTTCGTGAAGTACACCCGCTCGGTATCGTCGACGTCGACGCCCATGTCGCGTGCGCGCTCCCGCTCCTCGTCGGATCGCCATCGGAAACGTGCCTGGATCTCTCCGCCCAGGCATTTGAGCGCCGCCGCTGAGAGCACGCCCTCGGGCGCGCCGCCGGTGCCCATCACGGCATGGACGCCGGTGCCCGAAACAGCGACGCTGATGGCGGCGGTCAGGTCGCCATCACCGATGAGCTTGATGCGGGCTCCCGCCGCTCGGACCTCGGCGATCAGCTGCTCGTGGCGCGCGCGCTGCAGGATCACGACGGTGATGTCCCAGACGTTGCGACCCAGCCGCTCGGCGATCGTCCCGAGCGTGACGGCGACGGGATCGGTGATGCTCACGTGGCCAGCGACCATCGGCCCGACGATCAGCTTGTCGAGATACGTGTCGGGGGCGTGCATGAGGCCACCGGGCTCGGAGGCTGCAAGCACGGCGGTCGCGTTTGGCTCGCCGGTGGCGACGAGGTTCGTGCCCTCGAGCGGGTCGACCGCGATGTCGATCGAGACGGCGGCGTCCGAGTTGCCGACCTGCTCACCGATGTAGAGCATCGGCGCCTCGTCTCGCTCGCCCTCGCCGATGACGATGGTGCCGCTGATGTCGGCATCGTCCATCGCCTTGCGCATGGCCGTCACGGCCGCCTGGTCGGCACCCTCGCGATCGCCACGGCCCATGAGGCGGGCAGCCGCGATGGCACCGGCCTCGGTGGCGCGAATCGCCTCGGCGATGATGACCTTGTCGACCGGAGATCGCGAGTTCATCGGCTCGGCCTCAGTGCTTGAAGTGACGGCGGCCGGTGAAGACCATCGCCATGTGGTGACGATCGGCGACCTCGATCGCCATCTCGTCCCTGATGCTGCCGCCGGGCTGGATGATCGCCGTGACGCCGGCCTGCGCCGCGATCTGGATGCCATCGGGGAAGGGGAAGTAGGCGTCCGAGGCCATGACCGAAAGCGGCGCGCGCTCGCCTGCCTTGCGCAGCGCCACCTCCACCGAGACCACGCGCGACGGCTGGCCGGCTCCCATGCCGACCATGGCGTGCTTCTTGGCCAGCACGACCGCGTTCGATTTGACGTGCCGTACCGCGCGCCAGGCAAAGAGCAGATCCGTCAGCTCCTCCAACGTCGGGCGCCGCTGCGTGACCGGCTGCAGCTTGTCGCGGTCCTCCTCCAGGTTGTCGAAGGTCTGGACCAGCACGCCTCCGCCGATGCGCTTGAAGTCGAACTTGCCGATCCCGAGCTCGTCTGCTTCGTTCTCGATCGGCGGCACCTCGACGATCTCGAATCCACGTTTGGTGCGCAGGATCTCGAGCGCCTCCGGCGTGTAGCCCGGCGCCACGATCGCCTCGAAGAAGCCCGGACGGATGGCGCGGGCCACCGCCTCATCGATTGTCCGATTGGCGCCGATCACGCCGCCGTAGGCGCTGACGCTGTCGCCCTCGAGCGCCAGCCGGAAGGCCTCCGCCAGGTCGACGACACTCGCCAGCCCGCACGGATTGCCGTGCTTGACGATCGCCACGGCCGGCGTCTTGAAGTCCGACGCGATGCTCCAGGCAGCATCCAGATCCAGCAGGTTGTTGAAGCTCAGATCTTTCCCGGCGATCTGATGCGCGCTGCTGATGCTGCCGCCGGCATGGGCCGGATCGGTGTAGAAGGCACCGAGCTGATGCGGGTTTTCGCCGTAGCGCAGGTCCGCCTTCTTCTCGACCACCATCGTCAGGCGGCTCGGAAAGACTGTGCCGGTGGCGACGTTCAGGTAACTCGCGATCTGCGCGTCGTAGGCGGCGGTCACAGCGAACGCCTCGCCGGCCAGCTTCTGGCGCGTCTCCGGGCTGATGCCACCCTGGGTCTTGACGTCGCGCAGGACCGATGCGTACTGGGTTGGGTTCGACACGGCGGCAACGCCGGGAAAGTTCTTGGCGGCCGCGCGAAGGACCGCCACGCCGCCGATGTCGATCTGGTCGAGTGCCTGATCGAGGCTGGTGTTCGGCTGGCGCACCGTCTGCGCGAAGGGATAGAGATTCACGACCACGATATCGATCTGCTCGATCCCTTCCTCAGCCAGCTGGGCGAGGTGGTCCGGCTGGTCTCGCCTCGCCAGCAGGGCGGCGAAGATCTTGGGATGCAGCGTCTTGACCCGGCCGCCGAGGATCTCGTTCGTGCCGGTCAGGTCGGCGACGGGCCGGATGCCGTCGATGCCTGCCTCGGTGAGGTGCGCGCGGGTGCCGTCGGTGGCGAAGCATTCGGCCCCGGCATCGGTCAGACCCCTGGCGAGCTCGACGATACCTTCGCGATCACTGACGGAGAGCAGGGCGCGCAATCGACGTCCTCGTGGTGGGTGGTCGGTGTGCCTCGGGGCTGTCGATTATAGGCGTGGATGTTAGACTCCGCGGCCGATGAACGTCCTCACCGATCCCTTCACGCCCGCCACGTACCCCGACCTGTTCACCCTCATGTGGCTGGCCGGCCTGGTCATCGCCATCGGCGCGGCCTTCGTCTACAACCTCGCGCAGCGACGGTACCGTCGCTATCCGGACCTGCTCGCCCTCCACGAGTGGGTCTTCTGGCCGATCATCGTGACCTGGGGTCTCATCCCGCTGCTCGTCGTCATCGGCGTTCCGCTCATCCTGCAGCTGATCATCGTCCTGACCGGGATGGGTCTCGCCGCGCATGCGACCTTCGTCCGCTTCCCGCCTCGGATTGCCGCAGCCAACGACGAGATTCGGCGTCGTCGCTACGTGCCGCCCCCGCGTCGCGCCGAGCGGGAGCGATCGAAGCCGACCCCCGCCGGTCGCCGTCGCAAGCACCGCTGAGCGCGGGATACATCGCTGCGCCTGGACAATGATCAGTCCGCGCACATTGTTCCCTCCAGCGCCATCCGTGGGGAACAGTGCTCACCTCGGCGAGCATTGCATGGAGCGTTGCGCGCCTCCTTCGCAATCCTGAGCGTGACTGCGCCGGCCGAGTGCCTCATCGGTCTTCCAAATGCTCACGCTGGCGTGCATTGTTCCAAAGTCACAGCCGGACGTCCGCCAACTGCCGCCGGGGCGGCCTCGTTTCGGTTTCCGAGGCCGAACGCACGACGCACACACCGAATGCGTCCTCGCCCGTTCGCCCCTGGAGATCTCACCGTTGCGCCATTCCCGTGAATCACGTCGCACGCGGCACCGGCCGCGCGCCCAACCGAGCTCGTTTCGCTGCGTCAACTGCCACTCCGACGTGCTGTCCGACGCACCCGGCACCCAGCACCGCAATCACTGCCCCAGCTGTCTCTGGTCGCGCCACGTCGACGATCGGCCCGGCGACCGTGCCATGCTCGACGAGTGTGGCTCCGGAATGGAGCCCATCGCCATCACCGTGCGTGGCAGGGGCGAGTGGGTGCTCATCCACCGATGCACCGGCTGCGGCGTCCTGCACGCCAACCGGAGCGCGGCGGATGATTCGCCGCTCCTCCTGGTGCGGTTGGCGGTGAAGCCACTCGCGCTGCCGCCGTTTCCCCTCGACCGCCTCGCACAGGTTTAGCCGGGTGGCGTCGTCGTGGACTCCTGCCGTCCGGGTTCGTCGACTCGGCATACAGTACCCGCTCGCCGATGCATCACGGGGCCGGCGGATCAAGCATTGCGCCGCGCTCTCGCAGACGCTCGTCGAGCATGGCCCGACTGACCTCCTGGACGCTGCCGGCATCCATTGCTGCCGCCACGCCGGCGGCCTCGCCGGTCGCCATCCAGGTCGGCTCCATCCGGAGTGATGAGAACGCCACGTGCGTCGCGGACAGGGCGACCGGGACCAGCAGGTTCGTGGCGTCCGTCCCCCGCGGGATGATGCTGCGATACGGGATGGCGTACGGCCCGATGCGCAGGTTGAGCACGCCCTCGAGCTGGCCATCGACGCGGTCGACGGCATGCGAATCGACGCGGTACGTTCCGAGCGCGATCGGCTCACTCTTGATCGGATCGTTCTCGAGGTCCCATTGGCTGAGCACGTAGTCGCCGACCATTCGCCGTGCCTCACGCACGTAGAGCTGCGGCGGCCATGCGCCGTTCGCTTCCCATTCATCGGCGCAGAGCCCGAGTGCCGATGCCTCCCGGCGGATCGGCTCCGGGACGGCGCGGTCGGTGGCCAAGAAGGCGAGGAATCCGGCAACGTGATCGCGGTGCTCGTCGGCTATCTCCGCGCGCTCGTCGGCGCTTGCCATGGCCCATCCCCATCCGAGGCCGACCGCATCGGTCGAGAACGGGTCCCGATTGTTGAGGTCCCACTTGCCGCCCGGGATCTCGACTCTCGAGACGACTGACTCGAGGTCGTCGCCGAGATGGTCGAGCACCGGCACGAAGGCGGCGCGGTCGTAGGTGTCCGGCGACTCGATCGGGATTCGGTTGTCGGCACGATCGGTCACGCAGAGCCGATACGTGTACGCCTGCACCTTGTCGTCGGCCACGTCGACACCCAGGGACTCTCCGTACTCGTCGCTCGCCTCGCGCCCGATCCGATACGGGATCCCGGCCGCCGCCAGCAGGTCTCCCTCGTACGTCGCGTCGATGAAGCGGGCACCTTCGATCCGTGTGCCATCGTGGAGCACCATCGCCCTCACGACCGTTCCATCCATCTCGACGGATGCCATGCGGCTCCCCGTCTCGACCGAGATGCCGGCCTCGTCCAGCATGCGATCGAACACGTCCGCCGCGACATGCGGCTCATGACGCAGCCCCAGCACGCCATCGGC
>JBQTHZ010000173.1:0-9564 GCA_052388515.1 Chloroflexota bacterium | reverse complement strand
GAGAGGGCTGCCCGCGAGGTCTACGAGCGCTGCGACTCGGGCAATAGCCTCCTGCCGATCGAGGCCGTCGCGGGAAACGCTCTTCCTAAGGTTCAGTGCCCTGTCGCGGGCTCGACGCGTCGGCCCTGGATCACACCTCGACACGATGCCCATTGAGCTCGCGGATCGGTTCCAGAAGCATTTACGGGCTGGTGTCGAGCAGGCGGCGGACGTGTGGCGTGTCAAGGTGCGACTTGTGGTCGTCGGCCGATCGCCACGTTTCGTGGAAGAAGAACAGTCCTGGGTCATGATCGGAGCTGTGGAGGTCGTAATTCAAGCAGCCGGCTTCCTTGCGGCTCGGCGGGAGCATCGCCCGAAGGGCCGCGCCGAGCGCCCTCTCGTGACCCGGCCGGGCGCGGAAGACCGCTATCACGGTCAGGAGCTCTGGATCCATGTCCTCTCCTCAATGCCACATAGGCGGGGCGCATATACTGGCGACATGCTAAAGAATGACGGTCGGACACGAAAGACTCGCAAGCTGGCTCAAGCGGCGGTCTCAGTCCCGATCGCTATCCCCGACGAAATCCTCGACTCGCTTGTCGCGGTCCTTGACGTCGTGCGACACGATGCGGCAAGTACGCGTCCGGAGATCATCCGTCGGACCGGGCTGGGTCGCGGTGTGATCGTACAGCGGGTGGAGGAACTGATCGGCCGTGGTCTGCTCGTCGAGGCTGGCCTCGGACGGTCATCCGGAGGCCGAGCCCCGCGTACGATCCGGCTGAACGCCCGTGCAGGCCACATCCTCGTCGCCGATCTGGGAGCCACGAGCATCGGTGTCGGCATCGCCGATCTCTCCGGGCGCCTGATGGAGCAACACGAGGAGCCGGCCGACATCACCGACGGGCCTGAGGCAATTCTCGGCCGCGTCGACGAACTGTTCGCCGGGCTTCGCACGAGGACCGATGATGCTCTCGGCGACCTCTGGGGGATCGGGATCGGCGTCCCCGGACCCGTCGAGTTCGCCACCGGGCGGCCGGCATCCCCGCCGATTATGCCCGGCTGGGATGACTATCCCGTCCGCGAACGATTCAGCGCCTTGCACAGCGTCCCAGTGTGGGTGGACAACGACGTCAACCTGATGGCCATGGGCGAGTATCGCGCCGGCGTCGCTCGGGGTCACGATGCAGAGATCTTCATCAAGGTCGGGACCGGTATCGGCGCCGGCATGATCATCGACGGCAAGCTCCTACGCGGTTCGCAGGGCAGCGCGGGCGACGTCGGCCACATCCAAGTGACGGACGACCCTTCGGTCATCTGCCGCTGCGGGAACATCGGCTGCCTCGAAGCGCTCGCCGGCGGGGCGGCTCTCGCCCGCGACGGGACAGGGGCCGCCCGCGACGGCCGCAGCCGGCTGCTGTCGCGCCTCCTGGCCGAACGCGACAGGATCGAGGCGACCGACGTCGGCTGGGCAGCTGCCCACGGCGACGCGGTGAGCCGCGAGCTCATCGCGACGGCCGGCCACCGGATCGGACTGATGGTGGCGACGCTCGTCAATGCATTGAACCCGTCACTCGTCGTCATCGGGGGCGGCGTCAGCGGGGTCGGCGACGCGTTGATCGCATCCGTACGCGAGGTCGTCTACGGCCGATCCCTGCCGCTCGCCACGCGTGATCTGGGTATCGTGCGGTCGAGCCTCGATGACGAGGCAGGACGGATCGGGGCCGCGAGCATCGTGGCCGACGAGCTCTTCTCTCGCGCCCGGATCTCAACGTGGCTGTCGGCCGGTTCGCCGGCGGGGTTGGCCGAGCACGTGACGCTGGGTTCGCGCTAACCGGTCAGGCCAAGGGCTGGCGTCGCCTGATCCGCGAATTCTCACGCCCACATCCCTACCTACCGTCCCAGCGACGGTTTAGCCTGTGGGCCTCATGGTTATGCTCTTGACAAGCGAATGTATGATGCTGACACCTAAAACCTGAGAACCGCCACGAGGAGGCCGGGCAATGCCGAACAACGGATCCGAGGGCACAGGGCGCGGCAGCGCGCCCCGAACGATTGCAACGGGCCTGATCGTCGTCGCGCTGGCGCTCGCAGCGTGTTCGCCGGCCGGCGCACCGTCCGCATCGGCGCCGGTTGGCTCCCAGCCCACCGCAAGCGGACCCTCCGCCGGCGGGACGGATCCGGACGCCGCGCTGGCCGAGCTGGAGACCACCGTGCTCGCGACCGGACCATTCGGAGAGGACCCGACCTCCCCCACGGAGGTCATGCTGACCCCGGAGGAGATCGAGGAAGTCAGAGCAATGGGCGCGACCGCCGCGATCGTCATGCACATCCAGGGCGACTGGACGAATGCCCAGGTCGACGGCCTGACGACGACCTTTGAAGAACTCGGGATCGAGGTCATCTCCTCCACGAACGGCGAGGGCAGGACCGAGAAGCAGGTCGCCGACATCGAGACCGTGCTTGTCCAGGACCCGGACATCATCGTCTCGATCCCGTGGTCGCCGGGCGACCAGGTGGCCGCGTATCAGCAGATCGTCGACCAAGGCGTCACGCTCGTCTTCGCCGACAACGCGATCCCAGGCTTCGTCGCCGGTGAGGACTACGTCAGCACGGTTTCGGCTGACAACTGGGGAAACGGCGTGGCGTCCGCACACCTGATGGCCAAGGCCCTGATCGAGAAGGAGGGCTCGGCCACCGGCAAGATCGGCATGGTGTGGTTCGACATCGACTTCTTCGTCACCAACCAGCGGCGCGACGCCTTCCGCGAGACGATCACGGGGAACTACCCCGGGATAGAGATCGTCGAGGACCAGGGATTCCCAGCCGGTCCTGACCTCGCCGGCGGCGCGGAGACGGTTGCCAATGCCATGCTCACGCGCAACCCCGACCTAGATGGGATCTGGGCAGTCTGGGACCAGCCGGCTGAGGGTGTGATCGCCGCAGCACGATCGGCTGGCCGGGACGATCTCATCATCACCACCGAGGATCTCAGCCTGGCCAGCGCGCTGAGCATCAAGAACGGCGAGTTCATCTACGGCCTCGGGGCACAGCGACCCTACGACCAGGGCGTGACGGAGGCGCTGCTCGCCGCGTACGGCCTGCTGGGGAAGGAGGCTCCGCCGTACGTCGCGCTCAACGCACTCGCGGTGACACAGGACAACGTCCTCGAGGCTTGGACGACGGTCTACCATGCTGACCCGCCTGCCGAGCTGACTGGCGATTAGGTCACGTCCCCAACGTCGCTGAGGGCCTGCCCGAGCCTTTTACGGCCGGGGCTGGCCGGGCACCCGGGAGGGTTTGAGCATGAGCGCCGCCGTCGCGTCGACCGACCCGACCACTCAGGCAGTCACGATGCGTGGCATCACCAAATCCTTCGGCGGCGTGCCGGTCCTCAAGGAGGTCGACTTCGACCTCGATGCGGGCGAGATCCACGCGCTGGCCGGTGGCAATGGCGCCGGCAAGTCGACGCTGATGAAGATCCTCGTCGGCGTCTACAACCGAGACGGCGGGACGTACGAAGTCGAGGGACGCCAGGTCGACTTCCATACCGTCCATGACGCCCAGGCATCGGGCGTCGGCATGGTGTTCCAGGAGTTCAGCCTAATCCCGACGTTGAGCGTGGCGCAGAACGTCTTCCTCACGCGTGAGGCGCGCGGCGTCGCCCGATTGATCGACGACCGCGAGATGGAGCGTCGGACCCGGGAGCTCTTTGCGACGATGAGCGTCGAGGTCGACCCGCGCCGCCCGCTCGACGAGCTGCCGACCGCGTTCTGGCAGCTTACGGAGATCGCCAAGGCGCTCTCTCAGGACGCGCGCGTCCTGATCATGGACGAGCCCACTGCGGCGCTCGCCAAGGCCGAAACGGTCGAGCTCTTCGGCTTGATGCGGCGCCTCAAGGAGCGCGGGATTTCGATTGTCTACATCTCGCACCGAATGGAGGAGGTGTTTGAGGTCTGCGACCGGATCACCGTCCTGCGCGACGGCAGCGGGGTCATGACCGAGGAACTCGCGAACGTCAGCCCGCGCGTGGTCATCGATGAGATCGTCGGTCGCAAGCTGGAGCACGCGCTCGAGTACCAGGAGCGGCAGGTCGGCGACGAGGTAGTGCTCGAGGCGAGTGGACTTACCACGTCGACGAAGCTGCGAGGCGTCGATTTCAAGCTCCGCCGGGGAGAGGTGCTCGGGCTCGCCGGGCTCATGGGCAGCGGTCGCACGGAGCTGGCGCGCGCGCTGTTTGGGATCGACAAACTCGACTCGGGCGACCTGCTGCTTCAGGGGGAGCCGATCCGGATCGCAAACCCGGGGGAAGCGGTGGCCCATGGCGTCGCCCTCATCCCCGAGGACCGCCGCGCGCAGGGACTCATCCTCGACCACGCGGTCCGGGAGAACTTCCTATTGCCACAGATCGGCCGGCTGAGCCGCGCCGGTTTCGTCGATGACGCGGAGGGCGACCGGCGGACCGATTCCTTCGTGAGCCGGCTGTCGATCAAGACCCGCTCCACCAGGCAGCCCATTGGCAAGCTGTCTGGCGGGAATCAGCAGAAGGTCGTCATCGCGAAATGGCTCGGTATCGAGCCACGGATCCTGATCATGGACGAGCCGACCGCGGGTGTGGACATCGGGACCAAGGGCGAGATCGTGAGCATGATCCGCGCGTTCGCCGACCAGGGGAACAGCGTGATCATTATCTCGTCGGAATTGCCCGAGCTGCTCGCGGTCAGCGACCGCGTCCTGATCCTCCGGGACGGGCAGGTCGAGCGTGAGCTCGACCGGGGTGACATCACACGGGAAGAGGAACTCCACCATGCCATCCAGACCGCCGAGGTGACCTGATGACCGAGGACGCGACGTCCGCTCGCCCGAGCCTTGCTGCGCTCAGGTCGTTCGACTGGCGGCAGTACATCATCTATATCGGATTCTTCATCGTGTTCGTGGTCTTCGCGGTCACGCTCGGTGACAAGGGCTTCCTGACGCCCAATAACCTGCTCAACGTCCTCCGCCAGACTGCGATCATCTCGATCATGGCGGTCGCGATGACGTTCGTGATCGGGGCGGGCAACATCGATCTCTCGGTGGGTGCGCTTGCGGGACTGTCGTCGGTGACGACGGCGCTCGCGCTCGGCGCGTGGGGTCTTCCGTTGCCGCTCGCCGTGGTGGTAGGACTGGTCACTGGTCTCATTGCCGGCGTCGCCAACGGGTTCCTCGTCGCCTTCGTAAGCATTCCCTCGTTCCTCGTGACGCTCGGGACGCTCGGCATCGTCAACGGTGTGGCCCAATGGCTCAGTGACACGGCGCCAATCCCGATTCAGGACGACACGTTCACCTCCATCTTCGGGTCGGGCGACATCGGGCCGCTCCCATCCTTGCTGATCTGGACAGCCGTCATATTCGCAGTCGGCCACATCGTCCTGCGCAAGACGACCTATGGCCGGCGGGTGCTCGCCACCGGAGGCAACGCGGTCGCGGCGCGCTTTTCTGGCGTCGATACCCGGGGGACCACGTTTCTCGTGATGACCGTCATGGGCGTCACGGCCGGCCTGGCCGGCATGCTCTTCGCTGGGCGCCTTCATTCAGGGCGGTTCGAGTTCGGGGCGGGAGCCGAACTGTCGGTCATAGCCGCCGTGATCCTCGGTGGAACGAGCCTGTTCGGCGGTCGGGCGACCGTCATCGGCACGCTCCTCGGGTCGCTGATGATCGGCTTGATCAACAATGGGCTGACACTTGCCAGCCTCCCCACGAGCCAGCAGTTCATCATCCGCGGCCTGATCATCATCCTGGCCGTCGCGCTGGCCAAGAAGAGGTAGGCGCGATGCAGCTCAGCTACCAGATGATTACCTGGGGCGGTGTTGTCGGTCATCCCGTCGGGGTCACCAGCATCAAGGACCTGTTCTACCTGGCAAATGGCTCAACGGAAGGGGCGATTCGCGACATCGCCGACGCCGGCTACGCCGGGGTCGAGGTCTTCGACGGCAACCTGCGGCAGTACGAGGACCGTCCCGACGACCTTCGCAGCGCGCTCGCCGAGGCCGGCGTATCCCTCGCCGCCGTCTACAGCGGGGCAAACTTCGTCTACCCCGACATCCTCGAAGACGAGTTCTGGCGGATCGAGAAGGCGGCCGCGCTCGCGGCGACGTTCGGCGCCACCAACCTCGTCGTCGGCGGCGGTGCAAAGCGTGCCGCGGGTACGACCGACGAGGACTATGAGCGCCTCGCCGAGGGCCTCGACCGGGTGGCCGATGTCGCGGAGCGCCACGGTCTCCGAGCGAGCTATCACCCTCATCTGACGACGATCGTCGAAGGACCCGAGCAGGTCGATCGGATCCTGTCGCTTTCGCGGATCGCCTTCTGCCCCGACACCGGGCACCTCGCCGCCGGTGGCGGTGATCCCGTCGAGCTGATCCGTCGCCACGCCGATCGCCTGGCCCACGTCCACCTGAAGGACTTCACGCCGCAGCCGTTTGGGTTCCATCCGCTCGGTCGCGGCAGCGTCGACATCCCGGGCGTCCTCCGCGCGTTGCAGGATGCCGGGTACAACGGCTGGGCGACAGTCGAGCTCGACGAGTATGCGGGCGCACCAGGCGACGCCGCAGCCGAGAGCCTCCGATATCTCAAGCCATTGCTCACGCGAGAGGCGGTTCGATGAAGCTCGGGGTGTTTACGGTGCTGTTCAGTGATCGGCCCCTCGGGGAGGCGCTTGACCGCGTTGTCGAGGCAGGGCTCGACTGCGTGGAGCTCGGCACGGGGAACTACCCCGGCGACGCACATTGCCGGCCCGCGGACCTGCTCGCCGACAATGGTGCGCTCGAGGCGTTCCGCCGAGCCATCGACAGCCGCGGCCTCGAGATCAGCGCGCTGTCGTGTCATGGGAACCCGCTCCATCCGCGCGCCGACGTGGCGCGTGCCAGCCACGAGACATTCGTTCGAACGGTGGAGCTCGCCGGCCGCCTCGGGGTGGACCGAATCAATCTCTTCAGCGGCTGCCCGGGCGATTCCGACACCGCGTCTTACCCCAACTGGGTGACCTGCGCTTGGCCCAACGAATACGGCGAGCTGCTCGAGTGGCAGTGGCAACAGAAGGTGATCCCGTACTGGCGGGAACAGGCCGCGCTGGCCGCCCGCCACCACATTCGCCTCGGGTTCGAGATGCATCCCGGCTTCGTCGTGTACAACCCGCGGACCCTCCTCCGCCTGCGGGACGCGTGCGGCGAGTGGCTCGGGGCGAATCTCGACCCAAGCCACCTTTTCTGGCAGGGGATCGACATCGTGGCTGCGATCGAGGAGCTGGGCCGGGCGGGCGCCATCTTCCACACCCATGCCAAGGACACCGCGATCCAGCCGCGCAATGCCGCCTTGAACGGCGTCCTCGACACCGTCCCGATGGGGGAGGTCGGCAATCGGTCGTGGATCTTTCGAACAGTCGGTTACGGGCACGGCGAGCTCGACTGGCGGCGAATCCTCAGCGAGCTTCGCATGGCCGGCTATGACGACGTCCTGTCGATCGAGCATGAGGACGCCCTCTTCTCGATCGATGAGGGCTTCCGCAAGGGCGTCGCGTTCCTGCGCTCGGTCATGCCCACCGAGCCCGCGCTCACCGGGGCGTGGTGGACATGATCGGACCCGAGCGCCTGCGAACGGCGGTCGTCGGCACCGGGTTCATCGGGCCGCACCACATCGACGCGGTCCGGCGCGGTGGATATGCGGACGTCGTCGTGCTCGTCGATCGCGATCCGGAGCGCGGACCGGTGACCGCCCGCTCACTGGGCGTGCCGCATGCCGTCACCGACCTCGATGCGGTGCTCGACGACCCGTCGATCGACGTTGTGCACGTCTGCACGCCGAACCAGATGCATGTCGAGATGGCATGTGCAGCCCTCGAGGCGGGGAAGCACGTCGTCGTCGAGAAGCCGGTGGCCATCGACCGGGCAGGTGCCGCCGTGCTGCTCGGTGTCGCTCATCGCACCGGCCGGCACGCAGCGGTTTCGCTGACCTATCGCGGCTATCCGATGGTCCGTCGCGCCCGCGAGCTGGTCCGCAACGGTCACATTGGACAGTTGCGACTGGTCCACGGCGCGTACCTTCAGGACTGGCTGTCCGACGCGAGCGACTACAACTGGCGCCTCGACCCGGTGGCTGGCGGCGCGTCGCGCGCATTCGCGGACATCGGCACCCACTGGTTCGACACCGTTGAGTACGTGGCCGGCGAGCGAGTCGCAGCGGTGATGGCCGATCTCGCCACACTCGTCCCGGTCCGTCAACGTCCGGTCCGGTCGGGCGCGGCATTCAGCGCCGGCTCCGGCGCGACGGAGCCCGTCTCGATTGAGACAGAAGATGCGGCGACCGTCCTGGTCCGCTTCGAGGATGGCGCGCGCGGCGCAGTGATCGTCAGCCAGGTCAGCCCGGGGCACAAGAACAACCTGACCGTCCAGCTGTCCGGATCGAATCGGTCGCTCGCCTGGGCGCAGGAGTCACCCGAGCGGCTGTGGATTGGAGCCCCCGACGAGTCAGTCATCCTCGGACGCGCACCGACCGGCGATGGATCGCCGCTCGGTGTCCCATCGCTGCCCGCCGGCCACCCCGAGGGCTGGGGCGAGGCCCTGCGGGACCTGCTCCAACCCTTCTACGCGGCGATCGCGGCTGGCGATCCGCCGCCAAGTGGCCACGACGCCGCCTATCCGACACTGGCGGATGGCGCTCGCGGAATCGCCCTCATCGAGGCCGTCCTGGAGAGCTCACGGATCGGCCGCTGGGTGGACGTGAGCCCCATCGAATCACAGTGCGAACCCGCGATTGCCGAACGGAGAGGTCCCAGCTGATGACAGAAGCTCGCGTACGCCCCGACCAGGCGCTCGTCCTGCTCGCGCTCAACGAGAACACGATCCGCAGTCTGGGCCCGCACGGCGAACCGCCGACCTCGGCCAGGGCCGTGGAGCTCACCTACGCGGAACGGAAGCGGCTCAAGCAGCTTGGCGCGAGAGCGGCGATCGTCATGCACTACGTGAGCGATTGGTCGCAGGCCCAGGTTGAGGGTCTGCAGGCTGGGTTCGAGCGTCTCGGGATCGAGGTCATCGCGGTCACCGAGGCCGGCTTCCGCGCGGACCGCCAGGTGGCGGATCTGGCATCCGTGCTGGCGAAGCGCCCGGACGTCATCGTGTCGATTCCAACCGACCCCGCCACCACGGCGGACGCCTACCGAGCGGCCACGACCCAGGGAGTCAAGCTCGTCTTCATTGACAACGTCCCCGATGGTTCCGTGGCCGGGCGCGACTACGTCAGCGTGGTCGCCGCCGACAACTACGGCAACGGCGTAGCGTCCGCCCACCTGATGGCGCAGGCGCTGGACGGCCAGGGCACCGTCGGGATGGTCCATCACGAGGCGGACTTCTTCGTGACGCGCCAGCGCGCTGAGGCGTTCGAGGCGACGATCGCGCAGGACTACCCGGGAATGCGGGTCGTGGCCCGGCACGGCGTCACCGGCCCAGACTTCGCGGCCGACGCGGAGACCGGAGTTGGGGCGATGCTCGCCAGCCATCCCGAGCTTCATGCCGTCTGGGCAGTCTGGGACGTGCCGGCCACGGGCGTCCTCGC
>JBQTHZ010000172.1:0-6364 GCA_052388515.1 Chloroflexota bacterium | reverse complement strand
CATCGACGCCCAGAGCCTGGTAGATCGGGAGCGCACGGGAGGTCACGGCTAACGAGTGAACTCCGATGCTGGCGGGCGGCCGCACCGACGAGGGCGTGATAGACCGATCCACCAGAGTGCCCAGGTGCGCCAACTCGGATCGGCCTTGTCGATGGTAGCTTTCATGGCAGTGGGTCTACCATTCGCGTGGGAGCGCAATGGGAGTCGCCGTCAAGTACGGCCCCGGTCGAGTTTGCAGCCATTCAGCGGTTATATCACTAACGCTATATTCGCTGAACGCGGTGAACGGCGCCCGGCGACGGCCCAGTCGACCGATGTTCACGGTCTTCAAGACACTTCCCGGCCTCCCAACAGCCCGGCCCGCTGGCCGGCTGCCGGCTCGTCCATTTCAGCGGTTATATCAGTAACGCTATATTCGCTGAACGGCGCGGACGCCGCCGCCCGACAACGGCTGGTCGGCGGGTCCTCAGGTCCGCCTCTTGCGCCAGCGACTGCGGTGGAGCATCATGCGCCCTGCCTCAACGCCCCAGTCAGACCTAACCAACGAGGAGGACCGTTGTGCAGACCATCGACGCTGTTCCTCCCGGCCGCGCGGAGTGCGCCTGACGCCCTGATCTGACCCATCGGCGGCAATCGGCGGCATCGGCAAGCTGACAAGCGCTCCACACCGGTCGGGATCACCACCCACCCCTGACCACTGCAGGAGCGCTTTGTCGTGTCCGTCACGAACCCGCTGCGTGCCTGGATCCCCGACTGGCCCGATGGTGAGCCATACGAGGACCTCCAGCGCGGCACCCTCAAGTCCGGCAAGGAGGCCGAGATCTTCCTGGTGGAGCGCCGCTTCGCCCGGAGCGGCCCTCGCCTCCTCGCCCACAAGCGATACCGCATCCGCTACCCCGGCAAGGACGAGCTCCGCGCCGAGGGCTTCAGCAACGCGACCTCGTTCCGCCGCCACGCGCTGTATCGGGAGGGCTGGAACGTCGGTGCCCGCGACCGCAGGGCGCTGGCCGCGGGCAACAAGAGCCGCCACGGCCAGGAGCTGGGCGCCCGGATGTGGCCGATCCAGGAGTGGGCGATCCTGCGCCGCGCCTGGGATGCGGGCGTATCGGTCCCCTATCCCGTCGAGCAGACCGAGGATGGGATGCTGATGGAGTACATCGGCGACGAATCACGGGCGGCGCCCAAGCTGGTGCAGGCCAGGCTCGGAGCCGATGCGCTGGCATCGGCCTGGACACAGCTGTCCGACAACCTTCGGAACCTGACCGCCGCCGGGCTCGTCCACGCGGACCTGTCGCCCTACAACCTGCTGTGGTGGGAGGACAGGCTCGTGATCATCGACCTGCCGCAGGCCGTCGAATTCGTGAGCAATCCCGACGCTTTCGAGCTCCTGCATCGCGACCTTGCCAACGTCGCCGGGTGGTTCGACCGGCAAGGTATCGGCGTGGATGTCGAGGCACTCTATGCCGAGCTGGTGGCTGTCGCCTGGCTCGGCTGATCGGTCCGCTCGAAGATGAGGTCGAAGTCCTTGCGCCAGGTCTCTCCGGCATCCTCCGAGGCCTCGACGCTCATGAGGATCCGGTCATGTTCCACCGTCGCCAGGAACCGCTGGTGGAAGTCGGGATCCTCGCGCGACATCGTCCACTGGCCGTCGCCGAAGGTCATCTCGAAGACGCGACAGATCCCGCGATCGTCATGGCCGAGGACCTTGAACTCGTCGCGCGCGTCGCTTCGGCCGAGTACCAGGGTGCCCGGCTGCTCACCGCCGGTCTCCCAGCGCCACACGATGAACGCATCGAACAGCCATTCGAACGTGGCCCAGCCTTCCACCTCGACGTCGAGGCTGTCCAGAAACCACGCGTTGGTCAGCGTCAGCTTCCAGTTGCCGGCGAGGATGTCGAGCTTCTCCAGCACCTCGTTCCTCATCTGATCCTCCTGATGGGGATTCGAAATTGCGGCGTAACCGCGCGCGACCCACGCGGCCTCATCCGTCCGCGGCGCCGAACTGGGTGGGGGCGATGTGCGCAACCTGCTCCGGCGGCCCACCGGGCGCCTCCGACTCGGCGTCCGGCGGCGGCGTGCCGTGGTTACGCAACATCGCGACGGCCAGGAGGGCCAGCCCCACCGCCATCACGGCCGCGATCCCGGACGTCAGCTGCATGCCGTGCACGAACGCCTCGCGAGCGGTGTCGAGAACGGCCGCGCCGAGCTGCGCCGGCAGCTCGCCGGAGATTGCGACGGCGCTGCCGAGCGTATCGCTGGCGACCGCCTGGGCGTCGGCGGGGACCGTTGCGGGCAGGCGATCGGCGATCTCGCCGCGATAGATGGCGACACCGATGCTGCCCAGGATCGCGATTCCGAGCGCTCCGCCCAGCTCGGCGCCGGTCTCGCTGATACCGGACGCGGCGCCGGCTCGCTCGGGTGGCGCGGAGCCCACGATCAGCTCCGTCGTCAGGCCGAACACCGGCGCGAGGCCGACCGAGATGACGACCGACGCGGCGACGAGCATGAAGAGGCCATTCGTCGGGCCGACCTGGGTCAGCATGGCCAGGCCGACCGCGCCGAGCGCCAGTCCCCCGCCGATGAGGTGGCCCGGGCGCACGCGCTGCACGATCCGCGGCGCCAGCTGCGACCCGATGATGAAGCCGGCCGCCGACGGCAGCGACCACAGCCCGGCCTCGAGCGGCGACAGGCCCACCACCAGCTGGAGGTACTGGGCGACGAACAGGAAGTAGCCGACCATCACGAAGATGGAGAGGAAGTTGACGCTCAGCGCGGCGTTGAACGATCGGATCCTGAACAGGTTGACGTCGATCATCGGGTCGGCAAGCGACTGCTGGCGCCGGACCCAGAGGACAGCGACCGCCAGGCCGACCACGACGGCGAGCGCGGGCAGCACTCCGAAGCCGCTCTGCGCGATCTCCTTCAGCCCGTAGATCACGGCCAGCACGGCCACGACGGACATGGCGGCGCTCAGGATGTCGAGCCGGCCGGCGTCGGGATCGCGGTACTCGGGCAGCACGCGCGGTCCGAGGACCAGCAGCAGCACCATGACCGGCAGGGCAAGCAGGAAGACCGATCCCCACCAGAAGAACTCGAGCATCACGCCGCCCAGCACCGGGCCGACGGCGCTGCCGGCACTGAAGCTGCCGATCCAGACGCCGATGGCGACCGTCCGCTCCTTCGGGTCGGTGAACATGTGGAAGATGAGCGACAGCGTCGAGGGCGCCAGCGTTGCGCCGGCGATGCCGAGCAGGGCTCGGCTGACGATGAGCATCTCTGCGCTCGTCGAGAAGGCCGCCAGCAGCGAGGTCACGCCGAACGCCGCAGCGCCGATGAGGAGGAGCTTGCGGCGGCCGATGCGGTCGCCAAGGGTGCCCATCGTGACGAGTGATCCGGCAACGAAGAACCCGTAGATGTCGATGATCCAGAGCAGCTGCGCGCTGGTCGGCTGGAGGTCGGCGCTGAGTGCGGGCACCGCCAGGTGGAGCACGGTCAGGTCCATCACGTACAGCAGGGCGGCCAGGGCGAGCACGCCAAGGCCGATCCATTCGCGCCGTCCGGCCTTGGCCGGTGTTCCGGGGTTCGTCGTCGTCGTCATGTCGAATCGGTCTCGTTGTACGGGTGTCGATGCAGGTCAGACGGGCGGACGAAGGAAAACTCATCGGTCTGCAGGACTGGACCGGTCGCGATCCGCTGGACTGGCCCTCGACGCCGACCGCGGCGAGGTCGTATCGTTTCCCCTGACCCGCCCGCGAAAATCTGACGATACCTCCTGTCATGGAGGCGGAGACATGGATGACTGAGCTGACGATGGAGACCGCGGCCCTCGACCAGGCAGCGACGGATTCGACGGAGCCGATGGCCCGGCTGGAACCGTATCGGCAGGAGCTGACCGCCTACGCCTACCGGATGCTCGGCTCCGCCATCGAGGCGGAGGACGCCGTGCAGGAGACGCTCGTCCGAGCGTGGCGCAGCTTCAGCAGCTTCGAGGGCCGCTCTGCGCTGCGGTCGTGGCTGTACCGAATTGCGACGAACGTGTGCCTGGACATGCTCAAGGGTCGGCAACGTCGCGCGCGGGCCATGGACCTGGGACCGGCGTCGACAGCCGACGCGGTGCTCGGTCCGGCACTCCCGGAGGGCGCCTGGATCGAGCCGGTTCCCGACGGCCGCGTGATCGCGGATCCGGCGGATCCCGCCGAGGTGGCCGTCGCTCGCGAATCGATTCGGCTCGCCTTCGTCGCCGCGCTGCAGCACCTGCCGCCGCGCCAGCGCGCCGTCCTCATCCTGCGCGAGGTGCTGCGCTGGAAGGCGGACGAGGTCGCCGAGCTGCTCGGGACGTCGGTCGCATCGGTCAACAGCGCGCTCCAGCGTGCACGGGCGACGATCGCCGACCATCAGCCGAGCACGACGGATGCGCCGGCGCCGATGGATGCCGACCAGGAAGCGCTGCTGGCTCGCTACATCGACGCCTTCGAGCGCTACGACATGGACTCCCTGACCTCGCTTCTTCACGAGGACGCGACGTGGTCGATGCCGCCCTACGAGCTGTGGCTGCAGACCCATCGCGATGTCGTCAAGTGGTGCCTTGGGCCGGGAATCGGCTGCCGCGGGTCGCGCCTCGTCCCGACCATGGCGAACGGATCGCCAGCCTATGGGCAGTACAAGCCGGCGCCGGGTGGCGGCCTCGAGCCATGGTCGCTCCAGGTCGTGGAGATCAAGGGCGATCGGATCGGCGGGATCACGTTCTTCCTCGACACGGCCAGGATGTTCCCGCTCTTCGGACTGCCCGCGCGCCTGGATCCTTGAGGTCTGGCGGGCAGGAACCCTGAGTTCTGGCGGGGCGTCCCGCCGCGTGGCCTGAGTCGGGCCAGCAGAGACCCACGATGTCGCACAGGCCTGCCATGGCAAGCAGACCGTGCAGCTCTTCGGAGGCATTCCAAAGCCGGAGCTCGCGGCCGCGCCTCCGGGCGGCGAGCTGGAGCCGCGCCAGGCCGTCGAGCGTGGCAGCATCGGCACAGAGGAGCCCGCCGACGTCGCACAGCACAACCTCGACGTCGGATCGGTCCAGCACGTCCGGCAGCCGTTCGCACAGCATCGAAAGATCGGCGGACGAAGCTGGCGGACCGATCTGCACGCTCCTGATGACGACACTCCTCCTTCCTTCCTCGCACAACAAGACCGTTCGAGCACGCGGAATTCATCGGGCGCGCGGAACTCATTGAGGACGAGGATCGATGAGTTTCATCCCGACCCCGGGTCTTATCGGCCGAGAGCAACGAAACAGGAGCGATTCCGTGCAATCCGTCAGCTCCACGATCTCGATTCCACAGCTTCGTGCCGATGTTCGCGGCCGCGTGATCGGGCCGGACGATGATGGCTACAACGAGGCGCGCACCGTCGTGATGGGCGGATTCGACCGGCATCCGGCAGCCATCGTGCGCGTGGCCGGCGCCGATGACGTCGCGGACGTCATCCGCCTGGCGGCCGAAACCGGCACCGAGCTTGCCGTCCGCAGCGGCGGCCACAGCTCGGCCGGTCACAGCGTGACCGAGGGTGGCATCGTGATCGACCTGCGCGACATGAAGGCTCTCGAGATCGACGTTGCAGGTCGAACGGCGTGGGCCGAGACCGGCCTGACCGCCGGCGAGTTCACGACCGCGGCCGCGGCCCACGGCCTGGCCGTTGCCTTCGGCGACACCGGATCGGTCGGGCTGGGCGGCATCACCCTGGGCGGTGGCGTGGGCTACCTCGTCCGCAAGCACGGCCTGACGGTCGACGCGCTGCTGGCCGCAGAGATCGTCACCGCCGACGGCCAGCTGCTGCAGGTCGACGCCGACAGGCACCCCGACCTGTTCTGGGCCATCCGCGGCGGTGGTGGCAACTTCGGCGTCGCGACCCGCTTCCAGTTCCGCCTGGAGGAGCTCGACTCCTTCGTCGGCGGCATGCTGATCCTGCCCGCCACGGCTGAGACGGTCGCCGGCTTCATCGCCGCGTCGGAGGCTGCGCCCGAGGAGCTGTCGGCCATCGGCAATGTCATGCCCGCACCGCCGATGCCGTTCCTCCCGGAAGAGCTTCACGGCAAGCTCGTGATCCTGGGCATGCTCGGCTATGCCGGACCGGCCGACGACGGCAAGCGCGCGATGGCGCCGTTCCGCACGCTGGCAGCTCCCCTGGCGGACATGGTCAAGCCGATGCCGTACCCCGAGATGTACCCGCCGGAGGACGAGGAGTACCACCCGACGGCCGCGGCGCTCACGATGTTCGTCGACCGCGTCGACCGTGACGTGGCCGAGACGATCATGCAGTACCTCGAGAGCTCGGACGCATCGATGCGGGTGGCGCAGCTGCGCGTGCTCGGCGGCGC
>JBQTHZ010000171.1:0-15201 GCA_052388515.1 Chloroflexota bacterium | reverse complement strand
CGATGGCCGACGAGCCGAGAAAGGGCGAGCGACGGCAGCCCGACGATCGGGGGTCCGATGTTCGCGCCGATCCGATCACTACTGCCGTCTAGGTGATCTAGCTTTAAGAAGATAGGTCGACCGATCTTCATACACCGTGGTCAATTTGCGACCTGCGACGAAGCCTTCGGCGTGTGGCATCCATGACGGTGGCCGCGTTGCCAGCTCGATCAGGAGAAAGATGGCGTAGTACATGATCCAGTAGGGCGACAGCGCCAGACTCGCAAAGCCAAAACGGCGACGCCACATGAAATAAGCAGTAAGCGGTAGGGCGGCGAGCGGCCACCATGGTCCAAAGAATCGCACCCAGCCGATGTAGTCCTGCATATGGGCGCCGCCGATACTGACCAGGGTGCTGAGCCATGCCGCTCCCCACCCGGTCGCCCACACTGCGGCCGCGTACGCCACGAGCCCGCTGACGATCCACGGCCACCAGGCACGGCGATCCCACAAGATCCAGAGGGTGACTGGCACCATCAGCGGGCGCGGCACGAGCATGGCCAAGGCAAGGAATCCAACCTGGGCCCACGCTTGACGCTCGACCGACAGGAATGCGAGAACCCCCATGATGGTCAAGATGTTTCCGTGCTGTACGTCGAACCAGAACGGAAATGAAAGCAAGGCGATCAATGCCACCTTGCGGGGAAGTAGGACGAGCGATGCGAACGCGAGCGCGCGCCAGAACCAGACGCCGAGCGGAGCAGTGAGTCCATAGATCGGCGCGAACAATGGCGAGTAGCGGTATATGGTGCCTCGACCGGCGGCTTCATACGGATTTTCGCCCGACAGCATCTGGCGGCCAACGTCCGTCAGCACCTGCCAGTCGTACTGAAAGTCAAGGTTGAATAGGATCTCGCCAACGAATAAAAAGTTGACCGTCGCGAGGAAGGCTAGAGCTGTCCATTGCAATGCCTCACGCAGTCGCCGGGGCGCAACGAGCGATTCGCTTGTCATCCCAACCTCACCGACGGGTCATGGGGTAACGGTGCAGGCGTGCGTGGATCGGCCCATAACCATCCTGCACATCATCAACCACGAACGCAGCGGTTTGTAGGTACCTATGGGCTACTCCTGCGCTCCCGCCCCCGGCCTATAGTGACGGCCGCAGCTCGAAGCGAGAAACAGGAATTGGCATGCCGCACGCACATCACGACGCAACCCTGGGCGTCACTGACTTTCCCACGGAATCCGAGTGGGCCGAGTGGGTCAGGGATTACTACCGTGATGTCGAGGAATACGACTGGGTCGAAGTAGCAGACGGGTTTAGGGGCCTCGAGTCGTTCTTCCATCGCAACCGCCGTCGCGGCGTTCGTAACCTCGTGCGTCGGCCTGGCGCCGAGCCGATGCTCGATGCAGGCTGCGGCACGGGGCTCAACCTGGCAGCGCTCCCGCCCGGCAGCACGGGCATCGACCTGAATCCCAGGAACCTCACGATGATTCGGCAGCGCCTGCCGCACCAGGTCGTCGTCGAGGGTGACATCGAAATGATGCCGTTCGAGGATGCTTCGTTCGCGACGGTTCTCTGCACCGAAGTGCTCGAGCACGTTCCGTATCCGGACCAGGCGCTTCGCGAGATAAATCGAGTCCTTCGGCCCGGGGGTACGCTCATCGGGTCCGTGCCGGCGCGCTCGATGATCTGGAAGCTACGCTTCCTGTCCAGCACCTGTCCGGGCGACGAGCCGTTCCACAACGAGTATCGGCCTCCGGAAATTCGGGCCATGCTGACCGATTTCGACGTCGAACGCGTCTGGTACTCGGCGCTGCACTTCAACATCCTCTTCGTCGCCCGCCGGCCCGCCGCCTGACTGGCGTGGGCGGTTTCCTACAACGCAATAGCACGCCGCTCACAATCGGGATTGCCTCTCGCCTCCTCTCCGTCGCGCTCATCGCCGTGTTCGGCAGCCAGTCCACCGGCGGATGGCCGCGGCTGACCGATGCCGCCTCGCCGTTTGCGGCCTGGGACACACAGTGGTTTCTGTCGATCGCGGAGTCCGGCTACCACGCGGACCCGCTGCTGCCGATAGGTGCAGACGGATACCACGATTTCGCCTTCTTCCCGGCTTGGCCATTGCTCATCCGGGTCGCGTCCCTCGGCATCATTCCGCTCGAGCTTACGGCGATCATGCTGAGCAACATGCTGTTTGTGGCCGCAATGGTCCCGACCCACCGCTGGCTCCGACGTTTGACAGGCGACGAGCCCGCCGCGACTCGCGGTCTGGTGCTGCTGGCCTTTGGGCCCGCGGCGTACGTCTGGTCGCTCGGCTACTCGGAGTCGCTCTTCCTCTTCCTGATAGGGCTCGCCGGCTGCACAATGCGGGACAGCATCGCGGCCCCTGCCATGGTCGCCGTCGCCCAGCTGACGAGGTTGACCGGATCCGCCCTTAGTGTGGCGGCCGCGGCGCGTGCGCTGCGAACCCATGACATGGGGTGGCGGACGCTGGCATTCATCGCGGCCGGGCCGTTGGCGTTCCTGGCCTGGATCGGCTTCGTCTGGATGCTGACTGGTGAGCCCACGGGGTACCTGCAAGGCTCACCGAATTGGTACGTCCTGTCCGCCACCGCTGCTGGAGCGGCGTCGCTCGTCGAGGGCCTGCTGGCTCCGAGTGCGTACTACATCGTCTCGGTCGTCATCGTGGCCGCAGTGGTGGCGGGGGCCATCTACTCTCTTCGCCTCGACCTCGAGGCTGGCGTATACGCCACGCTCACCGTGGCCGCAACGGTCCTCCTCGCCAACTGGGTCAACATGCCGCGCCACGCCCTCGTGGCCCTGCCCGCATTCGCGGTGCTTGGGGCATGGCTGCCATCCGGACGAGCAGGGCGCCTGCTCATCGTCCTCGCCGTGGTAGGCCAGGTCGTACTGGTCACCGGGGCGATCAGGTGGGCCAGCTTCCCTCCCTGATCAGGATCCCGCGCAGTCACGTTGGAGGAGGACCTCGCGATCCGTGACCAAAACCTCGCACCATCCCATCGATTGAGCGATGCCGCGCACGATCGGGGCGTCGGCTGGAAACAGGAGGGCCTCGATCTCCCATTGATCCACAATGCGCTCCCATCCCGGCCGCGCTTCCCGAAGGGTCGTGTACTCCTCGAGAATTTCCTGCGGGTACATGTCGTTCCGTCCATCCACGAACACTCTGGTGCCGCGGTCGTAAAGCTGCTCAATCGCGAAGCCTCCCCAGCCATACTCGGTTGCCAGTCGGGCCACAGGCTCGGCCGCGAGATGCCGGATTGCCGTGGCCGGATACCGCGACAACGCTACGCCGCGCCATCCTGAAGTAGAAGGCAGCGTCAACAGCGCGACGGCCACGATCACAACACAGGCACCGACCTGGAGCAGGCGACCTCCTGCTGGCGTCGGCCCGGGGCGCCATGCGCTCGCAGTGATCGCCATGGCCACGTAGGGGAAGGAGACGACCGCTGCGACGGGTGCGTTGCGGTTCGCGAGCAGGGCGCCGATCAGTGCGAGTACCGCCGCGAAACGCAGCCAGCGGTGGCCAGTCGGCATCGGTAGCAGCGCGACCGCCCCAAGGAGGACCAGAAGGGGCAGCTGAACGAGATCGTGGAAGTTCGGAGACTGCCATTCGGGGATATTCGCCAGTCCCCAATCGCCGGAGTCGACATATCTCAACGGATACGAGAGCCCCTCGATGCCGGCCGGAGTCAGGGCCGCGGCCAGGAACGCTGCCACGAACGTCGCCATCACTATCCGGCGACGAGACGCCATAGGCGTATCACCGAGCAGCGTCGCCAGCGCGTACAGCCCAAGCACGCCCAGCCCAAGCACGTAGACGCCATGAAAATTCGCCCACGCCACGAAGAGGATCGGGATGGCGATGAGGATGCCAGGTCGGCCGGGCCGAAGAGCCAGCAAGAGGCTGATAAGAATGCCCATCGCCAGCCACGACAGCAGCTGAGGGCGAACCGTCGCATATGGGACTGTCACGGCAGCGCAGATCAGAATCGCTCCCATGATCGCGTGCGACGGGGTCCCGAGCCGTCGCAGGCTGACCGTCGCCGGCACGAAGGCGGCAGGCACGAGGAGCGCAAAGAACGCCAAGCTCACCGTCGGGCCCACGGCCCGGTCAAGCCAGGCGATGACCACCTCGCTGAGCCACTCGTGGAGCACCCACGCGCCGCCATACGTGAACGAGAACGGGTCGTTTCTCGGCAACCCGCTCTCCAGCATCAACTCCCCGGTCCGTAGATGCCAGAAGTAGTCGGGATCTTGGAGGCCCTTCAGGAAAGCGAGCGCGACCGCTATGGCGGCAAACCCGACGATGAATAGGACGAGCGATCCAGGCAGGCGGCGCTCGATGGCGAGGATCACCGGGTGAGTCTAGGATGCCAGCGCGCTCGCCGCGCTGACCGGAAGTACCACGAACCGGACGGCGCCGGACCGCTAGTCTGCGCCGTGATGGTGGTGACGAGTAGAGGCCAATCGTGGACCGCGCGAACAGTTCGAATCGCCGTCCTCGCGATCACGTTGGGTTTCGGCATCGCGCAGATGATCTTCGCGGTCCGTGACTGGTCGCTCGTCGACATGGAGGCGTACTGGTCGGCGGCCATGCGAGTCCGAGACGGTGGTCCCCTCTATCCGGCGCTTCGGGATACCACGACCGCCGATGTCTACCGGTACGCACCGTGGTTCGCCTACGCGTGGGTGCCGCTCACGTTCCTTCCCAAGGCCCTCGTCGGTGCTGTGTGGACGTTGGTTCTCGTCGCGGCCACCGGTGCCGTATCGCTGGCGATCGTGCGCCACCGCACCCCAGTCGGAGTCGCGCTCGGCGGGCTCGTCGTCGGTATGCTGATCCTGATCGACAGCACCGGCAATGTCCACGCGCTGCTCATTGCAGCGCTCCTCTTTGGTGTCGAACGGCGCACTGGCCCGCTGTGGATTGCCGTGGCAGCCTCGCTGAAGGTCGTACCCATCCTCTTCGTCCTGGTGTACGTCGGACGCGGGCAGTGGCGCCGTGTCGGCGAGACGTTGGGAGTGACCTTCCTGCTGGTCGCGCCGATGCTGCTGTTCGACCTGAGCAACTACCCGGTCTCCGCCGGAGAGTTGAGCTACTCGCTCTTTGACCGGGCCTTTCCGCTCTGGGCGGCCGCGGTGACCTTCCTATCGGCTGTGACGGTAGCGGCGGCCGCGCAGCGGTCCGCGCACGCCTGGCTGGCCGCAGCGACCGCGGCCGTGATTGCGCTGCCGCGCCTTTGGACCTACGACTTCACGTTCGTGGCAGTCGGCCTCGCTGAGGCCGGCAAGGAGAAGCCATGATGCGACGCGACATCATTGTCCTCACCAGTGTTGCCATGGTCGTTCGAATTCTCGTTGCGTTCGTCGTGGACGCGGCGCCGTGGACGGACTCGGCGTACTACCTCGTGTCCGGACAGCGGTTGGCGACGGGGCACGGGCTGACCCTACCGTTCGTTTGGAGCGTGCTTGAGACAGGCGGACAAATACCGGCGATTCCGGGCCTTCCGATTCCCAGCCACGCGCACTGGATGCCACTGGCGGCCTTCGTGGCGGCAGCAGGAATGGCGATCGGCGGCCCCTCGGAGATGGCTGCGCGCGCGCCATTCCTCCTGTTGTCAACCGCGATGACGCCCGTGGCTTACGCGTTCGCCTGGCAGACCTGGCGAAGCCGATCGGCGGCTGTCGCCGCCGGCCTGCTCGTCATTTTCGCCGGGCCTCTCCTCCTGTTCGGGTCGATTGTCGAGAACTACGCGGTCTTCGGGCTCGCCGGCGCCGGGGCTATCCACGCTGCGATGCGCTCGGTCGCCGATCCGGCGCACCGGCGGGCATGGCTCATCGGCTCGGGAGCGCTCGTCGGGCTGGCGACCCTCGCGCGGATCGAAGGAGTGCTGCTCGCGATCGCTACCGCAATGGCCTGGCTGATCGGCATGGGCTGGACCGGCTGGAGGGCCGACGGGTCGCGACCGGGCTGGCTCGCCGGCTTCGCATCGGCGCTCGCCTTCTCCGCGGTGGTGGCTCCATGGGCCATCCGCAATCTCATGACATTCGGCGCAGCGCTTCCATCGACCGGGGGCCATACATTGTGGATCACCAATTACAACCAGCAGTTCAGCATCAGCGACGATCCGAGCCTCTCTGCGTATCTCGCCCAGGGGCCGCTGACGATCCTCGGACAGAAAGTCGGTGCCTGGATCACGATCGGTGGCTACACGCTGGCGCTGCTCGCCGGCGTCTTCGGAATTCTGTTCGTGGCGGGGCTCTGGATCCACCGTCGCCGGGCCGAGGTTGCCCCGTTCATCGTGTACTGGGTCGTCATGTTCATCGTCATGGGGGGCCTGTTCACCTTCCATGCACCGCACGGGCTCTATTACCACCATGCCTCGGCCTGGCTGCCGATCGGGGCGCCGCTCGCCGCCATGACCATCGCGCCCTTGGCCACCGCCGGCTCACGCTGGTGGCGGTTTCTCGGCCGCCCCGCGACGCACCGATTCCTTCTGGCAGCGACCCTCGTCGCGGCAATCCCGTTCTCCGTGGTCGCATCGGCGCTCCTCCTGGTCGAATGGCGGACGAACCTCGCGGCAGTCGAACGGGTGGCCACGTTCCTGGAGTTGCGGCCCGACGATGAGCGCGTCATGTTCCGAGACGCCCCAATGCTGGCCACCGCTACCGAGCACCCGGTCATCGGCTCCACCTACGATCCCTATCTCGTGATCGAGGAGGTGATAGACGCCTACGACGTGCGGTGGTTCGTCGCGCAGCGACAGGCGCGCGGTCCTGCAGTCGAGCCACAGGGCCTGTGGGACGGCGGCGCCGCCGTCGATGACCACGGCAACCGTGCCGACTGGCTCGCCATTGAGCCGGCGTACGCTGACTCGCTCATACGAATCTACGAGGTCGTCGAGACCTCCAGCCCCTGACGGCAGGTCCGCAGGAGCAGCACCTGCAGGTCATCCCTGTATGCCTCGCACCACCCGGCTCCCTGGGCGATCCCCTTCGTGATCACCGCATCCGTGCGGAGCAACATCGCTTCAACCCCATAATGCTCCACGAGCTGCTGCCATCCTCGTTCCGCGCTGGCGATGGCGACATAGTCGGCCAGCACGTCGGGAGCGTACTTGTGCATCCGGCCGTCGACAAAGACCCGCCCACCGGTCGGATGGAGCTCACTGATGGCGTAGCCTCCCCATCCGTAGCTTGCGAGCACGCGCGCGTCGGGGTTGACCTCCGCCAGCATGCCCACGCCTGCGACCGGGATGGTGCGCTCATCGACGCGGACAGGCCCACGGCCGAGTGCCGCGATGACGATCACCACGGCGACCACCCCAGCTGCGCCGAGCTCCAGCCACCGACGGGCAGAATCGGCGGACTGCACTCGAGCGGCTCCCAGCCGTCCAGAAGCCGAAGCGATCGCGGCCGGCAGGATGAGCAGCGCCGCCACGCCGATCGTCCTGATCGCCATGAGCCCAATCGCCATCCCGACAACGGCGAGGACGGCGAGCCAGCCAGGAGACCGGCGAATGCCGACGATGAGCACGATGAGGAGCAGAGCCAAGAAAGGCAGGAACTGCGGATCGTGGAAGTTCGGTGACTGCCATTCAGCGATGTTGCGGGCCCCCCAGTCACCCGTGTCCCCAAAGCTCACGGCATAAAGGATGCCCGCCGGTCCCTGCGGCGTGAGCATGGCCGCCAGGAGACTGCCGATCCCGGCACCGAGCACGGTCAGCGGACGCGTCCGCATCTGGGTCCGCCCAATCATCGTCGCCGCCAGATAGACAAACCCGACCCCCAGGCCGACGATGAAGAAGCCGTGCATGTTCGCCCAGACCAGGAACAATGGCGGAAGCAGCCACAGCAGACCAGGCGAAGCCGGCCGAGCGCGGATGAGGACGGCAAGGAGAAGGCCCAGCAAGGCGAACGAGGCGACCTGGGGACGCGCGGTGACCAGCGGCAGCACCGCCGCCCCGACCAGGAGGGACATGCCGACGGTGGCACTCACCCGTGCGCCTTCGCGCCGCATGGCCTCGGCGATCGAAGCGATCCCCAGCGCAGCGAGGAGGCCGAACAAGAGCAGCAGCACAGCCGAGCCCAGCGCGTCGATGATGCCGGCTATGGCGATCTGGGCCAGCCACTGATCGGGTGTCCATGGCTCGCCGAACCATGTGAACGAGAATGGATCGGTGGTCGGAATCCTGCCGCCGTCGAGGATGAGCCGACCAGTCGCCAGATGCCAGAAGAAGTCGGGATCGAAAAGGCCTCGCACCAAGGCGGCTGCGCCCAGAATGCCGGCGATCGACAGTCCGAGGGCGGGAATCGGCGAGTCGAGAATGGTGAACGCGCGTCGCATCGGGAGGCAGGGTACGGCACCCTCCGAGATCGGACGTAGTACTTCCGGCACACAAAGTACTGTTGCCCGTATGCACAGGACGGCCACAGCATGGTCGCCGCGTCCGGTACCAGGCCGGACCCGGTACTCAAGGGGAACCATGCCGAACGATCCAGTGCGGGGCAACGCGAACGAGCGGTTCGACCGCATCGGCGCCGAAGCCACGGAGAGCCTCCGTGGTGACTCACGACGCGTGCACGCGCTGGCCGAGCAGTTCCGCGAGCGGTACCGCCACGATCTCGAGGAGTGGATGCAGCTCCGTGCGCGGCTCGACCGCCGCGGCGGCTCGTTGAGACCGGTCGGGACCGATGCGCTTCGCGCCGAGTACGAGGCCCGGGGCCGCGACCTGTCTGCACTCCAGGCACGCCTCAAGCGGCTCGATGTCGTCGCCCGGCAGCTCGACATCCTGTGGGGCTACCTCGACTCCCCCGAGGCGGTCGGCGAGGAGCCCGGACCGATGGCCGACGAGTCGCCGGCCACCATGAGCCTGCGCATCGTGCAGGCCCAGGAGGGCGAGCGGCAGCGCATGGCCGAGGACATTCACGACGGTCCGGCGCAGGTGCTGACCAACGCCATCTTCCAGGTGGAGTACCTGGACCGCATCCTCGGCGATGCCGATCGCGCCGCCCAGGCCGAGGTCGCCTTCCTGCGCGACATGCTGCGCAACGGGCTCGACGAGGTCCGAACCTTCATCACCGACCTGCGGCCGCCGATCGTCGACGTGGGGATGGGGACCGCCCTCGCCGAGCGCGCGCAGCAGCTCGAGGAGCGGCACGGCATCGCGGTCGAGGTGTCGGTCGACGGCATCGACGAGCGCCTCACGCCGGCGCAGCGCGCATCGGTCCTGCGCATCGTGCAGGAGGCATTGCAGAACGTGCGCAAGCACGCGGCGGCCAGCAGGGTCGCCATCGGTCTCGAGGGAGACGCCCTGGTGATCGAGGACAACGGCCGGGGCTTCGACCTGATGCGGCTGGCATCGGGGACGGCCCGCAACTTCGGTCTGCAGTTCATGCGGGAGCGCGCCGAGCTGCTCGGTGGCCAGCTCCAGATGGAATCACGACAGGGTGAAGGCACCCGAATCCTGCTCCGGTTGCCGGAGCCGGGTCACAACGCACACTGAGGAGGAGAGGAGAGCTCCCATGGAAGTCGAGACCCAGACCAAGACGGACGAGCGCCGCAGAGGCGGTGACCGTCGCGCCGGAAAGACCCGTGTCGTCATCGTCGACGGCCACACGCTGTTCCGTCGCGGCGTCCGCAACATCCTCGAGCTGGAGAGCGACATCGAGGTCGTGGGCGAGGCCGGATCCGGGCGCGAGGCCCTCGCCACGATCGAGGAGCTGACGCCTGACGTCGTCCTCATGGACCTTGGCCTGCCGGCGCCGAACGGCATCGAGACGACGCAACGCCTGAAGCGGGAGCTTCCGCACACCGGCGTCATCGTGCTCGCGTCGAACGACGACGAGGACCAGCTGTTCGATGCCATCAAGGCCGGCGCCGCGGCGTACGTCCTCAAGGACATCGATCCGACCGACCTCATCGCCATCATCCGCCGCGTGCGGTCCGGCGAGTACCTCATCAACGACAAGGTCTTCGCCAAGCCGGCGGTGGCCTCCCGGGTGCTGAAGGAGTTCCGGGAGCTGGCCGTCTACGGCTCGGAGGCGCAGCCGATCTTCGCACCCCTCTCACCGCGCGAGGTCGAGATCCTGGACAACATCGCCCAGGGCATGACGAACAAGCAGGTGGCCTACGCGCTGGGAATCAGCGAGCAGACCGTCAAGAACCACATGAGCTCCATCCTTCGAAAGCTCTCCGTCAACGACCGCACGCAGGCCGTCGTCTACGCCATGCGCCAGGGCTGGATCAAGATCCCGGAGGACTGAGATACAGAAGTCCCGACCATCTCGGTACGGGAGTTCCATTTATGATCCGAGGGCGCGCGCGTAGCGTTGCCAGCAAGTCATCACGGGTATCCGCGATGGCCTTCATCGGGAGACCGACGCACTCCACGGCGGTCTCCAGGACTCCTCCTCCGGTGCCAGGAAGGCCGCCTCCGCAAGGGGGCGGCCTTCCTCAACTTCGCGACGGCAGTACCCCCCGGGTCGGTACGCACGGGTGGTATGCCCGTGCACGGCGTCGTTCTAGCGTGGCGCGACCATTGACGAAATGGATCAGTGACGCACATGCTGCATGTGCGTCCGAAGTCCTGAGGAAAGGAGGTAACCGAAATGCTGCACCGGGCCATGAACCTGATGGTTCAACTGCTGCCTGCGCTTCGTCAGGCGCGAGACACTGACGATCGTGGTCAGACCCTCGTCGAATATGCACTTCTTCTCTTCTTCATCGCGATCGTCGTCATCGCAGCCCTGATTCTTCTCGGCCCCACGGTCAGCGCGATCTTTCAGAGCGTGAACGATCAGATCTGACCGCCCGCAAGGGGGTTGACAAAGCCACGGTGCTACCTGAAGGTACCGGGGCCGTTCCGCTCGAATGCGACGAATGGCTGATAGATGGCGCGGTTGGCGGTCCATGCGCTCGCCGCACCAAATTTCGAGGAAAGGAGGTCTCTGCCAATCATGATTTCGTTCATCAGCAATCTTGTCACCTATCTCAAGAACCGACGCGAGTCGGAGGAAGGCCAGACGCTCGTCGAGTACGGGCTGCTGCTCGCCCTCATCGCCATCGTGGTGATCGCCGTCCTGGTCCTGCTGGGCCCGGCCATCAGCGGCATCTTCCAGTCGGTCAACGACCAGCTGTAGATCGCCTACGCGAACGACCCCCGTCGGATGCCGACGGGGGTCGTTCTGTGTCCGGGCGACCCACGCCCACGCCGATGGTCATGGGACGGAAGTCCGATCGTTGCGTCTGGACTGCTGATCGTAGACTGTTGCCCGCAGTCACAACGCTGCACGTACTTTCCTGTCTCATCGGCACGTACGCCACCCGAGCTCAAAGGGGTATATCCGTGAAGCGATCGAATCGCCTCGTCATCCTGGTCGGTGTGCTTCTGGCCATCGTGGCCTTCATCGCCATTGTGATTCTCCTCAACCAGCGGGAGGAAGCCGCGGCTCCAGAGGATGTCACCGAGACCGTTCTCGTCGCGACGGGGGACATCGGCATTGGTGACCCGGTCACGCCTGACCTGGTCGAGGAGCGACAGGTCGACCCGGAGGCCGTCCAGCAGACGGCACTCAGGAGTTCCACGTCCGTCTCGGGCCAGCCGGCGCTCTTCGCCGTTCCCGAGGGCTCCCAGGTGACTGCGGAGCTGATCGGTATCACATCAGGGACCACGATCAACATCGCGGCCCAGCTCGAGCCGGGCGAGAAGGCGATTGCCTTCCAGGTCGACCGGGTCACCGGTCTCGACTTCCTCGTCAAGCCGGGTGATTACATCGACGTCGTCCTGGCCGGACAGGTGGACGTGCTGCAGGAAACCGCCGACTCGGCAGCGAACACTGACGAGAACGCGCCCCCGCGATTCGAAGCCGTCACCGGCCTCGAGGACCAGCGGACCGTCAAGGCGCTCCTGCAGGACAAGCGGGTCCTCTACGTGAGCAGCACGCGAGCCATCCAGCAGGAACCGGTCGACGCTGACGAGGACGGTGAGCCCGACCCGGATCAGCCGGCGCAGCCCGTCATCGACAGCGTGATCATCGTGTTCGCTGGAACGGCCCAGGACGCCGAGGTCATCAAGTTCGCACAGCGCGATGTTGCCGAAGTCGGCCAGCTGAGCGCGATCGTGCGCCATCTCGACGACGACGTTGTCGAAGAGACCGTCGGCATCACGTTCGACCAGCTTGTCACCGAGTATGGCGTTCGGATCCCCGACATCGTCCAGCAGCTCAACGAGGAGACGGCACAGTAACGAGGCCGACGCCTCCGAACGATCCGCCGGAGCATTGATCATGATCAAGGTCCTCATCGTCGACGACATCCCCGAGACGCGCGACCACCTGTCGCGTCTCCTGGGGCTGGAACGCGAGATCGACGTGGCCGGCACGGCTGGCTCCGGCGAAGAGGCGATCCAGTTGGCGATGGACCTGCGACCCGACATCATCGTCATGGACATCAACATGCCCGGCATCGACGGGATCGCCGCGGCCGAGATCATCTCGCAGCGGCTCCCGAACAGTCCGATCGTGATGATGAGCGTCCATGGCGAGGCTGAGCAGCTCAAGCGGGCGATGCTCGCGGGTGCACGCGAGTTCCTCGTCAAGCCGTTCAGTGGCGACGAATTCGCCACGTCGATCAAGCGCGTTCATGAGCGGGAGCTCGCCCGCCGACATCAATTGCAGGCGGCGGCCACCGTGGCGGCGCAGGCCCCGCCGAGAGAGGCCGAGGGTAGCGAGGATCACGAGGTCATCGCCGTTTTCTCGCCCAAGGGCGGAGCAGGTCGGACCACGCTTGCAACGAACCTGGCGCTGGCGCTGCGCCGAGAGACCAACCAGCGAGTTGCCCTCGTGGACGCCAATCTTCAGTTCGGCGATGTGGGTGTGCTGCTGAACATGAATCCGAAGAACCGCTCTGTCATGGACGCGGTCGATGGTGGGGAGCCTGACCGGGACATCATCGATTCGGTCATGGTCGACCACTCGACCGGTATCCGGGTCCTCTTGGCACCGCCGTCTCCCGAAGGCGCGGACCTCGTGACCGCGGCCTACCTCAGGAAGATCATCGGCTTCCTCCGCGAGACGCACGATTGGGTCGTGGTGGATCTCCCATCCGGCCTGAACGACCACACCCTTGGGGTCCTCGATGCCGCCGATCAGATCATGGTCGTGGCGGCACTCGAGATCACCACGATCAAGAACGTTCGCCTCTTCCTCGAGGTGGCGGACCAACTCGATTACGAGCGATCGAAGATTCGCCTGGTGATCAATCGCTCGGATGCCTCGCAGGGGATCCGAATCGGCGACGTTGAAGCCTCGATTCGGCGACCGATCGATGGCACCATCGTCTCCGACGGCCGCCTTGCCGTGCTCGCCGTGAATCGAGGCGTACCGTTCGTCGTATCTCACCCGGAGTCGCCGCTCGCGCGCGACGTCATCAAGCTCGCCCGAACACTCGCCGGCGAGGGATCAGGCACCACCGCAACGTCCGATAAGGCCGCCAAGCGCGGACTTTTCGCACGCCGCTGAGCTGATTGGAAGGACGCAGCACATGTCATTGCTGAAGCGAATCGAACGGGCCCGGCCCGCCGCAGAAGGGGAGCCGCAGACGCCGGCCGTTCCCGCCCCGGTACCAGCGCCCGACGGCCCGCCACGGCCGCCGGCGCAGACGCCGAGTGGCCCGCCTGCCCCGCCGCCGACAGCGACGGCTTCGCGGTTCGCGGGTGCCATGCCCGCGCGCGAGTCGTTCCGTGAGGCGAAGTTCCGCGTCCAGAATCGGCTCATCAATGAGCTCGACCCGAAGCTCGATCTCTCGAACCAGGTCGAGGTCAGGCGCCAGATCGAGGAGCTGTTCGGCAAGATCGCCGATGAGGAGGGCCTGGCCCTCACGCGAGCCGAGCGCGTGCGCATGCTCGAGCAGATCACGGACGAGATCCTCGGCCTCGGACCGCTCGAGCCGCTCCTGCGCGACGAGACCCTCACCGAGGTGATGGTCAATGGACCGCAGCAGGTCTACATCGAGCGCGACGGCCGCCTGGAGCTCACGAACGTGACGTTCCAGAACGACGAGCACGTGATGAAGATCATCCAGCGCATCATCGCGCCGATCGGCCGTCGCGTGGACGAGTCGAGCCCGATGGTCGACGCCCGTCTGCCGGATGGCTCCCGCGTGAACGCCATCATCCCGCCGCTGAGCCTCGTCGGGCCGGTCATCACCATTCGAAAGTTCTCCGCCACGCCGTACACGGTCGATGACCTGATCCGGTTCGGTACGGCCACCCCGGAGATGTTCGAGTTCCTCGAGGCGTGCGTGAAGGCGCGTCTCAACGTCTTCGTCGCCGGCGGCACCGGCTCGGGAAAGACGACCATGCTCAACATCCTGTCGTCCTTCATTCCGGATGACGAGCGAATCGTGACCATCGAGGATGCCGCCGAGCTGCAGCTCCGCCAGGAGCACGTGATCACGCTCGAGGCGCGCCCATCGAACATCGAGGGCAAGGGCGCCATTCCGATTCGCGAGCTGGTCCGCAACTCCCTGCGCATGCGGCCCGACCGCATCGTGGTCGGCGAGTGCCGCTCCGCGGAGGCCCTCGACATGCTGCAGGCCATGAACACCGGCCACGACGGCTCGATGTCGACCGGTCACGCGAACACGCCTCGCGACATGCTCAGCCGCCTCGAGACGATGGTGCTCATGGCCGGCATGGACCTGCCGCTGCGGGCCATTCGCGAGCAGATCGCATCGGCTGTCGACCTCATCGTCCATCAGAATCGGCTGAAGGATGGCTCTCGCAAGATCGTGAACATCACCGAGGTCCAGGGCATGGAGGGCGATGTCATCGTCATGCAGGACGTCTTCGTCTTCGAGCAGACCGGCGTGGAGGAGGGCAGGATCCTGGGTCGCCTCAAGCCGACAGGGATCCGGCCCAAGTTCGTCGAGAAGTTCGAGACCGCCGGGATTCATCTTCCGGCAAACGTCTTCGGCTCACCGTTCTAGGAGGCCGCAGACCCAATGACCATGCTCCCCATCATCATCGCCGGACTCGCGGCCATCAGCATCTTCCTGATCGTGGCCGGCGTCGCCATGAGCGGCTCGTCCGACACCGTCGGCAGCCGCCTCGAACGGTACGCGTCGGCCGCAGCCGGACTGGACGCCGAGACCAGCGGCGAGGGTCGCGAGTCAGCGGTCATCGCCGGGATCG
>JBQTHZ010000170.1:0-15741 GCA_052388515.1 Chloroflexota bacterium | reverse complement strand
GGCCGGCACCTGCGTGTTGTACTCCTGATCGCGCCCCGTGGCTAGACCTCCAGGATGCGCTTGAGCTCCGCCACATCCGCGGTGATGGATCGCCGAACCTGGGCCGAGATCAGGGGCCTGGCGATGCAGTACATGCCCGCGGCATCACCCTGCACCCGGACGCTGGCCCGGCATCCGGTCGGAGTCGGCTGGACCTCGTACGTGACGTCCATGGCCATCGGCGCATCGACGGCGTGCCCCGCCAAGCGCCGGTCCGGGTCGAGTTCGACGACCTCCATCACATAGTTGATCGGGCGGCCCAGGAAGGTGGCACGGCGTCTCACGTGCGAGCCGATGGCGATCGGCGGCAGTCCCGAGCGGCTCGGCCTCGGTGATCCCGCTGATCCACTGAGGATCGTTGGCGGGATCGAACATGTAGGCGGCCACGTCGTCGGCCGTCGTGGACCTTGCCGGCGAGACGCTGATTGCGCATTCCGCTGCTCGGCCCGGAACGCTCCGGATGGCAGTATCCGTTCGCGAGCCTCCGGCGATCCGGCGCGCGGCTTGCCGGTGGGAGCGATTGGACGGTGACGACCGCCAACCCGCTGCTCGAGATCGAAGTGGCGGTGCATCGGATCGCGCCCGAGACGCGCGAGGCCGCGCCATTCCTGCCCCATGAGCGGCTCACCCTCGACGAGGCGATGCAGGCCTTCACCATCGGCGGCGGGTACGTCAACCACCTCGAGGGCGCCACCGGCACCGTGGAGGTCGGAAAGGTTGCGGATCTCGTGATCCTCGATCAAGACCTTCGCGCGCCCGATGCAGGTCCGATCGGGGACGCGCGGGTGCTGGCGACCTACGTCGAGGGCGAACGCGTCCACGGCGCGGACTGACCGCCAGGCTCGATGCTCGCGAGGAGTCCGCAGCTAGAACGGAAGCCCGCCAACGTGGCCCCCGGCGGCCAGGCCCAGGACGACGAGGCTCACCAGAGCCGTGAGCAGTTGGATGATTCGGCGGGCCCCCACGGCTCCATTCTGAGCCCGCTGTCTACCCGTTTATCCACATTTTGACGGGGGCGAGCGTTTAGCAGCGTGAGTCGACCGTCAGGTGGTATCCATGCCACCCATGGATATGGTAGAGTGGGTGGCATGGAGAAGACGACCGTCTACCTGCCCGATGACCTGAAGCGCGCCCTCCGACGCGCCGCTCGCTCCACGGGCCGCAGCGAGGCGGATCTGATCCGCGAGGGCATCGGGCTTGTCGCTGGCACCCATCGGGTTGCGGAGCCAAGGCTTCCGCTGTTCGATAGCGGGCAGCCGGACCTCGCGGAGCGCGTCGACCAGCTGATGGACGGCTTCGGCGATCGGTGATCATCCTCGACACGAGCGGCCTGCTGGCGGCGATCGATTCCAGCCAGCGCAGCCACGAAAGAGCGCTCGCGGCCCTGCGCGCCGCATCACCGCCGTGGATCCTGTCCCCGTTCGTGCTGGCGGAGCTGGACAACCTGCTCGTCACGCGCGTTGGCCAGGCCGCTGAGAGGTCCATCCTGGCCGAGGTCGGCCGAGGGGTGTATCGAATGGAGGTGTTCGAAGCCGATGACGTTGCTGCCGCCGAACGCGTCATCGGTCGCTACCCAGCGCTCGACATCGGTCTCGCCGATGCGTCGCTGGTCGTGCTCGCCCATCGGTATGGCATCCGCGACCTCCTCACCCTCGATGCGCGCCACTTTCGGGTCCTCCGCGGCCCGGGTGGACGCCCGTTTCGCCTGCTTCCGGCCGACTGACCGCACTATCAATTCTGGCGCGCGAAATGCTGCCGCACGGACATGAGGCGCCTGCGCCAGGACGTCGACTGGCTGGTGAGTGCGGGGCTGCTGCTCAGCGTCATCGTCACTGCAGTCACCGGAGTGATCGCCGACCTGTGGGATCTCAACGACTTCTGGTACCACACGGTGGCGGGATACGTGATGGGCGGCTTCGCGATCGTGCACGTCGTCCTCAACTGGGAGCGGCTGGTCGCCTACGGCCGATTTCGACTGAGGCGAGAGCCGGCCCGGCCGTCTCCGCAGGCCATCACGGGCGATCGGCCACCAAGGAAGAAAGGAGCACGGGCTGTCGAGCCGGTGACGCTCGCGTCCATTGCCCGCGGCATGCTCTCTCGACGGGGGTTCATCGGTCTTGCCGTCGGCGGGCTGGCCGGCTGGGCGTTCGGCCGCGGGCTCCGTCAGCCACCGCAGATCAGCGCCGGCTCTGATGTCGGCGTGGTCTACCACGAGTGGAGCAAGCCCGGTGTCATCGACGCTTTGGGATCGGTGGCCAACTGGGGTCAGTTTCCCGACCTCTACAAACAGTATCCCGACGCACCGCGCATCAGCCTGCCCGAACCCCGTCTCGAGGACGCGCGTCCCGCGGCGGTGACGATCGCCGAGCGGCGTTCGACCCGCTCGTATGCAGCGACGCCGATGAGCATCGATGAGCTGTCACGCATGCTGTTCCTGACGACCGGCATCAGCGCCGACCGGTGGGGCAACGCGAGACGCACGGCGCCGTCATCCGGGGCGCTCTATCCCATCGAGCTCTACGCGGTGATCCACAATGTCGATGGCATCGAACGCGGCGTCTACCACTACGCATTGCGCGAGCATGCGCTCGAGCTGGTACGTGCCGGCGACCACCGCGCCCGCGTGGTGGAGCAGGGGATTCACCAGGAATTCCTGGGCGAGTGCGGCGCAGTCTTCTTCCTGACCCAGCTGCTCCAGCGCATGCGGCCCAAGTACCAGGATCGCAGCTACCGGTACGGCCTGTTGGAGGCGGGGCATATCGGCGAGAACGGCTACCTGGCGGCGACGTCGGCCGGCCTCGGTGCGTGCGGCGTGGGTGCATTCATGGACGACGCCATCAACGACATGCTGGGGGTTGACGGCGTCGAGGAGGCTGCCGTGTACATGCTCGCACTCGGTCATCCGAGCTGATGGCGACCACACCAAAAACGGTGGATAAACCCCTCGACGTCGGAACGTGGGGGGAGCACACTTCGAGCTGACGTTGCGCGGTTCCCGACCGGTGGCGGTCCGCCACGCGACCCGAGCAAGGAGGCGGCTGATGGACAGCGACGCGATGGAACGGAAGCTTCGAGATCTCTACTCGTCGGGCGACCTGCAGACCCTGGCTCAGCAGATCTCCGAGATGGCGTCTGAAGATCTCGTGCAGGAGTGGCCGCAGTCCGGCGAGCGCATCCGTGGCCGAGACAACGTGATGGCGGTGAACGAGAACTACGAGGGCGCCACGGGGATGGACCCGAAGATGACGCTCCGCCGAATCGTCAAGCCCGGCAATGCCTGGGTGGCCGAAGCAACCATCGACTACGGTGACGGCACGCCGGTCAGCATCGTCTCGATCATGGAAACCGGCGCGGACGGCAAGATCACCCGCCAGACGGACTACTTCGCCAATCCCTTCGAGGCACCGGAGTGGCGGCGTAGGTGGGTCGAGCAGATGGAGCCTGTCGCGGCGCGCTGAGCCAACCGGTCGACCGCGATCATCCGGCGCCAATGGCGCGTGATCGCGGGTGGGGGCGCGACTTCGAACCGGATCGTCTTGCCCGGTTGGAGCTGCGTGCGTGGAAGGCGTACTACAGGCGTCAACCTGCGCGCCTCTTCGCGCTGCTGGTCCTGGTGAACCGCGAACAGGCGCGGGCGTCGTGGCTGAAGTCCCTGGTCGCCGCGTTCTGGCTGGCGCGCGCCGCGGTGCGCTTCGGCCGGTCGCACGCTGACTACGATCGCGTCCTGCCGGACATCGAGCGCGGCTACCGAGCCCTCGACGTCGCGCTGGATCGCCTTGCCATGGTCGCCCGGCGCGAATTGGGGTGGTGGGTGGTGCGGCGCGAAATCGGGGAGACTGCCGGCGCGGCGGCAGGAGACGCGATCACGGCACTGTACCGCGTCCTCTACGACGTCCCGGATGCCGTGGTGGCCGAAGCGGGCAGGCTGCGCGGGCTGGCCGCCGAGATCCGCGACCGCGGTGGGAACGCGGACCCGGATGGGCCTTCGGGCCCGGGGCAGTCGTACTGGCCGAAGGTCGGCCAACTGTTGCGAACCGCGTACCGAAGCCTGCGGGACGGCCTCGACCGCAGCGGGGCGGGCGGCTGAAGGCGATGGATGCACTCGCGATCGGAGGGCTGGCGACCGTGCTTCTGGTGAAGGAGGCAGGCGTCCCGATTCCCGTGCCCGGCGACCTGCTCGTGATCGGTGCAGGCGTGGCGCTCGCGGGTGACCCCCCGTTGGCGATTGCCGTCCTCGCCATCATCCTCGCAGTGGGCTACGTCGGAGGGAGCGTGCAGTTCTGGCTGGCCCGCCGGGTCCTGCGCCGTCCGCTGTTGGCCGGGCTCGGGCGAGTCGGTGTCGGGCCAGCGCGGGTAGAGGCGCTGGCCGTGCGGTTCCGTCGTTCCGGTGCGCGCGGCGTCGCAGTCGCACGCATGACGCCCGGCGTGCGGATCGCCTCCATCGTGGCGGCGGGTGTGTCGGCGGTCCCGTATGCCGCATTTCTGCTCGGCCTGGTCGTTGGCAACGGCATCTTCGTGGCTGCTCACTTCGCTCTGGGTTATCTGCTTGGCGCATCGGCCGCCGAGGTGATCGCACAGGCCGGCGGGGTCGGGCTCATCGCGGTTGGCGTCGCGGCGCTGGCCATCGTGGGGCTCATCGGCTGGGCGGCGATTCGTCAGCGCAGGCGCACATCGGGCGCACTCGGATCCACCCTGGCGGACTGGTCCGATGCGGCCTGCCCGGCCTGCCTGGTGCTCGCGGTCCCTGGAGCCGCCGGATGGCGGGGACGCCCCCGATGGCCCGATCGAACGTCATGATCCGGCCGATGTAGGCTGGCGTCATGGACCTGGGACTCGCGGACCGAGTCGTGCTGATCACGGGTGCCGGTGGTGGCGTCGGACCGACGGTGGCGGCTGCCTTCGCCGCGGAAGGGGCCGTCGTGGCGCTCCACCAGCGCGATGCTGCCAAACCCGGGCGTGCCGGTGAAGCGGCCGCGTCGATCCGCTCGGGCGGTGGTCGCGCCGTCGTCGTCAGTGCAGACCTGCGCGCGACCGATGAGGTCGACGCGATGGTCACGAAGATCGCCGACGAGCTCGCGCCAGTGGCCGTGCTCGTGAACGCCACGTCGGCGTATCGTGCTGAGGGCCTGCTCGAGATCGGCGACGAGAGCTGGGCCGAGATGATCGACGACATGCTGAGCGCGACCTTCCGGGTCGCGCGGGCAGTCGTGCCGGGGATGCGTGACGCCGGATGGGGGAGGATCGTGAGCTTCGCCTCGCGCTCCGCACTGGAGGGGGTCGCGAAGGCGCCGCATTATGCCGCCGCGAAGGCGGGCGTCATCGGTCTCACCTCGTCGCTGGCCAAGGAGCTCGGGCCGCATGGCATCCTCGTCAACGCCGTCGCCCCGACACAGATCCTGACCGTCAAGGGCGGCGTGCCCTCCATCCCGGATGAACGCGCCGAGAAGATGGCGAAATCAATTCCGCTGCGCCGGCTGGCGACCCCGGACGACGTTGCCGCCCTCGTGGTCTGGCTGGCATCGGCCGCGAACACCTACCTGACCGGCGAGACGATCTCCGTTACCGGAGGCGCCAAGACCTGACGCGAGCAGCCGCCCGGATCATGAAGGTACCCAACGGAGCAGCGCACGCGCCCGAACGGATCGTACGTTGCGCCGCTATGAGTCACCTCGCGCATACCTGGCCGTGATGAAGGTACCCATGGGCAAGAGCAGTCATGTGATGAATCCCTGGCACGGAGCGTTACCGCAGTCTCCGTCTGAGCGGAGTCCCAGTGTCATCCGCTACCTGGGCTGTTCGGCCGCCGACCGGGTGACTATCGTGGGACGCGTATGAGCATCGGCGACGATGGGCGCCCATCCGTGGCTGCCGAGGACGAGGCCCTGTGGCGCGGCGCCCTGCTTGGCACGAGCACGGAGCTCAACAAGGCACGGCGCTTCTGGAAGCACCTGCCGTCGGATCCGCGTTGCAAGATGTGCTGGTCTCCGTTCGCCGGGCTGGGTGGGGTGCTGGCACGCCTGACCCTCCATGGCCCGCAGCCTCGGAATCCGACGATGTGCGGCTTCTGCGCTCGAGAGCTCCGCCAGCACCCGGGCGGAGCCGAGATCGAGCTGTCGGTGCTGTTCGCCGACATCCGTGATTCGACCACGGTGGCGGAGTCCATGGCCGCCACGGCCTACCGCATGCTCCTGGAGCGGTTCTACCGGGTCGCGTCCGAGGCGATCACGACCCACGACGGGATCATCGACAAGTTCCTGGGTGACGGCGTGATGGCGCTGTTCATCCCCGCCTTCACGGGGGAGGGGCACGCGGGCCGTGCCGTCGACGCCGCCCGCAACCTGTTGCGCCGCGTGGACCAGATGCCAGAGCGGCTTCCGGTTGGGATCGGCGTCCACACCGGCACCGCATTCGCGGGGGTGGTCGGAACTGACGACCAGCGTGACTTCAGTGCGCTTGGCGACGCGGTCAACGTGGCCGCGCGGCTCGGATCGTTGGCTGCGGCGCACCAGGTCCTGGTCTCGGTGCCTGCTGCCCGGGCGGCGGGCGTGAACGCAGATCATGCCCGGTCACTCGAGCTGAAGGGACGCCACGAGCCACTCGACGTCGTCGAGCTCTAGCCGAACGGATCGACCTACAGCCATGAGACGGATGGGGGAGTGCGCGCGACGGGCGGGGGACGCCTAATCGGCGGATGAATCGCCGGAATCGCTCGACGCATCGGCTTCGCGTGCGCCTCCTCGCGTTGATGGGCGCCCTGGTCGTGGGCGTCCTACCGGCCGCGCCGGCGTCGGCGGCTGTCCCTCCGTTCAGCGACACGGCCGGCCACCCGTTCGCCGCGGACATCGAGTGGCTGCGCCAGGCCGGCATCACCGGCGGATGCGGCAACGGTCGATTCTGCCCTGATGCGCCTGTCCGGCGCGACGAGATGGCGAGCTTCCTGGGCCGTGCGTTCGAGCTGCCAGGGTCCGCCACCGATGCGTTCGCCGATGACGATGGATCGATTCACGAAGCCGACATCAACCGGCTCGCGGCATCCGGCATCACGGGCGGCTGCGCGACGAACCGGTATTGCCCGCGCAACGCCGTCACCCGTGGCCAGATGGCGAGCTTCCTGGCACGCGCCCTTCGACTCCCGCTCGCCGGACGCGACTACTTTTCCGATGACGACCGATCGACCCACCAGACCGACATCAACCGCCTCGCCGAGTCAGGCATCACCGGCGGCTGCGGACCCGGCCGCTTCTGTCCGTCGGCAGGCGTCACGCGTGGCCAGATGGCGGCCTTCCTGCATCGGGCGCTGACCGGCCCATCCTCGCCGGCTGCATGCACGCTCTTCCCGAGCACGAACGTGTGGAATCGGCGCATCGATGCGCTGCCGGTCGCAGCCAACTCGGGGACGATGATCTCGACCATCGGCGCCGGGGAGGACCTGCACCCCGACTTCGGCGAGTTCCTGGGTTACGGCATCCCATACAACGTCGTCGGCTCGTCCACGCCCCGAGCATCGGTCACGTTCGCGTACCACGATGAGTCCGATGCCGGACCGTACCCGATCCCGCCGTCGCCGCGGATCGAGGGCGGTGGGGATCGGCACCTGCTCATGTGGGACATCGACGCCTGCCGGTTGTACGAGCTGTTCGCTGCCGAACGGACGGGCTCCGGGTGGCATGCGGGATCGGGTGCCATCTGGGACCTGCGCTCGAACGCCCTTCGGCCTGACGGCTGGACGAGCGCCGACGCGGCCGGCCTGCCGATCCTGCCGGGCCTCGTGCGCTACGAGGAAGTCGCCTCCGGCGCCATCGAGCATGCCATCCGCTTCACCGCCCCGGTCACCCGCAGCTCGCACATCTACCCGGCGCGCCACCACGCCGGGGCCGGGACCTCGTCCTCGCTGCCGCCGATGGGGCTGCGGGTCCGATTGAAGGCCGACTTCGACATGAGCGACTTCGGCCCGCGGATGCGGGTGATCCTGGTCGCCATGCAGCGCTACGGGATGATCCTTGCCGACAACGGTTCGCCGTGGTTCTTCAGCGGCACATCCGACGTCCGATGGGACGACGACGAGCTCAACCAGCTCAAGGCGTTGCGGGGCTCCGACTTCGAAGTGGTCAACACCAGCGGGTTCGTCAACGGTCCGTGACCACGGCCCTTGCCGACGGGTCTACGATCGGTCCATGCAATCCGATGCGCCGACCCACGAACGCGAGCTGCCGGGCGAGGCCGAAGCCTGGAATCGGCTTCACGCCCTGATCGACCAGGTGACGCCGGAGACCGCCGACGAGCCCGGCTATTTCGAGGAAGGCTGGAGCGCGAAGGACGCCATCGGGCACCTGGGCACCTGGATGGCACGCGGAGCGACCATGTTGCGCCAGATCGCGGCCGGCACGTACCGCGAGGGCGAGATCGACATCGACGCCGAGAATGCCCGGTTCCTGGAGGCGATGCGCGACATCCCGCTCGAGACGGTGCACCTGCAGGCCGCGGCGGCGCACGGCGAGCTCATGCGCGCCTGGGCGCAGCTGCCGGAGATCACGCCGGCCGCGACCTTCTGGGTGAAGAAGGCGGGGCCAGAGCACTATGCCGAGCACCTGCCACGCCTGGAGGAGTGGGTTGCACGGCTCTCCCGTCGCACGGGATAGACCGCACCGATGCCTGCCCAGTTTCCGTCATGTGGCACCACCAGTGCCCTTAGCCTGCTTCCCGCACGTAGGTTCCGTCAGATAGGACGTTGAGGTGCCAGCTGCGCACCAATCCGGCTGGATCGGGCCGGTCAGGGCATCTCCGCGGCGTCGGCTGGTTGCGAACGGCACTGTGAGTGCCATATGACGGACCCTACCCCGTTCCGGCCCCGTGCCGGTGACCGGCCGGATGCAGCGCGGCGTGCGGCGCTAGAAGATGGCGCCGACGCAGGATGCGAGGAGCCAGATCACCAGGACGATCCCGATGATGACCCCGAGGATGATGCGACCCATGAGGGTTCCTCCCTATGTGCGTGAGAGGCCTCGTCCGGTGCGCGGCCTCTCGTGGTGAAGGGGTTCTCAGCCGCCGGCGGGCGTCGTGGAACCTCCCGTGATGGGCGGCTCGGTCTGCGGCGTGGTTGGCCGCTTCGCCGGACCACGCCCGCCTGACGCGGTTGCGTCGTCGGACTGTGCCTGCTGGGCGTAGTCGCTGACCTTCTGGCCCGCCTCCTGGCCCTTCTCGTACCAGCTCTGCGTGATCTGTCCCGCCACGCGCTGTCCGCCAAGCCCGAAGGCGAGGGCAAACGCGGCGGCCAAGGCTGCCACCACGCCGATGAGCAACGTGTTGACCACGGTCTCGGCAATACCGAGCTGGTCGACGGCGGCGATGACCGCGAAGCCGATGATCGCGAACTTCGCGATGTTGGCGATGAGATCGGGGTTGTCAAAGCCCATCTTGCCGACGGTACCGCGCACGACCTTCGAGACGAAGTTGGCGAGGAAGGCGCCGAGGACCACGATGGCAAGGGCCACGATCAGGTTCGGCAGCCACAGCAGGATGCTGTTGATGATCTCGCTGATCTGCGTCATGCCGAGAATCGATGCGGCGGCCTGCAGCGCGATGAGGCGGATGAACCACTTGACGATCTCCGCCACGACCTTGCTGACGGTCCAGTCGGATCCGGCCTGCTTCACGAAGCCGGCGATCCCCGTCGACTCGGCGGCCCGTTCGAATCCGACGGTCTTGAGGACCTTCTCGACCAGGCCGGCCAACAGGCCGGCGATGATCCAGCCGAGGACGAGGATGATGATGGCGCCGATCAATTGGGGAAGGAAGCCAAGGAAGTTCTGGAGCGCCTCGGTGACGCTGAGGAGGACGGCGTCGCCCATGTTCTGCACGGTTTCCATGGATGTCGTGGCCCCTGCTGCGAGTGGATCTCGTCGAGCATCCATGCACGGGCCATGCCTCACGCTCGGTTCGAGCTTCCGTAGACTGGTCGAATGTCGCACCAGGGAGCGGGCCGTCGTCCTCGCCGGCCACGACCAGTACATGGTCGTGTCGTAGCCCTCGAATGACACTCGAGGGCGACTGCCGGGTGCTGCTCATCGGCATGATGGGCAGCGGAAAGTCGACGATCGGGCGCCTTCTCTCGGAGGCCACCGGGTGGCCATACGTCGACAACGACGAGCTGGTGCGCCGATCCCACGGAACGACCGCGCGCAGGATCGTCGTGGCCGATGGTGAGGCGGAGATGCGCGCCGCCGAAGCCGACGCGCTCGCGCTTGGCCTGGTGGTGACGGCCCCGGCGGTCGTCGGTGTCGCAGCGGGCACCATCCTTGATGGGGCCGATCGCGATCGCCTCCGCGCCGGCGGCATCGTCGTCTGGCTGCGGGCTGACGCCGCAATCCTCCAGGCTCGGGCGAAGGGGGCCGACCACCGTCCGTTCATTCAGCGCGGCGGCGGATCATGGATTCGCGATGCGATCGCCGAGCGCGATCCGCTCTACGCGCAGGTTGCCGACATGGTGATCGACACCGGCAGGATGCCGGCAAAGGAATCGGCGGCCGAGATCCTTGCGAGGCTGCGCACCGTGGACGCATGTCGCGTCACCCGGACGCGGGACGCCTGACGGCGGTTCTGATGTAGAAGCTCAGCGGGGGTCGGGATCCAGGCGGCGGCGCGGGCGGTCGGCTAGCGTACGCCGGTGCGCGATGCGTCGAACCGACAACGCCTCTCCTGGATCCGACGCCCGGTGCGGCGCGAGGGCGCCGAACGCTACCTGCTGGTCACGCTCGTCTCGTTCGCGGCCACCGTCATCGGAACGCGCTGGTTCCTGACCGTCACCGGCTTTCCGCAGATCGGCGGAGGCGACCTGCATATCGCCCACGCCCTGTGGGGTGGCGCCGCCATGTTCGCGGCATCGTTGCTGCCGATTCTCCTGGCCGGCAGGTTCGTCTATCTCGCCTCGGCGCTTCTCGCCGGCGTCGGCATCGGCCTCTTCATCGACGAGGTCGGCAAGTTCATCACCGCCGAGAACGACTACTTCTATCCGGCGGCCGCGCCGATCATCTACGCCACCTTCCTGATCGCCGTGCTCGTCTGGCTTCGCGCTCGTCGGCCCCACGATCCTGATCCGCGGAGCCAGCTGCTCACCGCGCTCGAGCTGTTCGAGGAGACGGTCGAGGGCGATCTCCAGCACGACGAGCGCGAGGCACTGCGGGAGCGTCTCGCCTCCGCGGCGGTTGGTGCGCCGCGGGCCGAGCAGCGGCGACTGGCTTCAGATCTGCTTGCCTTCGTGGAGGCCGAGGAAGTTCATGTCGCCCCCGATCCCGTCGATCGCTTTGGCGGCATCCGGGCGGGATGGCGCGCCCGCTCGGACCGATGGCTCGGCGGGCGAGGGCTGCGCATCGTGCTCATCGGCGCGCTGCTGCTGACGGGCATCGGGCAGATCCTGGCCCTGGTCGGCATCGGCTCAGGGATCACCTTCGACCTCTCGCAGCCGACGACTGCCCTGACCCGATTCCAGCTCCTTCATCTCGCCGTGGAGGGCGTGGCCGGCGCCATGCTGGTGGCGGGCGGCGCGCTTGCCACCGTCCCTGGCCGGCATCGGCTCGGCTGGACGCTCGCCTACTTCGGGCTCCTGGTGGCGCTGACACTTGCCGACCTCATCTCGTTCTACGTCCGCCAGTTCGACTCGATCGAGGTGGCCTTCTGGCATCTGCTCCTGCTGGTGCTGGTGGTCGCCTACCGGGACCAGCTGCGGACGGAGGTCGCCTAGGACGAGCCGATGCGAGTTGCGCGACGTTCCGTGACGTCCGCGCCTCGTGGCGCGGCCGGATTCCTGCCAGATATTCCTCAGGTGTCTGTAATTGCTCAGGGACACGATGGGCAGGGTCAGATATGCACGTGGTGAGTACTGGGCCTGGATTTCGACCAGTTTGGCATCACTCCGACCATCGATCACGCTCAGGATCGGGACTGCCGTGGCCGATCGGCGTCCGAATTCGTGCCTACCAGTCGCCCGAGGAATATTTGACCGCATGAAGGGCGCCGGCACCCATCTGGGCGCGCAACCTGCACCAATGAACGACCAGGAGCATCACGTCCGAATGGAGGATCCGCAATGGATGATCAGCAGGCGATCGAGCGCTACCGGTACATGCTCAAGACGGCGCCGCCCGATGACATCGAGCGCGCACACGAAGAGGCATTCGAGCGGCTGACGCCGGATCAGCGCCAGGTCGTGCTCACCCAGCTCTCCCGGCGAGTGCCGCCGGCAGAGGTCGGCGGTGACGACCCGGGGTCGCTCGCACGGATGGCGACGCGGGCGGAGATGCGGGAGCCGGGCACCATGGAGCGAACCTTCGGCAACGTCCGTGGCCCGGGCATGGGCGGGATGTTCCTGTCCACGCTCGCCGGCGTCTTCGTCGGCACCGCCATCGCCGACACCTTCTTCGGCCAGGATGCAGCGGCGGAAGCGGACCCGGGAGCCGATGGGGACGCGGACGCTGGCAGCGAAGCGGGCGCCGGAGATGACTTCGGCGGTGGCGACTTCGGCGGTGGCGACTTCGGCGGGATCTGACCTGACCAATCAGGCGTCCCGGTTCGTTCGGCCGTGGAGCCAGGCGATGGTATCGGCCACGACGGCCGGGCCCTCCGGCTCGTTGTGCGTCTCGTGGCGAAGGCCTGGATAGACCCGCCGGACCACGTTGGGCAGCTCGGCCAGGATCGCCGATGCGGCGGCCGGCACGATCGGATCGTCGGATCCGTGGATGACGTACGCCGGAACCGGGAGTGGATCGCGGGCCATCAAGAGCGCGCGGACCCGTGCCTGCTCCGCAAACGCTTCGGCGCCCAGGCGGGTCGTGGAGCGGTCGATGCAGAGCGGATCCGCGGCCACACGCTCGTCGACGGCAGGGTCGCGCGACAGGTCAGCGGGTCGGAAGCCGTTCGGCACTCGAAGCCGAGGTACGACCCGCCCGAGGATCGGGGCCGCCGCCTGCTTCCATCGCGCGATGGTCGAGTCGATGCCCGGCGAGGTCAGCACCAGCAGCTCCGGCACCGGTCGCGGCGGGTCGGCGAGGACGTAGCCGAGCGCGATCAGCCCGCCCATCGAATGGCCGTACAGCACCAGCGGCAGCTCGCCGCTCATGGCGCGCACGGCGGCGAGTCGTGCCTCGAGGTCATCGTGCAGGACGGGCCAGCGCGCGACGTAGGCGCGTCTCCCGCCTGACGCTCCGAACCCACGATGGTCGTAGGCGTGGACCTCGATGCCGGCACCCGCCAACTGACGCGCCACGTCGTCATAGCGGCCCGCGTGCTCGCCGAGCCCATGGACGAGCAGCAGCGATGCCCATCGCGGCGCGATCGCCGGCCAACGCAGCGTGCGGAGAGCAACACCGTCGGCGGTGAGCTCGAATCCCTCGACGGGTGCTCCGACCGTCATCTCAGCCGATGCGTTGCAGCCGTTGCGCCGCCTCCGCCAGCGTCTCGTCGCGCTTCGGGAAGGCGAAGCGCACCTTGGCGCGACCGAGCTCCGGTCGCGAGTAGAACGACGAGCCGGGAACCGATGCCACGCCGGGCACCGCGGTCATCCGACGCGCAAATGTGACGTCGTCCTCATCAGTCACGCCGGAGATGTCGACCATCACGTAGTACGCGCCGTCAGGCATGAAGGGCGAGAGGCCCGCTGACTCGAGCGATGGAATCAGCAGATCGCGGCGGCGCCGATAGTCGGCCGCCAGCGTCACGTAGTAGTCATCGGGCAGTCCGAGCGCCACCGTGCCGGCGGCCTGGAGCGGCGCAGCCGCGCCGACGGTCAGGAAGTCGTGCACCTTGCGGATGGCCGACGTCAGCGGAGCGGGCGCCACGACCCAGCCGACCCGCCAGCCGGTGACCGAGTAGGTCTTGGAGAGCGAGTTGACCGCGACCGTCCGATCGGCCATCCCGGGCAGCGTCGCGATCGGGATGTGCTCGCCGGCGTAGACGATGTGCTCGTAGATGTCATCGGTCAGGATGAGCGTGTCGTGGTCCTGCGCCAGGGCTGCGATCAGCTCGAGCTCTGCGCGGTCGAATACCTTGCCGGTGGGATTGTGCGGGCTGTTCAGGATGAGGGCGCGCGTGCGCGGGCCGAACGCGGCGCGAAGCTCAGCGGCGTCGATCCGCCAGTCCGGCTCATGGAGCGTCACGTAGCGCGGGATGGCGCCCGACAGGATCGCATCGGGCCCGTAGTTCTCGTAGTACGGCTCGAAGACGATGACCTCGTCGCCGGGATCGACGAGGGCCAGCATGGCGGCGATCATCCCCTCGGTTGCGCCACAGGTGACGGTCACATCGGTCTCGGGGTCGACCGCCCAGTCCGGATGGAAGCGCGCCGTCTTGGCGGCGATTGCCTCGCGGAAGTCGCGAGCGCCCCAGGTGATGGCGTACTGGTTGATGTCTCGATCGATGGCCGCCTTGGCCGCCTCCTTCAGCTCGGGCGGGCACGGGAAGTCGGGAAACCCCTGCGCGAGGTTCACCGCGTCGTGGACCGCGGCATGTCGCGTCATCTCGCGAATCACCGACTCGGTGAAGCTGGCCGCACGCCGGGAGACGCGGGTTGGGTCCACGGTCTGTGCCATGGAGACATTGTGACGGGCCGTGGGCCGCGTCGCGGCGGGTAACCTCCGCGCATGAAGATCGCGATCCCCGGCAGCGCCGAGCCGACCTATGCGACGCCCGATGCCTCGCTACGCCGGGCAGCCGACGGATGGCTCGCGCGGATCGATCCGGTGCGCCTGCGCGAGCTCGTGGCATCCCTGCCCGGACCGCGCAACCGGATCAACGCGCTGCCCGCCATGGAACGGACCGATGCGCTCCTCGCCGAGGCCTGGCGCGCAGCGGGCTGGCAGGTCGGGAGGCAGCATCTTCGCCTGCGCCGGCTGAAGGCGCGACTGGACCATCCGGTCCCCGGTTCGCGAGGACGCCATCCGCGGCACGTGTACGAGCGCCTGGACGGCATGAACCTGGTGGCCATCGGTGACGGCGCGACCGACGAGGCGATCGTGATCGTGGCCCACCACGACACGGTCCGCGGCGCGCCGGGTGCGGACGACAACGGCGCCGCGCTGGCGGTCCTGGTCGAGCTCGCAACGCAGCTGGCGGGGCGACGCTCCCACAGGACGGTGATCCTGGCGGCGCCCGACTTCGAGGAGATCGGCCTCATCGGCTCCCGGTACCTCGTCCGCTGGCTCCGCAGCTGGTACGACGTGCGTGCGGCAGTCGTGTTCGATCCGATCGGCTTCATGGATCCTCGGCCGCAGACGCAGCAGGTGCCCGCAGGCATCGATCGGCTCTACCCCGGCCAGCTCGCCAGGCTCGACGCGCGTCAGCGGGCCGGCGACACGGTGGTGACGATCTATCGCCGCGCATCGGTGTCCGTGGCGCGCGAGTGGGCGGGTTGCCTCTCGGCCACCGTCGGTCCCGAGCGCGTGCTGCTCCTGCGTGATCCGCTCGATCTGCCGCTCATCGGCCCGGCGCTGCTGGCGGTGCCGGCGGCGCGCCACTTCTCGCGCAGCGACCACGTGAACTTCTGGCGCGTCGGGATGCCGGCGATCCAGGTCTCGAACACTGCCAACTTTCGGAACCCGAACTACCACCGCCCGACCGATACGGCGGACACCCTGGACTACGACTCCCTGGCGCGCATCACGGCCGCGACCGCCCTCTTCGTGGAACGCCTGGCCGACGCTTCGACCTGATGCT
>JBQTHZ010000169.1:0-30000 GCA_052388515.1 Chloroflexota bacterium | reverse complement strand
ACCTCGTTCGACTTGCATGTCTCATGCACCCCGCCAGCGTTTGTCCTGAGCCAGGATCAAACTCTCCGTACAAAACGAAACCAGTGGTTGTGCCCCCAGAAGATCTGGAAAGCCTGCTCCACCGGTTAAGAGTTCGACGTTGTCCCGCTGACTCGTGTGGATTCCTGTCACTCTTCAGCTGGTAAGCCACGTTGCCCTTGCCCGTTGACACGGGCTCGGCTTCGTTCGATTCGAGCACTCCCCTTCAGGTGAACTCGCGATGGTTCGCGCTGCACGATCATGTCGATCGCCGTTCGCGGTTCATCGGCCGGCCAAGATGCCGGCGCGAAGATGGACTATAGATCAGGCGCCGTGGGGCGTCAAGCAAGCCGTGCGCGCTCAACGCTCGATGACGCGTCGGCCCTGGAGGGAACGGATGAGGGTCACGTCATCGGCGTACTCGAGGTCGCCGCCCACCGGCAGCCCGCGCGCGATACGCGTGACGTTCGGCACGTGCGCGTTGAGCAGGTCCGCCAGGTACATCGCCGTGGCCTCGCCCTCGAGGTTCGGGTTGGTGGCGAGGATGACTTCCTCGACTCCGCCATCGGTGACGCGGACGAGCAGCTCGCGCGTGCGCAGCCGCTCGGGACCGATGCCGTCGATGGGGCTGATGGCGCCATGGAGGACGTGGTAGCGCCCGCGGAACTCTCCGGTGCGCTCGATGGCGAGCACGTCGAGCGGCTCCTCCACCACGCAGATGCGTGCTGCCTCGCGTCTCGGATCGGCGCAGATGAGGCAGGGGTCGACACCGGCCTCGGTGATGTTGCAGCACACGCCGCAGTACGCAACGTCCTCTTTGATCGAGACGAGGGCGGCAGCCAGCGAGCGCGCATCGTCGGTCGAGGCGCGCAGAACGTGGTAGGTGAGGCGCTGGGCGGTCTTGGTGCCGATCCCCGGGAGCTTGCTGAACTCCTCGATCAGGCGTGCGACCGGCGCAATCAGCCCGGCCATGCTCCGCTCAGCGCAGGCCGGGCAGGCCCGGCATTCCGGGAATGCCCATGCCGCCGGCGATCGAGCCCATCCGCTCGCGCTCCAGCTCCTTGCTGCGGCCGATCGCCTCGTTGATGGCCGTCATCACCAGGTCCTGGAGCATCTCCGCCTCGTCGGGATCGATGGCGGACGGATCGATCTCGACGCTCCTCACCTCCTGCGCCCCGGTGATCACGACGCGCACGGCGCCGCCGCCGGCGGTCGCCTCGAGGGATGTCTCGGCGAGCTCCTGCTGCGCCTGCGCCATCTGCGTCTGCATCTGTTGCGCCATCTTGGCGATCTGGCCGATGTTCACGAAGGGTGATCCTCGTTCGGTGGATTGGTGGTCAGCGGACCTCGGGGGCGTCGACGAGCTCGCCGCCGGTGATCTTCAGCACGCCCTCGAGCAGCGCCTGCGCGTCGCGGTCCTCGGCAGTGGGGGCGATGGCCTGCTCGACGGTGAGCGGCTCGAGCTCGAGGTTGGTGGCAACGCACTCGATGGCGAATGATCCGCCGAACATCTCTGAGAGGAGCGTCTCGATGGCACCGGCGCGTTGAGCGATGAGCGAGCGCATGAAGTCGCGGCCCTCCGGGAAGGCCAGCGTCAGGCGAGCGCCGTCGCGCGCGATCGGCCGGCATTCCTTGAGCAGCGGCTTGATGACCGGGTTCGCTCGCTCGACGACCTCGGCCCAGCGGCCGCGCAGGTCCCCGACATCCGCCGCTCCGGATGCAACGACGGGCGCCCGAGCGGCAGCCACGATTGGGGCCGCCGCCGGCTCCGGAGCCGGGCGCGATGGAGGGGCGGCCGCGCGCGCCGGTGGCTCGGGACGGATGGCTGCGGCGGGCGCCGGGCGGGGCTCCGGAGCCGGCAGAGGAGTCGCCGCGTCGCCCGATTCGAAGCTCAGCAGCTCGAGCAGGAGGCGGGCGCGGCCCTCGCGCGCCCCGACGCCGGCGGCCTCGGCCAGGGTGCGAACGATCGTCACGAGGCGGCGGGCCGCCGCCGCCTCCGACGCCGAGGCCAGGAGTCGCCGTCGCGCCTCTTCCTCTGCCTGGGATGCAACCTGTGCCATGTCGCGCCCGGCATCGGCCAGCTCCGTGACCCGGTCGAGCGCCCCCGGCGCATCGGCCGCGACGTACGCATCGACCAGGGCTCCGATGGCGGCGTCATCGGCGAGGCCGACCGCCTCGCGAACATCGATGGCGGTGACGCGATCTGAGGCAAAGGCGAGCACCTGGTCCAGGATCGACTCCGCGTCGCGCATGCCGCCGTCGGCGAGTCGGGCGATGAGGGCGAGCGCATCGTCATCGGCCTCGGCTCCTTCGGCGGTGACGATGCGAGCGAGCTTGGCGACGATGATCGCATCGGCCATGCGCCGGAAGTCGTGGCGCTGCGTACGGCTGATGATCGTGGCCGGCACCTTGTGCGTGTCGGTGGTGGCCAGGATGAAGACGACGTGGTCCGGCGGCTCCTCGATCAGCTTGAGCAGCGCGTTGAAGGCGTGCGGGCTCAGCATGTGGACCTCGTCGATGATGTAGACCCGCCTGCGAAGCTCCGACGGGGACGTCAGCGCCCGCATGACGAGGTCGCGCGCGTCCTCCACCAGGCCATGGCTGGCGGCGTCGATCTCGATCACGTCGAGCGCGCGTCCATCCCGGATGGAGACGCAGGCGGCACACGCATCGCACGGCTCGCCGTCGTCGCCGAGGGCAGTGCAGTTGATCGCCTTGGCGAGGATGCGTGCGGTCGACGTCTTGCCGGTGCCCCGCGGTCCGACGAACAGGTACGCATGCGCAAGGCGATCGCCGGCCACGGCGCGGCGGAGCGTGGTGACGATCGGATCCTGGCCGACCAGCTCGGCGAAGCGCTGCGCGCGGAAACGCCTGTACAGGGCGCGGTGGTCGGCGGGGGCGGCGTCGGAAGCGGTGGGCATCGGCTGGGCTGGGGGCATGACGCGCCCTACCGTACACCGATTGGGCACAGATGATGAGAGGTCGTGCACCCGGTGTCGATCAGCACCAGCTCGCACTCACCCACGCGCCCGGCTCCAGCCAGGTTCTCCCGCGGCACCCGAAGGCGATCGCTTACCGCTGCTTCCTTCCGGACCTGACGGGGTTCACGGACCTCCGCTGCGCGGGACCCGACTCTCGACGTCGGACGCGGTGGTGGTGGGCGAACGGTGCTGCCCTCGACCGGGAATTCAGCTCCGCTGTAGCGGTTTGCGGATACAGGGCACCGCTAGTTCCCCGCCTAGCACGACCGGCCGCGATGGTAGGCCAGGGGGGCACATCGGTCAATCGGCGGATGGCGGAGAGGGAGGGATTCGAACCCTCGACGGGTTGCCCCGAACGGCATTTCCAGTGCCGCGCCATAGGCCTCTAGGCGACCTCTCCCGGGCGGATGCGACGTGGCGGAGAGGGAGGGATTCGAACCCTCGGTGCTATTCGCACACCGCTTTTCGAGAGCGGCACCTTAAACCACTCGGACACCTCTCCGTGCGGAGCGAGTCTAGCGCACTCCCCCTCGGTGGACCACGATGGCGGTCAGACCGATGCGGACGCCGGAGCCAGGCGTCGTGCCTCGCTCTCGCGCACGCCGGAGACGACCGAGAGCTGGTGCGGCATGGCGGTATCGCGCGCCAGGTTGATGGCGCCACCGGCGGCGCCGCGCTCACGATCCGGGATGGCAAAGACGAGCGCGCGGACGCGCGCTTCCACGAGCGCTCCGACACACATGGCACACGGCTCATGGGTCGTGAAGATGGTCGCCTCCGCGAGGCGGCGGGTGCCGAGCTTGCGCGCCGCGGCGCGGACCGTCAGCAGCACGGCGTGCGCGGTCGGGTCCTCGCCGAGAGCCACCCGCTGGTGGTCGCGCGCGATCATGGCGTCGTCCAGGACGGCAACGGCGCCCACCGGCGCCTCCCCTTCTTCGGCACCACGCTTGGCCTCGGCGATCGCCTCGGCCATGTACAGCTCGTAGTTCATCGGTCCGCCTCTGGCACGGGGGTCACTGAATCAGTGCCCGGCTGTCGCCGGAGTCTAGCAGAGGGCCGGTACGGATCCTGCATTCGAAGTCTGGCGATCGACCAGAAATGAGTACCGCTTGACGGGCAAGCGCCCATCGCGGTGATGAGCAACCTCGAGAGTTCCATGACCATCCTTCGCATAGCCCGATGGCACCCCGGTGCCTCGTTCCTGGCCCTGGCCGGCGTCTTCGCCCTCAGCATGACGATCCCGATACCGTCGCTCCCCGATGGCGATCGCCAGGCGGTGATGCACGAGGTTCGCGAACGCCTGCCCGGCTGGAGCGTCGCGCGGCTGGATCCATCGTGGGAAGGTGCCTACACCGTCGTCACGCTGTGCGCCGGCCGTGAGATGGGCTTCCAGTACGTCCCGGGTCACGGGTTGCCCGCCCGGGATGCATGGCTTCAGCCCAACGACGAATACACCCGCGAGCGCCTGCTCGGCCTGTCCGACCACTGGCGCCACCTCGTCTGGTACGAAGATCCGGCACTGTTCAACACCCTCTCGTGCCACGAGGAGATCGCGGGCGCCGAGCAGACCGGCATGGACGTCAGGGAATACGATTGAGCATGGGAAGAGCCCGGCCACGAGGCCGGGCTCTTCGCTCTGTGCGCGGAGGTGGAATCAGACCGTGGCGGCCGACTCATCGGTGGCCATGAATCCGGTCGCCAACAGGATCGCGCCGGTCGCCAGGTGCAGCCAGATGTCGTTGCCGCCGAGCGGAACGAGACCCAGGCCGTCGGGGATGATGAAGCCCAGGATCCCGAGCAACAGCAGCACCGCTCCCACGCCGCGGGTGGTCTGGATGGCAGCCGCGTACGACATGGAGCCGTAGAGCAGGATCGCCCCGAGCAGCACGTGAACGATGTTGTGGAGCGCGTTCACGGGGAAGAGCCCGAGGAGATCACCCTCACCTCCGGGCACGAGGATGAAGCCGAGAATCCCCACCAGTACGTAGACGGCGCCGAACACCGCCGCGACGGTTCGTGCGAGTCCCATGGTTACCTGAACCCTCCTCTGTGCGCGGCCCTGATGGGCAGGGTCCGCCAGTTGTCTAGCATACCGACACCAGTGCGTGCCGCGCATGCGTCACGCTCACGTCTACGCTGCCGATGAGGAGTTGCATCATCGACCGACCGATCAATCGGACGCGGGTCGCCTGGACACGCCTCGACACGATCGCGCTGGTGGCGATCCTGATCGGTGCGGCGATCCTGCGACTCGTGAGCCTCGGCCGCCCGATCGAGCTCGTCTTCGACGAGATCTTCTACGCGCGGGACGCGTGCTGGTACGTCGTCGGGACCGAGGACGTGTGCCGCATCAGCGAGCTCGCCAGCCGGTCGCACCCGCCGCTCGGCAAGTGGCTCATCGGCTCAGGGATCTCCGTCTTCGACTACCAGCCATTCGGGTGGCGTATCGCTGTCGCCGTGGCCGGCATCGTCGGCGTCGGTCTCCTCTACCTCCTGGCGTGGCGGCTGTTGCGCGGCGTCGTCGGTGGCCGCGGCGCCACCGTCGGCGCCATCACTGCTTCCGGGCTGCTCGCCACCGACTTCCTGCACGTGGTCCACTCGCGCGTGGCGATGCTGGATGCCTTCATCGCCCTGTTCGTCATCGGCGCCGTCACCTTCGTGGTCCTCGACCGCGATCGCGTTCGCGACCGATCGGACACGCCGTGGTGGTGGCGCCTCACGTTCGGCCGGCCGTGGCGCCTGCTTGCGGGCCTCTGCCTGGGCGCGGCGACCGCGACGAAGTGGTCTGGCGCCTACGTCGCACCGGCGGTCATCGGCCTCGTGGTCGCCTGGGAGATTGCCGATCAGTGGCGGCGGCACCCCGATGCCGGCGGGCGGCAGGCGTTCGGGGCAGCACTCCGGCACGAAGCCGTGCCGACCGTGCTGCTCCTGGGACTCGTCCCGCTCATGGTCTACGTCGCCAGCTACACCGGCCGCATGCCCGGCGTCTTCCTGGCCCTGCCCTGGGAGGTCGGATCCGTCTGGCGCGGAATCTGGGACCACCAGCAGGCAATGCTCGACTTCCACACCCAGCTGAGCGGCGACCATCCGTACCAGTCGCCGTCGTGGTCGTGGCCTCTGCTGAGACGGCCCGTTGCCTACTGGTTCAGTGACGAGGGCGGCGCGTACCGTCAGATCATGGCGCTCGGCAACCCGGCGTTCTGGTGGCCGGGCCTGGTGGCGCTGCTGGCGCTCGGCGTCACGTGGTGGCGCGCCCGGTGGGCGCTTCATCGGCCCGAGCCCGTCATCCTCGCCGCCGCGGCAGCCACATACCTGCCCTGGCTCGTCCTCTCCGGAGATCGCAGCCAGACGTTCCTGTGGTACTTCCTCCCGACCGTGCCCTTCCTGGCGCTGGCCCTGGGCTCCCTGGCAGCGTACGCGTGGCGAAGCCTGGGCGGACGAGTCGCAACCGTTGCCTACGGCCTGGTGGTCATTGCCAGCTTCGCGTTCTATGTGCCACTGCTGGCGGCGCTGCCGCTCGATCCGGATGGCTGGCGCGCCCGAATCCTGTTCGCCGATTGCGATCGCGCCGACGCCCCGACTCCGTCGCTGCCGGACGACTCGACCAGCCAGGGCACTCCACCCGATGGTTGGTGCTGGATCTGACGCCAGTCTCGGAGCTCCCCTGGCCCTCACGAAGCCTCGTCGCGGGCACTCTCCCTCTCGGCGGCCAGGAGACGCCGGGTGAGCGGTCCGCTCGTCAGTCCGTGGAGCAGGACCGAGACGAGGATGGCCACCGCGGTCACGCTGAAGATGGGCCCCGCGTCGGCCGGAGTGAGGGCGGCGAACGCGAAGCCAAGGTAATAGATGGAGCCGATGCCGCGGATGCCGAACCAGGCGATGAACAGCCGCTGACGCGTGACGAGGCCACCGGGCACGAGCGCGACGAGGACCGAGATCGGCCGGACGACGAGGATCAGGCCGAACGCCACGACCAGGACCGGCCAGCCGAGCTCCAGGACTCCACCGATGGGCAGCACGCTGCCGAGGAGAAGCAGCACGGCCAGCTCGCCGAGCTTCTCGATCACGAGGGTCACGTCGTGCAGGCGTTCGTTGACCTCGTGGCCGTGCTCATACCGACGAAAGGCGACGCCGGCCGCGAAGACGGCAAGGAAGCCGTAGCCACCCGTCAGCTCGGTGGCGCCGTAGACCGCGAAGATGGCACCGATGGCGACGAATGCGTCGAACGGGGTCGCCAGCCAGCCGCGTTCGATCACCCGGTACGTCAGGGACGCGATCAGGCGCCCGGCCAGGATGCCGATGATCACGCCGACCACCACGGCATACAGCAGGTCGGCGGTCATCCATTCCCACCACCAGCGCTCGAAGGTGTCGAAGCCACGCTCGAAGCCGAACAGCGCGAGGATGACGAAGGGGAACGCCAGTCCGTCGTTCAGCCCCGCCTCGGAGGTGATCGCGAAGCGCGCCTCGTCCTCGGGCTCGCTCTGCATCGGTCCTGAGACCTGGACGTCCTCGGCGAGCACCGGGTCGGTCGGCGCAAGGATGGCGCCCAGGAGGATGGCACTCGGCAGTGACATGGCCAGCAGCCAGCTGCCCAGCAGCGCCATGCCGGCGATGGTGAGGGGCATGGCGATGGCCAGCAGGAGCGCCGTCGTTCGCCATGCACGCCAGGTGAGCGGCCGGTCGAGCTTCACGCCCGCGCCGAAAAGCGACACGATCACCGCCAGCTCAGCGGCGCGATTGAAGATGACTGCGTCCTCGATCGGGTCATACCAGTTGATGCCGATGGCGCGCAGCGCCAGCCCGGCCAGGACGCCGGCCACCAGGTAGATGAGGGCGGCCGAGAAGGGGCGCCCGCGCTGGACCGAGAGGGCGACCGCCCCGGCCAGCACCACGATGCCGGCGACGAGGAGGAGGATCTCGTACAGGCCCGGATCGAACGACCAGCCGGGGACGCGGGCGATCAGCACACCGTGCGGCAGAAACGGCACGCCGGACGTCTAGAGCGGCATGCCCGGCGCCCGCTCGAGGGCTGGGCCGGTTCCTTCGAGCTTCATCGTGGCGCTTCCGCGTCGCTGGAGCTCGGGCCATCGATCACCACGCGCGCCGGAACGCTTCGTCGGTTCTCACGTGCGCGCAGGTACGACCGCATCAGCCGGTCCACGTCCTCGTCATCCAGGAGCTCGTCACCACGCAACGCAAGCTCGACGCGCCGCGCGGGGAAGAGCGTCTCCTCGGGGAGCCGCTCGAAATAGTCGGCGGTGTCGAGCTCGCCGCCCGCCTTGCGAAGCGCCTTCGCCAGCTTCGTGGCCGTCTCGAGCGAGGGATGCCGGTCCTGGCGGATCAGGCGCGAGATGGTCGAATGGTTGACACCCGAGAGGGCAGCGAGCTGCCGCTGGCTCATGCGCCGCTCGCGCATCTGCCTCCGCAGCCACAGGTTGAACACGATGGCGCCTGCCCATCCGCTGCCGGCGCGCCCGAACTCCATGGCCACCGCCACGGTCGGCGCCCGGTTGGTGGCGGCGATCCCGGCGACGACTCCGGCCGAGACGGGTTCGGCACCCTCCAGCACCGCGACGGAAAGGGCGCGCACCAGGTCATGATCGTCGACGGACGTCCACCTCGAGGGCACGACGGCCGAGCGATCGGCCTCCGCCGCCGTTGGCGCGGCTTCGGTCACCGTCGCCACCGCCTGGACGGATTCGACCGATGACGGAGACGAGGGCGTCGATGCAACGGCCTGGAGATCGGCGACGGCCTGCACGGTGCCGCCGGTTCGCGAGGTGCTCGAGACGTACCCGGGCGTCGCTCCCAATGCGGAAGGCGCTGTGGGACCTGGCGGCGAGGCGACCGCACGTTCGGGGACCACCACCGGTGCGACCGCTTCATCGGCCGCATCTGGTTCGGCCGCCACCGGCACCGGTTCGATGCTCGACTGCGGCGCGGGCTCGGCGCTCGCTGACGGCTCGGCGCTCGTTGCCGGCTCGGCGCTCGCGGCGGGGTCGGCGGTCACCTCCGGCAGCGGAGCCTCGGTCGGGGCGGGCTCCGCGGAGGTTTCCGGCTGGGGCGTGTCGGTAGGAGCCGGCTCCGCGGTCGCACCCGGCATCGGGACCTCGCTGGGCGCCGGCTCGGCGCTCGCCTCCGGCTGCGGAACCTCGGTCGGCTCGGGCTCGTCGCTGGCTGCGGCCGAAGGCACTTCCGTCGGGGACGGTTGCGGGCTTGGCTCGACAGCCGGCTCGGTGGACTCGGGTGCGTCGGCCGGGTCATCCCCGTCGGCTTCGACCGTATCGGCCAGAAGCGCCATCTGGTCCGGGGACGGCGACGTCTCGTCCGCCGAGGCCCGAGATGGATCATGGACCATGCATCCCATCGCGAGGATGGCGGCTGCAGCAACAATCCTGACCAACCGGAGCGCCATGGTGAGCGGATCGTAGCGCAGTGTCCATGTCGCGGCTAGGTGTCGATCGCGGGGAGGTTGCTCACTTCGGCACCGGCGGTCGGGGCGAGGGTTGTCCCCGTTCAGCCGGTATACCACTGACGATATACTCATTGATAGGGGAATCAGGCCGTCACCGAGAGCGCCCTCCGGTCATGGGGCCGGGCGAGGCGTCCGTCGCAAACGTGTGGCGTGCCCGAGAGGACTCGAACCTCCGACCTTTAGGTCCGCAACCTAACGCTCTATCCACTGAGCTACGGGCACACGCGCTGGCGGAGAGGGAGGGATTCGAACCCTCGGAAGAGGTTTACCCCCTTCAACGGTTTAGCAAACCGCCGCACTAGGCCACTATGCGACCTCTCCGAACGGCGCCGATGATAGCATGGAGCCCCGCCACGGACGAACCTCGTCCCTGGCCCATCTACCCACTCCATGAACAGCCCGTAGCGTGTCCGAGATGCCTGCCACCCGTCTCCCGATCATCGGCTATCCCCTGGCCCAGGCGCCCCACGAAGGCGTGCTGCGCGCTGCGCTGGCCGAGGCGGGCACGCCGCTCGAGATCGAAGCATGGGAACGTCGCCCGCACCAACTCGCTGAAGCCCTCGCGGAGATCCGGTCGGGCGACGACTTCGCCGGAGCGATCATCTCCTCGCCCCACAAGGAGAAGGCTCCCCCACTCTCGGACGCGCTGTCGGACGACGCCCGGGTCAGCGGCGCGGTCAACGTCTTCGTCCGTGCCGACGGACGCCTGCGCGGGCACAACACCGACGCGGATGGCGTCCGGGCCGGCCTCGTCTCGATCCTGCCGCGCGTGAAGGGCAAGTGGCCGCGCAACGCGGTCGTGCTCGGCGCCGGTGGCGGCGCGCGCGCGGTGGTGGCAGTCCTCATCGGCTCCGGCTTCAAGCATGTCGCCGTGCTCAACCGTCATCTCCATCGGGCAGAGGCTCTGGTGACGCACTTCTCGCGTGCCGCGCGCCACATGGAGCTGCGCGCCCGACCATGGCACGATGCGATCATCGAGGCCGAGCTGGCGCGGGCGGAGCTGCTCATCAATGCCAGCGGCATCGGGGTGGAGGAGGGCGAGTCGCCCATCCCGGCCGATCTCATGCCGCCCGATCGGTTTGTCCTCGACCTCGTGCTCAATCGGGCCTCGACGCCGCTCATGGAGCAGGCCCAGGCGCAGGGTGGCACCGTGGCCAACGGCCAGGCCGCCTTTCTGCGCGCGAGCTCGGAAACGATCAGGCTGCTGACCGGCACGACCCCTGCCCCCGAGACGCTGAGATCGGCGCTGGCGACCGAGCTTGGCGTTCCCGAAGACGCGCTCGCGGTCGTCGGCGACTGAGCCGATGATGCACTCGCCCGCCGCCAACGTTTCTTCAGTGAGCGTCACGTGAGCGAAGACCGTCGCGCGGACGCTCGGTTGGCCGATCGGATCCGGACCGGCGATACCGAGGCGCTGGGTGAGCTGTACGACCGCTATGCGGGTACGGCAGTTGGCACGGCCCTCCGCGTCGTCGGCAGCCGGGAAGAAGCAGAGGATGTGGTGCACGACGCCTTCGTCGCAGTCTGGCGCAAGATCGACCGCTTCGACGCGGAGCGGGGGTCTCTGCGCGCGTGGCTCATGACCGTGGTCCGCAACCGGGCCATCGATCGTGTCCGCGCCCGCCGCGCGAGCATCGACGTCGAGGACGCGGACGAGCGATCGCTCCTGCGCACGGGTCCGAACCCGACGTGGGAGGCTGCCCTGACGCGCGCATCTGCCATCGACCTGCGATCCGCAATGGCAGAGCTTCCCGATGAGCAACGCCGCGCGCTGGAGCTCGCCTATTTCGAGGGCTATACGTATCGCGAGGTGGCCGAGATGACCGGCGTGCCTGCCGGCACCGCCAACGGCCGGCTGCGCCTGGCCATCGGCAAGCTGCGTGACGCGCTCACCGGGACGACCGCAGCGCCACTCCCCTTCGGAGAAGCCACCCTGCGCAAGGACGTGAGCCGATGAATGCAAGGTTCGATCTCGACTGCGCGACCGTGGACGACCTCGCCGCCGCGTACGGGCTGGGTTCGGTCGACCCCCGGGAGGCGAACGGCATGGAGCAGCACCTGGACGGCTGTCCTCAGCCGCACGACGAGGCGCGAGAGCTGATCGCCGCCGCTTCGCTCGTGCCGATGACACTCGAGCCGGTCGAGCCCTCCCCTGCCCTCCGTGATCGGCTGATGGCGACCGTCGCCGTCACGCCGCAGGAGCACCGGGTGGGCGCCGTGGAGCCGGCACCTCGCGCGATCGTCGAGCCGCCTCCGACCGAGCTGCGCCGTCCGTGGTGGCAGCTGGGTTCCCTGCCCGCCGCCGTGGCCGCCGTCGGCCTGGCTGCCGCGGTCGGGCTGGGCGCCTGGGGCGTCTCGCTCAGCGGCCAGCTCGCCGAGCGTGATGCAGCGCTGCGCGCCGTGGCCTCCGCCGATGCAGCCTACGTGGCCGAGGGCGAGGCCGGACGCGGCTGGGTCATCGAGACGGGCGACCAGGCCATGTTCATGGCCGATGGGCTTGCGGACCTCGCCGCCGGCCAGCTCTACGAGCTGTGGCTCATCGATGGCGAGGGCAATGCCGTTGCCGCCGGAGTCCTGACCGATACGGACGGCGTCGCCCTTGTGCCGCTCGAGCGTGACCTCGACGATGCCACCACCTTCGCGGTGACCGTCGAGACCGAGCGCGTCGAGCAGTCCGTCAACGATCCCGTCATGGTGGCCGCCCTCGGCGCCTGACGCGACTCGCCGCCGGCGCTGCAATCCACGCTTGGGCTTCAGGGCGCTGTCAGCATTCACCCGGTGACTGTTGGGAACACCATCAGCCGCTGAGGAGAGGCCCGGGTTCTGCTGCTTCCGTCGCGGCAGGCACGGTAGACTGCTCCATGCCGGCCAGTAGATGAGTGCTCCCCCCTGACGCATCCGTGGGCCGGTTGCTCGTTCTGCGCCGCCGTGTGCAGACGCCGGCAGGGTTTTCGTCAGATGGCAGTCCTGGTGCCGTTAGCGACCATCGGCCGCCGTGGAGGGGCCGGAGCAGCCCCGTTTCGGTGTCATCTGTGCGCAGGTGGCACTCCGAGGTGGCATCTGACGGAACCGATGCGACCCGAATGTGGCTAGTGGCACCCACAGTGCCATGTGACGGAAACCGGTGCCGTGGCGGGTCGCGCGGCCTTCGTGTTCGTCGCACGGACGCGGAGAGGCCCCGGCCCGCCGAAGCGGAGCCGGGGCCTTCGCGGAGGGAACCGCATCTAGTTGGCGCGCGAGCGAACCTCGAACACGCGCCGGGTGAGGGTCAGCGTCGCCAGTGCGACGGCGCCGAACCCGAGGAGGACGACCGGGCTGAGACCTTCGGCCGGCGCCATGGCCGTATCGGACGGCTCCGGCGTGGTCGGGAAGTCGTCGGGGAACTGGCCGGCGATCGCCGCCGCCAGCACCGCGCCGGTCATGTACATGTGGGCCGAAGCCTCGCGCTCGGCGGCATAGGCACCGGCGAAGTCGCCGGCGGCATACGTGTCGAGCGCCGCCACCAGCTGATCGACGTGCGCCTGGAGCGCATCGGCGACCGGGCCGGCCGGCGCATTGCCGTCGGTGGCGGTGTCGAGGAACGCCGAGAAATCGTCGCGGTACTCGGCCAGCTCGGCCAGCGCGGCCTCCTGGCCCGCCGCGTCGTCACCGGCGACGGCGACCGTGTAATCGACGAAGAAGCCGATGTGGGCGGTCCACTGGGTGTCGAAGGCGTTGCCGCCCTCCTCACCGTAGACGCTGGTGATGGCAGCCGTCAGGTCGGCCGTGTTGTCGGCCAGCGCAGCGGCTGATGCGTCGAAGTCGGCGGCTCCGGAGACGCCGTTGCGCATCGCCTGGATGGCGATGATGGCGTGCTCGCTGAGGAGCGTGTCGAGCGCGATCTGCAGGTCGACGGCGGGGCTCCAGGCCAGGTCGTTCCCGGTGAAGGTGTCCGCGTCCTGCTGAATGATCGCCAGCGCCAGCGCGTCAGCGGTCATGCCCATGTGCGCGTACGCCTCGCGAGCGGTCGCATAGGCACCGGCGAAGTCATCGGCCGCGTACGCATCGATCTGCGCGACGAGCTGGTCGACGTGCATCTGGAGCGCATCGGCGGCAGCATCCGACGGCAGGTTGCCACCGGTCGCGGTGTCGAGGAAGTTGGCGAAGTCGTCGCGGTAGCCGGCGAGCTCGGCGAGCGCGGCATCCTTGGCGGCCTGGTCATCGGTGGCGACGCCGACCGTATAGTCGACGAAGAAGCCGATGTGGGCCTCCCACTGCGTGCGGAACGCATCGCCGGCATCGGCGCCGTAGACGCTCTCGATGGCGCCGGTGAGGTCATCGGTGTTGCCCTGCAGCGCGGTGGCGGCTGCGACGAACTCGGGATCCTCGAGGTCACCCGTGTCGACGCCCTGGCGCATGGCCTCCATGGCCAGCGACGCATGCTCGCTGAGCAGGCGGTTGAGCGCCACGCGCAGATCGGCTGCGGGTGATGACAGTTCGGCCGGTGCGGCGAGGACGCCGGTCCCGGTGATCGCGAGCAGGGCGGCGGCCCCGACGGAGGCGATCATGGTTCGGAGCTTCTTCATGAGTATCTCCTGGTGGGTTGATGACGAGCGCAAGCACGCGCTCGGCTCGGTCGTTGCTGTGGGTGGGGTACGCAGCAGCACGCCCGTTGCATGCCTCGGCGACCTGGGACGTTGGTCAGGATTCGACCGTGACCGTGCCCTGCATCGGTGGATGGCGGTCGCAGAAGTAGGCGTACTCGCCGGGCTCGTCGAAGACGAACGTGAAGCTCTCGCCCTGCTGGAGCAGGCCCGAGTCGAAGACGTCCGTCATCGGATCGTCGTCGGTCCCGGCGGTGACGGTGTGCGGCGCCGAATCGAGGTTCGTGAAGGTCACCTCGGTGCCGGCGCTGATCGTGATGTCCGGTTGGGCATAGGCGAAATTGGCGATCTCGACGGTCGCGGTCTCGCCCGAGCCTCCCATCCCGCCCATGTCATGGCTGGCCGCGACCGAGGCCGAGGCGCTCGCAGAGACCTCCGGCGTCATCGGCTCCCCCGTGGCCGAGGCCATGGCGGTGGCGGCTGCCGAAGCGCTCGCGCCCTGGTCGGCGGCCGGCGCGCACGCCGCCATGAGGCCAACGAGGGCGAGCGCGGTCAGGCGTCGTGCATATCGGTTCATGTGAACCGTACGCATGCGCGGGCTTCCTGCACGTGCCCGCTTGCGTAGACTCGCCGGACCGATGTTCTACACCCATGGCTGGGTCCACGTGATCGCCGGCTGCATGTTCTGTGGCAAGACCGACGAGATGCTGCGCCTGCTGCGCCGTTTCTCGATCGCGGGGCGTCGCGTCCTGCTCGTCAAACCGCGCCTGGACACGCGCACCGATCGCGTCACCGTCGTGTCGCGCTCCGGCGCCCAGCACCACGCGATCACGGTCGACGACTCGACGGAGATCGAAGCGGCCGTCGCCGAGGCCGATATCGTGGCCATCGAGGAGGGCCAGTTCTTCGACGAACGGCTTCCGGACGTCGTGGAACGGCTGGCCCAGCTCGGCAAGCAGGTGGTGGTGACCGGCCTCGATCGCGACTTCCGCGGTGTCCCGTTCGGCACGATGCCGCGTCTCCTGGCCCTGGCCGACCAGGTGACAAAGCTGACCGCCATCTGCATGGTCTGCGGCGAGCCCGCGACGCGCACCCAGCGGCTCATCGGCGGGCAACCGGCTGGCGCTGATTCGCCGCTCATCGTGATCGGCGGGATCGGTGACGAGACGTACGAGGCTCGATGCCGGCTCCACCACGAGGTCCCCGGGCTAGCCTGAGGGGCCGGCGTCCTGCCCTCTTGCGCTCGGGCGCAAGTAACTACCAGGCTGTTCCTTGCAGACGCTCATTTCAGGCCCGATTCACCCATGGCTTGCCTCGTGGCGCGAACCACGGCCTGGATCGCCACGAGACCGGCCCCTGCGTCGCAGGTACTCGCGCTGTGACGCAAACGGCTGGTCGACCCGCCGGAATGACGTAGGAGGGCCCGGCCGCATGTCGCTCGGAAGATCGGCCCTCCGCCGGTCGAGGCACGCGGAGGCGGGCGTCAGGATCGGTCCATCAAGCGAACCGCCAACCCTGATGGAGCCCACGACCGATGACGATGACGAATGCCCTCGCCGTGCCGGCGGGAAGGACCCCCACCCTGCGCCTCATCGAAGGCGCCAGACAGGCACAACCAGCTCCGTGGTGGGAGCGGCGCGCGGCCATGCGGCAGATCGTGGGAGGTTGCCCTGATCATTGGTGGAAGCCGACCGCGCGACGGACGGCAGCCTGTACCTGCGACCGCTTCTAGGGAGACCTGGCGGAGGGGGTGGGATTCGAACCCACGGTGGGCTTGCACCCACGTCGGTTTTCAAGACCGATGCATTCGTCCACTCTGCCACCCCTCCGCGCACCCGGTATGGTATCGCGTCGCCGATCCCACGCCGCCGGCGCCGGCAGCGTTCGGGATTCGAACGTCGCCCGGGGATTCATGAACGAAGCGGAGGCCGTCCACGCGTCCGAACCGATCGCGGTGGGTTGGCTCGCGCTCGGCGCCGCGCTGGCGACCGTCGTGGTGAGGTGCCGCCGGCCATCGCCTTGCTGGGCGGCGTGCTCTGCATCGGCGGCGTGATCGTGGCGCGCAGCAGGGCCCGAACGCCCTAGGGATCGATGCGCTCGCGACCCGCGAAGTACGGGCGCAGCACGTCGGGAATGACGACGCTACCGTCCGCCTGCTGGTACGTCTCGAGGATGGCGGCAACGGTGCGCGGCAGCGCCAGTCCGGACCCGTTCAGCGTATGAAGGAGCTCGGGCTTGCCGCCCTTGTCGGGCCGATACCGGATGGCCATGCGTCGCGCCTGGTAGTCGCGGAAGTTCGACACGCTGCTCACTTCGAGCCAGCGCTCGACGCCGGGCGCCCAGACCTCGAGATCGTACTTGCGCGCCTGCACGAAGCCCATCTCCCGGGTGCTCATGAGCAGGACACGATAGGCCAGGCCGAGCCGCTGGAGGAGGGACTCGGCGCGCCGGGTGAGCCACTCGAGCTCGGCCTCCGACTCGCCGGGCCGGACGAAGCTGACCATCTCGACCTTGTCGAATTGGTGGACGCGCAGGATGCCGCGGGTGTCGCGGCCGGCGGCACCCGCCTCACGCCGGAATGACGGCGAATAGGCCGCGTAGCGGATCGGCAGTGCATCGGCCTCGAGGATCTCGTGGCGATGCAGGTTCGTGACGGGCACCTCGGCGGTCGGGATGAGATAGAGGTCGTCGCGGGTCACGACGTACATCTGATCTTCCTTGTCCGGGATCTGGCCGGTCCCGCGCGCCGACTCGGCGTTGACGAGGACCGGCGGCCAGACCTCGGTCATCCCGTTCTCACGGGTATGGACGTCGAGGAACCAGCTGATGAGCGCGCGCTGCAGGTTCGAGCCCGCGCCCCGGTAGACGGGCCAGCCCGATCCCGTGATCTTGGCGCCGCGGGCATTGTCGATCAGGCCCAGCGCCTCGGCCAGCTCCCAGTGCGGGCGGCGTTCGTCGCGGGGCAGTGGCCTGCCCCAGCTGCGGACCGTGACGTTCGCCTCTTCGCCCCCCACCGGGACATCCGGGTCGGCCGGATTCGGAATCCGCAGCATGGCGTCGTCGAGCTCCGCCTGGACGGTCGCCAGCTCGGCGTCGATGGCCGTGACCCGCTCGGCACCCTGCGTGGACGCCGCCTTGAGCTCAGCAACCACCGGGCCGTTCGGATCGGCGCCGCCGCGGACTGCCTCGCCGATCTTCTTGCTCGCCTCGTTGCGCTCCGCCCTGAGCGCGTCCCCCTCCGCCAACAGCGTCCTGCGTCGGTCGTCGAGGTCGAGGGCGCGGTCGACGACGCCAGCGTCCTCGCCCTTGTCGGAGGCTGCTCGTCGCAGCAGGTCCGGCTCGTCGCGCAGCCGCTGGAGGCCGACGCTCACGCCTTCACCCCTGCCGCGGCAGCCTCCCGCAGGCGTCCGATCACGAAGGACCGATCGAGGGCGGCCAGCAGCCAGCCGGCACGCGGGCCGGAGGTGCGGTCGAGGAAGGCAAGGTAGAGGGCGGCGAAGGCGCGGCCGGGCGGTAGCTCGAGGCCCTCGGCAGTCGCGAAGATGGCGGCCTGGGCGGTCTCGCCGTCCCACTCCCCCGCCTCGAGTGCCGGCGCCAGCGCCGCCAGGTAGGCGCGCTGGGCATCGTCGAGATCCGCCGCGGCGGGCGGCAGCGCGTCGTGATGAACGGCGAGACGCGCGCGATCCGGGGCGTACGCCGCCAGCCAGGCACGGGCGGCGGCACGGCGCTCCTCGAGCAGCGCGCGCTCGCGATCGGTCAACGGCACGCCCTTCTCGGCGGTGACCCGCTCAACGAGATCCACGCCGGGGATCTGCTCGAGCAGCGCCAGGTGGCCGAACGCCGGACGATAGGCGGCTGCTTCGGCTGCCGCGTCCGCATCGGGCTCGACCAGGCTGAAGCCGAACAGCCGCTCGTGGTCGGCAGGCAGCTCTCCGCGAACCTCGCGCCCCGCGGTTGCGGCCGCCAGGCGGTCGGACTCGTCGAAGAGTCGCGGGATGGCATCCGTCCCGTCGGGGTCGAACTCGATGGCGGTATTCGGCTTCGGCCGCAGGAAGAGCAGGCGCAGCTGCTCGGGCGGGATGACGTCGGCGATCTGGGTCGCCGATGCGCCCAGGCCCTTCGAGGTCGACATCTTCCTGCCGCCGATGTTGAGGAACTCGTACGGCACGTTGAGCGGCGGCTCGTTGCCGAACACCTCGCGGGCGATCGCGTCGGAGCGATCGCGGGAGCCGCCTCGCGTGGAGAGGTCCTTGCCGGCGGGCTCGATCGTGACTCCGAACAGGTCCCACTTCGCCGCCCAGTCGACGTTGTACGGCAGCTTGCCCCGGCCACCGAAGGGCGAGATGTCGCCCTCATTGCCGCAGCCCGTCGCCCACGTCACCAGGTCGGGGCGGCACTCGTAGTGGACCAGCTCACCGTCCCAGCCGGTGACGATCGTCGTCCCGAGCCGCCCGCAGCTCTCGCAGATCACGAACAGGGGGTGCCACTCGTCGGGATGGCGGACGTTCGCGACGCGCACGTAGATGTCACGGATGGTCGCTGCGGCGTCGAGGGCGGTGCGGATGGATCGGTCCATGGCGCCCGAGCCGTAGATCTCGCTCATCCAGTAGTAGATTTCGGGGCGGATGCCCAGGCCGTCGAACGTGTCGACGAAGACGCCGGCGAAATGGCGCGCATACGAGTCATGGCAGTCGCCCACCGGGTCCGGCACGCGGCAGAGCGGGACGCCCATGAAACGCTCGATGGCGTCGGGCGTCAGGAGTGCCTGGGCATCCATCGGGTCGAGATCATCGACGCCGTAGCGGAGCTCCACCGGCACGCCGGCATCGCGTAGGGCGCGGGCGATCGTGTCGACCACCACCGGGCCGCGCAGGCTGCCGACGTGGACGGTGCCCGACGGCGTCTTGGAGTCGTTGACGACCTGCGGGCCGGTCGCCGCCGCGGCGAGCTCGTCAGCCCAGAACACCTTGGTGTCAGCCGATGCGAACGAGCGTGTACTCGATCGGGCCTGACGGCGCCTGGACCACGACCTTCTCGCCCTTCTTGCGGCCCATGAGGGCGACGCCGACCGGCGACTCGTTGCTGATGCGGCCGTCGCGCGGCGCCGCTTCGGCAGAGCCGACGATCGTGAAGGTCTCCTCTCCATCCGCGCCCTTGATGACCACCTTCGATCCGATCCCCACGCTGTCGCCGTTCGCCTTCTCGATGACCGCGGCATTGCGCAGCTGGAGCTCGAGCGTGGCGATCCGGCCCTCCAGGAACGACTGCTCCTGCTTGGCGTCCTCGTACTCTGCGTTCTCGGAGAGGTCGCCGTCGAGCTTGGCTTCGTGGATGCGCGCCGCGACCCGCGGGCGATCGACGGTGACGAGCTCGCGCAGCTCGACCTTGAGCTTGGCGAGTCCCTCGGCGGTGAGGTAGACAGGCTTGGTGTTCATGCTGGCGCCCCCTCTTCCTCCTGCGGATCCTCTCTTGGTCTCGTCTCATCACGGGTTCGACGAGGCGAGGATTCCGCTGTCCGATAACAAAAAACGCTCCAGGCCCCGCCCCGGTCCAATGACCAGTGTGGCGGCGTCTCCTGAAGCTGGCCGTACCCGACGGGCCAGGCGCCTCCGGCGGTGCCGGCGGCCGCGCGATTGTAAGCCGGACTCGTGCTCAAGTCAAAGGTCCCGGGCGCCGCCATGCGGTTGCCTTGCCAGGCAATCGCCGGGTGGATGGCATCGGCGCCAATCGGCTCAGTCCGCGACGGCTATGCGTGCGGTGACTGGTGTCTCGCCCCGTGCATGACTGACCGGAGGCGCGATGGCCCGGTGGCGGAACGGCGACCCTCAGCGGCCGATGACCACCAGCGCCACGATCACGACAGCGAACCCCACGCGATACAGGCTGAAGACGGTGAGCGAGCGGCGCCGGAGCCAGGCGAGCAGGAAGCCGATGGCCAACAGGCCCGACAGCACGGCGACCATGAAGCCGACGCCGATCGCCAGCCACTCGGCGCCCGGTCGATCGGCCTCCGTGAACAGGTTGCGCGAGCCATACAGGCCGGCACCGAAGGTGATCGGCGTGGCGAGCAGGAAGCTGAAGCGGGCGGCTGCCTCACGGGTCAGCCCGAGCGCGCGACCGGCCGTGATGGTCGCCCCGGATCGGCTGATGCCCGGGAACAGCGCAATGGCCTGGCTGAGGCCGATGGCGAGTGCCGTCGAGGTCGTCATGTCGGTCAGCTCACGTCGCTGGCCGCCGAATCGGTCCGCCAGCCAGAGGGCGATGGCGCCCACGACGAGGAACCCGGCGATGGCCAGGCGCGCGCCGTCGTTGTCGCCGTGGAAGGTCGCCTCGATGAAGCCCTCGAGCGCGAAGCCGATGATGGCGGCCGGGATGGTGGCCGCGATGAGCAGCCAGGCGATGCGCCGATCCGGATCGTCACCGATCCGGCGCTCGCGAATGCTCGCGAGCCACGCCCCGATGTAGCGAACCCAATCCCGGGCGAAGTAGACGAGCAGCGCGACGAGCGTGCCCAGGTGCAGGAAGACGTCGAACGCGAGCGAGCCGATCAGGCCGTCCGACTCCCAGCCGGCGATCCACGGCGCAAGCTCCAGGTGCGCCGACGAGCTGATCGGGATGAACTCGGTCAGGCCCTGGAGGAGCCCGACGAGCGCGGCCTGGATGACGGTGTCCATGACGAGTGGCGGCGAGCAACACCGTGGCTCCTCGCCGCCCGGCTGATCCCTCTATCGGATGAAGAGCGGCGCCAGGACGAGGCTGATCGTGGCGAGCAGCTTCACCAGCACGTGGAGCGACGGCCCGGCAGTGTCCTTGAACGGGTCGCCGACGGTGTCGCCCACCACGGCGGCGGCATGGGCGTCAGAACCCTTGCCGAGCACGTTGCCGGCAGCATCCTTCAAGTTGCCTGACTCGATGTACTTCTTGGCGTTGTCCCACGCCCCGCCGCCGTTGTTCAGCACGGTGGCGAGCAGCACACCGGAGATGGTGCCGACCATGAGCAGGCCGGCCACCGCCTCCTGCCGCAGGAGCAGGCCCACGATGATCGGCGTCGCCACGGCCACGACGCCCGGCAGGATCATCTGGCGCAGCGCAGCGCGCGTGGTGATGTCCACCACGCGTGCGTAGTCCGGCCGCTGGGTGTAGTCCATGATGCCCGGCATCTCGCGGAACTGGCGCCGGACCTCGACGATGATCGACTGAGCAGCCGTGCCGACGGCGCGGATCGCGAGGCTCGAGAAGAAGTACACGAGCATTGCGCCGATGAGTGCAGCGATGAACACGTTCACATCCGCCAGGTTGACCGACTCGATGAGCGGACCACCGCGCCGATCCTGGATCAGGTTCACCTTGTCGATGTAGGCGCTGAACAGGAGGAACGCCGCCAGCGATGCGGAGGCGATGGCGTAGCCCTTGGTCAGTGCCTTGGTGGTGTTGCCGACGGCATCGAGCCGATCGGTGATCTCGCGGGCCTTCGCCTCCGCCTTGCTGAACTCGGCGATGCCACCGGCGTTGTCGGTGATCGGTCCGAACGTGTCCATGGCCAGGATGAAGGCGGTGGTCATGAGCATGCCCATCGTCGCGACCGCGGTCCCGAAGATGCCACCGACGTTGTCGCCGTTCTCGTTGATCAGCCCCGCCTGGCTACCGAGGAAGAAGCTGGCGAACAGGGCGATGCCGATGGTGATGGCCGTGACCGCGGTGGTCTCGAAGCCCACGGCCGTGCCGCTGATGATGTTGGTCGCGGGACCCGTGCGGCTTGCCTCGGCGATCTCCCGCACCGGCCGGAACGTCCCGGCGGTGTAGAACTGGGTGATGTAGACGAACGCGACGCTGGTGGCGAGTCCCACGAGGCCGGCGCCGAACATCCACACCCAGGCCGGGATGCCGTTCTCCGGCAGGTCCGTGCCCGTGCTCATCATCACGTACGTGGTCAGCGCCAGGCCACCGACCGAGAGGATGGTGGTGACCCAGTAGCCACGGTTGAGGATGTTCATCGGGTTCTCGTCCTCGCGGCCGCGGACGAAGAACATGGCGACGATGGTCGCGAGCAGCCCGAAGGCGCGCACCACGAGCGGGAAGAAGATCCAGGCCTCGGGATTCGGCCAGCCCAGGTCGGTGGCGATCCGCCACACGGCCACGCCGAGGATCATGGCACCGATGTTCTCGGCCGCCGTCGACTCGAACAGGTCCGCGCCACGGCCGGCGCAGTCGCCGACGTTGTCGCCGACGAGATCAGCCACCACGGCCGCGTTGCGCGGGTCGTCCTCGGGGATACCTGCCTCGACCTTGCCGACCAGGTCGGCGCCCACGTCGGCGGCCTTGGTGTAGATTCCGCCGCCCAGCTGGGCGAAGAGGGCCACGAAGCTGGCGCCGAAGCCGAACCCGACGATGAGGAATGGAGCGTCCTCCGGGTTCGTGAAGCCACCGAAGGCGGCGAAGATGCCGTAGACGCCGAGCAGGCTCAGGGCAACCACCAGGAAGCCGGAGACGGCACCGCCGCGCATGGCGACCTGCACCGCCCGCACCAGGCTGTGCTGGGCCGCGGCGGCAGTCCGCAGGTTGGCCTTGACGCTGATGAACATGCCGATGATGCCCGAGGCCATGGAGCAGAGCGCGCCGACCAGGAAGGCGACTCCCGTCCGGATGCCGAGGTCGAGCCCGTAGATGTCGGTCTCGGCAACGTCCTGGCCCTCGACAGCGGTGATCACGAGCCCGATGACGATCGCACCACCGACGGCAAGCAGGCCGATGGTCTGGTATTGGCGGCGGATGAACGCGACCGCGCCCTCGTAGATCGTCCCGGCGATGTCCTGCATCGCCGCCGTGCCGGTATCGGCGCGAAGGACGTCCAGGGCGAGATAGACGGCGAACGCGATCGCGGCGATGCCGGCGATCGGGATCACCCACAGGATGGGCTGGGGCTCCATGAATCCTCCGAGTGCGGCCCGGCGGCCACGCTCAATCGGGCTCGCTCTCGACCGTTGGTTGACGCACACGAAACGCCGGCGGGAGGATCAAGGTCACGTTCCCCGCCAGCGATGGCGGGCGGATTCTAGCACGGCCCGCGGTGACCGATCGGGTCAGGGCAGCCACCGCGGTCGCCAGCCATCGTTGATGAGCACGTCCCGGCCGCGGAGGCCCAGCTCGACGCGCTCGATGCTTCCGTCGTCGCCCGGTTCGGCCGCGCCGGCGCGGAGGACCACGACCACCATCGCCTCCTCGCCGGGGGCGAAGGCAACGGCACCGATCCGCTCGCCGGCAAGGCTCGAGGGTACGGTCCCCGGCTGGGCGGGATCGTCCGTGAGACGAACGGACCCGTCGCGGCGCAGGTAGGCGATGCGACCGTCCGACGCGACCGCCGCGACGAACGCTCCCTCCCCGAAACCGCTGGCCTCGACGGTGTCGCCCGCTCGCGCCAGGACGCCCACCGTGGCGTCAGTTGCGGGCCGGAGCGGCTCGACCGGCACGTCCACCGCGCCGACCTCGCCAGTGCGCTGGGCGGCGCCGCCGCTCAGCAGGATCGCCGATCCATCCGGCAGCCAGACCGGCGGAGCCTGCGCCTCGTGTCGGACGCGGGTGACGGTGTCGGTCGTGAGGTCAACGATGCCGACCCAGCCGCCTGGATCGACGACGGCGAGCGCATCGCCGTCGGGTGCGTAGCGTGGTGCCCGCAGCCAGTCGGCGCCCTCTCCGGCGTCATCGGGCGCGCTGGAAGCGGGGTCGTTCGCGTCCGTTGGGAGCTCGACACGAGTTGCGGCGTCGCCCGAAATCGGGAGCTCCCAGATGCCCATGCCGCGTCCGGTCACGGCGTCGGCGCGCGCGAAGGCGAGGACCTGGCCGTCCGGGCCGTAGGTCGCGTCGAACTCGACGACGCCGTCCTCGGTCAGCACGCGCGCATCGGTCCCGTCGGCATTCACCATGACCAGATTACGGCCGTCACCGACCACGAACGAGCTTCCGTCGGGCGCCACCGCGTAGTCCAGGACCTCTGTCAGCTCGGTGGAGAGCTGGTGCGCCGCGGTGCCGTCGGGGTTCATGGCCCACAGGTTCGTGATACCGGCGCGATCGGACAGGAACGTGATCTGGTTCGAGAGCGTGGGAGGCGGTGCGCCGGTCGTGAAGGTCCACGAGATCGGCTCAGCCAGGCGGCCGGCGTCCAGGCCCGCGACGTCCGGCGCCAGCACGACCTCGAAGGTCGTGTTCGCCGGCAGCGCCCCCGACGGCGTGAAGCGCAGCACTCGGCCATCCCCCGGCTCGAAGGGCTCGTTGCCGAGCTCGTCGACGAGCTCGATCGACCCGGCGACATCCGGGGTGATCGTGAGCAGCTCATCGGAGACGGACGCAGGGTCGATCGCCCGATCGAAGAAGATGGCGATGGGCGAGGTCGGACCGATGCCGTCGCTCTCATCGGTCGGAACCAGCACCGATACGTCGAGCTCGGACGCGAGCGTTCGAAACGCGACCTGGATCGGCACGCTGAGCTCGACGCCGGAGACGTCGAAGGCATCCTCCGCGATGTCGATGCGGTACTCGGTCTCGGCGCGCAGCGGCTCGGTCGGCACGATCTCGAGCAGCTGGCCGCTCCACCGAACCTCGTGCGGAAAGGCGGGACCCAGTCGCAGGGCGGCCTCGACGGATGCCGTGTCCATCAACGTCGAGAAGCGCAACGCGATGGTGGCATCGAGCGCCACGTCGGTGGCGCCGTCGACGGGTTGCGTCTCGACGACTTCTGGAGACCCGGTGGTCTCGAAGCCGAATGCCGGAGGTGCCTCGGTCATCCGATTCCCGACCAGATCCTCGACGCCCGGCGCGATCGAGACGACGTAGTCGGTGGCGAGGGCGAGTGGCTCATCCGGAGTGAAGATCATGATCGATCCGCTCCAGCTGACCGAGCCGTCGACGTCCGGTTCGATCGACAGGGCCGCCGCGGCGCTGCCCTGGTCGACCAGCTCGGTGAAGGTCACCTCGAGGCTGGTGGTTGGGAGCCCCTGGCCCTCCTCATCGGGGAGCGGCTGGGTCAGCGCGATGCCGACCACCGACGGGGGACGACCATCGACGGTGCTCGCCACGTAGAGCACCCCGGCCAGGACGATGGCGCCGATGGCGACGACCGCGAGGCTGCGCAGGACGACGGCGCGCATGGCGCTGCGACCTCCGTGCCGGTCAGCGATGCCGCAGGCGCGCGGGGAGGATCTGGAGCTCGTCGCGGTACTTGGCGACCGTGCGACGAGCCAGCGCGATGCCCTCTGCGGCCAGCGCGTCGGCGATCTCCTGGTCCGAGTACGGATGCTGGGTGTTCTCGGCCTCGATCATCCGCTTGATCTGGTCCTTGATGCCCAGCGAGGCCGTGAAGAAGTGGCTGAACGGCACGACCTCGCCCTTCGGGAGCATGACGTACTTCTCCGCGGTGGCACGGCTCACGGTGGACTCGTGCATGCCGATCAGCTCGCCGACCTCGGCGCGCGTGAGCGGCACGAGGTGCTGCACGCCATGCACGAGGTAGTCGCGCTGGCGCTCGACCAGGCACTCGGCAATGCGCTGGATGGTGGCGCGTCGACGGTTGATGTTGTCGATGAAGAACTTGGCGCGACCGACGTACTGGCGCACGTGCTGCTTCTCGTCCTCGGTCGTCTCGGCGCTGCGCAGCTTCGACGACAGGCTCGAGTAGAGCGGGGCGACGTGAAGGCTGAAGCGACGCGACTCGACCACCTCGACGGTGAGCTCGCCATCGAATGCGCGAATGAGCACGTCGGGGCGGATGATCGGGCGGGAGGCATCGGCGCTGATCGCGGCGGTGAACGCGGCGGTCGGGTACGGGTTCAGGTTGCCCTTCACGAACTCCCAGACGGTCACCACTTCGCGCTGCGTGGCACCCACGGCCGCGGCGACCTCGCGGAACCGCCGCTCCCCGAGATCCGCGAGGTGGCCGCCGATCACCTCCTCAGCGTGCGGTGGCACCTCGAGGTCGCTCTGCTCGCGCAGGTACTCGACCTGCGCAAGGAGCGACTCGGTGATCGATCGCGACCCGATGCCGATCGGCTCGAGGCCCTGCATGGCGTCGAGCACGAGGGCGACGTCATCGGTCGTCACCCCGGTGGCAGCGGCGACCTCGGCATCCGTCTCCGTCAGGAAGCCGTTCGAGTCGAGGGCGCCGATGACGTGGTCGGCAACCGGATGCAGGCGAGACGGCAGCAGGGAGTGCAGGTTCCAGGTCAGGTGATCCTCGAGCGTGAAGTCGGCCTCGGCCCGCGCGATCGGGTCGAACTCGTCGTCCTCGTCTCGCAGGCGCGTCGCGCCGTCGCCGGGCAGGTCATCCGCGCTGAGACGACTGTCGTCGCCATCGGCTTCACCCTTGCGCGGCATGCATTCCGTGCAGTAATTGCCGACCACCGGCCGCCCGCAGATCGCGCAGGTCGGCAGCTCCTCCATCTCGAGCGCAGGGTTCTCATCCAACTCCTGTGCGATCGCCTCGTGCAGCTCGACAGAGCTCATCTGCAGGATGTAGTTGGCGGCGATCTGCTTCGGGGTCACCTTGGCCTGCATCACAGGCTGGAGCTGCTGGCTGAGCTCGATCGACATGAATCCTCGCGAACGTTGAGTCTTCCACAGATCCGAACCACCGATTATAGGGATGACGGACCGATGCGCCCGTCGCGACCTCAACCGGGGGGAACGTTCAGCCGCCGCACGACCGGCGTGCCGCCGCCGAAGGTCACGAGGCTGTAGCCCGCTGGGTCCTGGACGAGCCGCTCGCGGTACTCGCGCATCGGCCACCCCAGCAGGGCGCAGAGCCACAGGCGATTGACGTGATTGTGAGCGACCACGATCGCGCAGCGTGACCGATCGGCGGCGAGCCACTCCTCGACCGGACGCAGGACCGCGAACGCGCGACGAGCGACACCCTCGCCACTCTCGCCGCCAGGGCATCGGGTGCCGTACGGGTCCGCCTCCCAGGCAGCTCGAAGGTCGGGGTCTCGCCGCCGGCTCTCCTCCGCGGTGAGCCCGTCCCACGCGCCGTAGTCGAGCTCGATCAACCCGCTCTCGATCTCCGTGCGCTCATCCCCGAGCTCGGTGGCCGCTCCGATGCTGGCGGCCGTCTGGCGGCAGCGCCGTGCCGGGCTGCTGAGCAGCCGGATCTCGTCGTGTGGAAGCTCGGAGAGCTCCACGGCAAGTGTTCTGCCCAGCTGATCGGCGAGGACGAGACCGGCATCCGAGAGCGGGAGGTCGCTGCGCTGCCCGAGATTGCGCCCCGCTGCTGAGGCCGCCGTGGTCGCGTGGCGGACGAGGATGAGGCTTCCCATTGGAGGGTCCGAGTCTACCCGCTGGTCTGCGCTATCCTGTGGCGGCCGCCCATTCCGCAGCCCAGGCCCGATGACCTACATCCCCGACGACACCGATTCCGACGGCGCGCCCGCGACCAGCGAGCGCGCCGGTTCGCGCCGTGCCCTTGGCTGCGCCTTCGAGATCGTCGAGACGCTGGTCCTGACGCTCCTCATCTACCTCGTCATCCACAATTTCGTGGCGCAGCCGTTCGAGGTGCAGCAGAGCTCGATGGTTCCGACGATCGTGGACGGCGAGTACATCCTCATCGACAAGCTGACGCCCCGCTTCGGCGGCTACGAGTACGGCGACGTGGTGGTCTTCAACCCGCCGGCCGGCTCCGGGCTCGACGCCCAGGGCATCCCCTTCATCAAGCGCATCATCGGCATGCCGGGCGATACGGTCAGCCTCGAGAACGGCCGCGTCTTCGTCACCCGCGTAGACGCCAGCCCGGTGCGTATCGAAGAGCCCTACGTCCTGCAGGGAGCCGATGGATCGACGGCGGCCACCACCTGCCCGCGGCCCGACTGTCCGCTCACCTGGATCGTCGGTGACGACGAGTACTTCGTGATGGGCGACAATCGCCCATCCAGCCAGGACTCGCGCGTCTTCGGGCCTGTCGACCAGGACACCATCCTGGGCCGCGCATGGTTGCGCTACTTCCCGCTCGAGCGCATCGGGCTCATCGAGCGCCCCGACTATCCCGCCCTCGCCACCGAGACGGCCGCCGGGGACCGCTGAGGGGCGGCGGACGCGCCTTGTTGCTGCGGTGGCAACTATCGGCGAAGCTGGCGGTTCCTGGGCCGGTTCCGCAGGCGCCTGTTGCCGGCATGGCAACCAGTGACGGAGATAGGGGCCGTCGGCCGTCATTAGTTGCCCACCCCGCAACCCCGCGTTCGGCGCGGCGGGCAGGCGCACCGGGTCGTGATTCATCGAGGCGAGCGCGCCGGCGCGAGGTGGGCGGCGCGATTCCCGCACGCTGTGACCACCCTGACGCCTGAGCGGTGCCCGGGCGGCGGCGGTCAGGCGTGCGGGTACGCCATGGACCGCGAGAATCGCGCCCGACACGGCCGTCAGGCGGCGCTATCGCGATGGATCGCGATGGCTGAACACCGGGCCGGGCCTGGCGTCAGGCGCGCGCAGGCTCCTCGGCGACGATCCAGGCGTCGACATCCCGGCCGTAGTCGACGAGCGCATCGGTGCCGAACCAGAGCGCCAGCTCGGCCGCGGCCGTCTCGGGCGCGTCAGAGGCGTGGATCAGGTTGCGCAGTCCGCTGATACCGAGATCGCCACGGATCGTGCCCGGCTCGGCCTCGTTCGGCATCGTCTTGCCGACCATCTTGCGGACGACGGCGATGGCATCCGGTCCGTCGAGAGCGAACGCAGCGACCGGACCAGAGGTGATGAACTCGACCAGCCCGTCATAGAAGTGCTTGCCGGCGTGGACGGCGTAGTGCTCCTCCGCCATCGGTCGCGGGACGGAGAGGAGGCGCAGGCCGACGACCTTGAGGCCCTTGCGCTCGAAGCGGCCGATGATCTCGCCGATGAGCCCGCGCTGGACGGCGTCGGGCTTGGCGAGGACGAGGGTACGCTGCATGACGAGGCTCCGATGGTGCGGGTCGATCAGCCCCCGCGGTCGGCGGCGCGGTCGTAGGCCTGGGCTGCCTCGACACGGCGCCCCGCGGCGCGGAGCAGGTCGCCGTAGAGTAGCAGACGCTCCGCGGCCGGCTGTCCGCCGAGGGTCGGCTCCAGGATCGCGACACCGTCGCCGGCGAGGGTCGGATCGAGCCGCACGGCGATCGACATCTCGGCATCGCCGCGCGACATCTCACCCGCAACGTACGCAACGCGCGACTCCTCGAGGCGTCCGCGGGCAGCCGCCGTGCGCGCGTCGCCGGCTGGCGACGCATCTTCGAGCAGATCCTCGCTCGCCGGCTGCGACCAGGGCGGGCGGGTCGCGCGTGGCGGCAGCGGACGGAGCTCGGTTGGCAGCGGCCACGCGAGCCGCCCCGAGACGCCGGCGCGGAGCTCATGGACCTCGTCGACGCCGATGGCGGCCACGACCCGCTCGACCGCACCGCTCGCGCGGTCGGCTTCACCGGCCGCCGCCAGTGCCTCAGCCTCGATGATGGTCACGATGGGCAGGCGCCGCTGCGGACTGCTCGGTCGAACCGCTTCGAGCGCGGCGCGGGCCCCGACCAGGCGGCCCTGCCGCCAGAGGGACTCCGCCAGCAGCACGCGGAGGGCGTCGAGCTCGTCATCGCCACCGGCGCCATCGGCCTCCCGATAAGCGATCCGATGCCGGAGCGTCCCCTCCGCCAGGGCCGCCTGGCCGGCATCCAGCTGGGCGCGCGCCAGCGTCAGCTCGTCGGAGATCAGGTCGATGACGCGCTCTTCGGCGACGACGTCGCCCTCGTCGTCGCTCATCGGCGCTGCGCGCGCTCGATTCGTGCTCGCGATCGTAACGGGCCGAGGACGGCGAGACGGGCCCCGGCTGGCGCGAGATAGCGCTGCGCGACGTCGCGCAGGTCGTCGAGCGTCACGGCGTCGAGTCGCTCGATGACCTCGTCGACGGTCAGGATGCGAGGGAGCAGCGCCTCGCCGGTCCCGATCCACCCGG
>JBQTHZ010000168.1:0-2332 GCA_052388515.1 Chloroflexota bacterium | reverse complement strand
GCCGCCCGGCACGACTTCTCGCTCTCCGGCGGGGCAGGCGCGGTGCTCTGCCTCCTCGGTGCCACCGCCGCCGCCCCGTGGCCGCTAATCAAGCCCCTGTCCGGCTTCCACCCGCCGGACAGCGGCGAGATCTTCGTCGATGGCGAACGGGTCGAGCTCGGCTCGCCGCGCGACGCGCTCCAGCGGGGCATCGCCACCGTCTACCAGGACCTGGCCATGATCCCGTTGATGAGCATCAGCCGCAACTTCTTCCTGGGTGCCGAACCGGTCAGCGGCTTCGGACCGATGAAGACGCTCGACATCGGGGAGGCCGACCGCGTCACGCGGACGGCGCTCAAGCAGATGGGGATCGATCTGCGCGACACGTCGCAGCCGGTCGGCACCCTGTCCGGCGGCGAGCGCCAATCGGTGGCGATCGCGCGTGCGATCCACTTCGGGGCAAAGGTCGTGATCCTCGACGAGCCCACGTCGGCCCTCGGCGTCAAGGAGGCAGCCGTGGTGCTGCGCTTCATCGCCCAGGCACGCGAGCAGGGCATCGGCGTGATCCTCATCACCCATAACATCAACCACGCCTTCCCGATCGGCGATCGGTTCACCATCCTCGACCGCGGGACATGCACCGGCACGTTCGACAAGGCGGACCTCACCCCGACCCAGCTGCTCGAGCACATGGGCGGCGGCGCAGAGCTCGCCGAGATCGAGCACGAGCTCGAGAAGCCGATCCCGGCGGCCTGAGCGCCGTGGGCGCGACGATCGACGACGTCGCGGCACGGTCCGGCGTCTCGACCGCGACCGTCAGCCGCGTGCTGTCCGGCAGCGTCCCGGCGCGGCCGGAGACGCGCGAACGCGTGCTGGCGGCCGCCCGAGACCTCGACTACCGGCCCTCGAACATCGCCCGCGCCTTGAAGCGCCGCGAGACCCGGACGCTCGGGCTCGTGATCACCGACATCACGAACCCGTTCTATCCGCAGCTCGTCCGTGCGGTCGAGGCGGCGGCCCACGAGCGCGGCTACGGGATCGTGCTGGCCAACGGTGGCGATGATCCTGCGCGCGAGCTCGAGCACCTCGACCTGCTCGTCGAGCGCCGGGTGGACGGCATCGTGATGGTCTCGTCCCGGATGACGCGGCGCCACGCGGAGCGGCTGCGACGGACCTCGGTGCCGACCGTCCTCGTCAACGACACCGTCGCCGGCTCCGGCCTGCCGACGGTCACCACGGCACACCGGCGCGGGGCGCGCCTGGCGACCGAGCACCTCATCGACCTCGGTCATCGGCGGATCGGCCACATCAGCGCGCCCGCCGAGCAGGCCGCATCGGGCCAGCGCCGCCAGGGCGTGCACGACGCGCTGCGCGCGGCCGGCCTCGGCGAGCCGCTGGTGGCCATCGGTGATGGAGGCGTGGCCGGTGGCGCCCTGGCCACCGAGGCGCTCATCGGCTCCGACGTCACGGCCCTGGTGGCCTACAACGACCTGACCGCCATCGGCGCGCTGCGTGCGCTCCGTCGCGCCCGGGTCCGGGTGCCGGAGTCGATCTCGGTCATCGGCTTCGACGACATCGACCTCGCGGCATGGACCGATCCCCCTCTCACGACCATTCGGCAGCCGACCGACGAGCTCGGTCGATGGGCGATCGAGCACATCGTGCATCTCCTGGCCGGCGACGGCAGCGGCGGCGCCGGTCGCCCCGTGCTGCTCGAGCCGACGCTCGTCGTCCGCGACTCGACGGCCGCTCAGGGCATGGCGTAGGTGGCCGTCTCGCTGCGCGCGACCACGAAGCCGCCCAGGGTGGCCGTGCGCACCGCCTCCACCTGCACCGCGTACGTTTCGCCGGCATGGAGCGCGCGAGTCTCGAGCTCGGTGGTCGACTGGGCCGTGATCACCGTCAGCAGCGTCGACGGGGTACCGCCGGCCGGACCGATGAGGACGCGATAGCCGCTGAAGCAGCCGGCCACCCCGCCGAAGAGGCGCCAATCGATGCGCGTGGCGCCGTCGTCATCGGATTCGACCGTCAGGGTTCCGAGGTCCACCACCTCGGTCGGCCGGGTTCGACGCACCTCCGAGGCGGCGATGTGCTGGTTGCGAGCGTCATAGGCCATCACGCGGTACGAGAACATGGCCTCGCTCGGGATGAGCGTGGCATCGACGGCCGAGGTGACGAACCGATCGGTCGCGTAGGTGTCGCCCCAGTCGACGGCGGGCGCGATCGGCGGATAGTCGGGCTCGACCTCCACATCCAGGCTGCGCAGCGCCGTGTAGTGGTGGAATCCGGGTTGGGTGGTGGGTGACCAGTCCAGGACCACGCCGCCCGGACATCCGGTCGCCTCCAGCTCGAG
>JBQTHZ010000167.1:0-2215 GCA_052388515.1 Chloroflexota bacterium | reverse complement strand
TGCCCGCCGGCGCCGGTTCCCTCATGCGTCATGTCCCTTGCCTCGCTGTTCGGTATCGACGCAGGTCCATGCAGGACGGATGCCGAAAGGGGCGGGCGTGCCGTGACCTTGCCACGTAGTCATCGGGTGACTGGTATCCGCGGGACTTGGTCAAATCTGCGTCAGGGCGACGGTGGACTTGCCGGCAGCCGGGATGCCTGTGACGAGCACGACCGACCCGGGTTTGAGCGGCGGGAGGCGCATGGACATGTCGCAGCGCAGCATGCCGCAGTCGGCGGGTACGATGCGCGCGATGCTGTACGACTACCGACCCGTGACCGTCGACATCGTTCGATCGGAGACGGACGCGGCCATTGCGATCGCCGATGAGCACGTCGCCGGGGCCGTTGCCAGCGCCGGATCCCCCACCTTCGACGACACGCTGCTCCCACTCGAGCTGGCGGGTGCCGCGCTGGTGGAGGGCTACGGCCGCGGCGCGTTCATGGGCCAGGTCCACGTCGACCCCGCCGTCCGCGACGCCGCCAACGAGGCCGAAGAGCGCATCAACAAGTGGCGGGTGGCGCTCGTCTTCCGATCCGACCTCTCCGGCGCCATCAGCTCGTTCGCCGGAACGGGTGAGGCGGCCGCGCTGACGGACGAGCGGGCGCGTCTCCTCGAGCACTGGCTGCGTGACTTCCGGCGCGCCGGCCACGAGCTTGGGCCGGATCAACGCGCTGAGCTCGAGCGGCTGCGCACTCGGCTCGTCGAGGTGGAGGTGGCCTTCCAGCGGAACCTGAACGAGTATCGTGATGGCATCGAGGTCACGCGCGAGCAGCTGGCCGGTCTCCCCGATCATTACGTCGATCGCCTCTCATCGGGCGAGACGACGGGAACCTATCGGGTCAGCCTGGACTCTCCCGAGGTGAATCCCTTCCTCGAGCAGGCCCACGACCGGGCCCTGCGGCGCGAGCTGTTCATGAAGAACTGGAGCAAGGCCGTCGGCGTCACCCGGCCGCTGCTGGAGGAGGCACTGGATCTCCGGCGGCGGGTGGCCGCCCTCATGGGCGAGCCCACGTGGGCGCATCACTCCATGGAGCTCAAGATGGCGCGCACGCCCGAGCGAGTCGCGACGTTCTACGACGAGCTGCTCCCATCGCTTGCCGCGCAGGTGCGTGGTGAGCTGGATCGGCTTCACGAGAGGCTATCCGCCGACGGGCACGACGGGCCGATCAATCCCTGGGATTGGCGCTACTACGACGACGCGCTGCGGCGTGGCGACTACGGCGTCGACCAGGACCGGATCAGCGAGTACTTCGCGCTGGATCGGGTCATGGAGGGCATGTTCGCCGTCACCGGCGAGGTGCTGGGGCTCGAGTATCGAGCCGTCGATGAGGTGCGTGGCTGGCATGACACGGTCCGTCTCTACGAGATCCTCGATCGTTCATCCGGGAAGCCGATCGCCTCGTTCTACACGGACCTGTACCCGCGCGACGGCAAGTACGGGCACGCGGCGGCCTTCGCGCTCGTCGTCGGTCATCGAGCAGCGTCCGGCGAGTACGTCGCCCCGGTGAGCGCCATCGTCGCCAACATGACCCCGCCGTCGGTTGATCGGCCTTCGCTCCTGAAGCACGCCGAGGTCGAGACGCTCTTCCACGAGTTCGGGCACATCCTGCACATGAGCCTGAGCCGAGCCGAGTTCGCACGCTTCTCGGGTGCCGACACGGAGTGGGACTTCGTGGAGGCCCCCTCCCAGATCATGGAGCACTGGACGTGGGATCCATCGGTCCTGCGGCGCTTCGCTCGTCACTTCAGCACCGACGAGGTGATCCCGGACGAGCTCGTGATGCAGATGCAGCGAGCCCGTTGGGTGGACGAGGGCATCAGGATCGGCGTCCAGGCGTTCTACGGCGGGATCGACATGGCACTCCATGGAGAGACCGATGCGCCCGACATCGAGGTCGCCCTGCGCCGCACCTACGGCGTGACCGGCATGCCGTACCCCGAGGAGACCTTCTTCCTGTCGGGCTTCGGGCACCTGCTGGGCGGCTACGACGCGGGCTATTACGGCTATCTGTGGGCAGAGGTCATCGGGGACGACATGTTCGGCCGCTTTGCGCGTGAAGGCGTCCTGTCTCCGATCGTCGGCGCCGACTACCGCCGCGAGATCCTGGAACCGAATGGCTCCCGCGACGCCGATGAGCTCGTCCGCGCCTTCCTCGGCCGCGAGCCATCCAAC
>JBQTHZ010000166.1:0-4176 GCA_052388515.1 Chloroflexota bacterium | reverse complement strand
CCGGGGGTTTGGGGGCTCGGACAGCTGGCCACCGGGGCCCTATCGGACCGGATCGGCCGCAAGGGGCTCATTGTCACCGGGATGTTCGTACAGGCCGTCGCGATCGCCGTCTTCGCCACCGGCGATGATTTCGGCGTCTCGGCCGGAGCAGCCGCGTTGCTCGGACTCGGCACCGCCATGGTGTACCCCACGCTGCTGGCGGTCATCGGCGACGTGGCGCATCCCGGCCGGCGGGCATCCGCAGTCGGCGTGTACCGCTTCTGGCGTGACATGGGCTTCGCGGCCGGCGCGCTGCTGAGCGGTCTGATCGCAGACATGGCCGGCTTCGAGGCCGCGATCTGGACTGTCGCCGGGCTCACGGCTGCGTCGGGCCTGGTGGTGCTGGCAAGAATGTACGAGACGCACCCGCGAGGATGTTGACCCGCTGGCGCAAAATCGGGGCATGGTGGCCCGACGCACCATCTCCGATCTCATGGCCGACGCCCGAGCACGACTGAGCCGTCTCCAGCCGGCGGACGCATATGCGGCAATGCGCATGGATGCCGCGCTCGTGGACACGCGCTGCGCTGAGCTGCGCCAACGGGATGGATCCATTCCCGGTGCGACCTGGATACCCCTCAGCGTACTCTTCTGGCGCATCGATCCGACGTCACCGAGTCGCCTGCCCGACCTCGCCGGTGACCAGCATCGACAGCTCATCCTGCTCTGTGATCACGGCTATTCGTCGAGCCTCGCGGCTGCGACGCTTCACGAGATGGGCTTCGATCGCGCGACCGACGTCATCGGCGGATTCCAGGCCTGGGCTGCAGCCGGGCTCCCGGTCACGGATCCAGCCTGAGGGCCCGGCCGGTGGCTGGTCGGCCAGAGGCCGGCCGACCAGCGCGCCAGTCTCCTATGAAAGCACCTCGAGCGTAGTGTCGACCGGGACGGGATTGGCGATGATGTCGCGCACCGGCGAGGTGTCCTGCACGTATTGGCACAGCTCGTCCAGCTGCCCCTGGGTGGCATTCGGCGAGCGCACCCACGCGCGAGCCCGGATGGCGCTGAAGCCGGGACGCTTCTCCTTCGTCATGCCAAGGAAGTTCTGGACATCGATGTCCCCTTCGACCTCGTACCGCAGCTCGCTGAGATCGATGCCGCGGGCCGCGGCGTTGGCGACGAAGCCGACGCCGTAGCAGAAGCCGAGCGCAGCAAGCACGAGCTCGACCGCGTTCGGGCCTCGGTTCGCGCCCAGCAGCACCGGCGGCTCGTCGCCGGTCAACCGGAACGGCTGCGGCCGCTCGACACGCTCGCCGTCGTGGATGAACTGGCCGATCTCGGCGTGGTTCAGGGTGCCGTCCTTCCACGAGGTCGTCGCCTTGAAGGTGAAGGTGGAGATCGACGGCTGCTCCTTGATGGCGCCGATGGTGGCGACCAGCTGATCGACGTCGATTCCATTACGGACGGTGACGGTTGCCATGGCTCTTCTCCCTGCGCGGACTTGTCCCAAGTGAGGCATGACGCACGTGGCGCATCGGTCTATTCCACGTGCTGGACCAAAACGAGCGAGGGGAATAACTTCGTCATCGGCAGCGTCAGAACCAGTGAGCGGAGATTGCGCTCCGCCATCTTGCGAGGTGACCAGGGACCGATGGAGAGGGCTGCGACCATGCGCGAAGCCTCGCGGGCGCGATCGGCCGGGTCGAATGCCTTTGCCGAGCTGGTATCGCCCCACCTCGACGGCCTGTATGGCTACTGCCTGCGCCTCGCGAGCCGAGCCGCCGACGCAGAGGATCTCCTGCAGGAGACCCTCCTCCGCGGACTACGGGCGCACGGACAGCTGCGCGAGCGGGATCGGGCGCGTCCCTGGCTGTTCCGGATCGCAACGAATGCCTGGCGCGACCGGCAGCGCGCGCGTCGGCGCGAGGTGAGCACGGTGTCACTCGACGCCGACGATTCGGAAGGTGAGTTCAGTCTCTACGCGACGCTGGCCATCGAGGATCCATTCCCGTACTCCGACGAGCTGCACCTCGACTTCCTGCGGCTCTTCGCCGACGAGGATATCCAGGCCGTCTTCGCGGCCATCTCGCCGCCGCATCGGCTGCCACTGATCCTGACCACCATCCACGGCTTCAGCTGCAAGGAGGCTGCGACCATCCTGGATGTACCACTCGGAACGATCCTGTCGCGGCTCCATCGAGGCCGTCGGCAGCTGGAGCATGGGCTCTGGGACTATGCCGTCAAGCACGCGCTGGTGAAGGTGAGCGATGAAGATGATTGACTGCCGCGAGGCGGTGGCTCGGATGTGGGCCTACCTGTCGGAGGGCCTGGAGAAACGTGACGTCGACGAGCTCGAGACGCACCTGGGCGTGTGCGAGCGATGCTGCGGCGAGCTCGAGTTCAGCCGGCAGCTGCGCGAGCGGGTGGCCGAGGCCGGTGTCGATCAGATGCCACAGCCGATGCGTGCCCGCATCAGCGAGCTCCTGGCGAGGGACGCACCGCCCGGGGAGACATCATGAGCGACGCGCCACACGGAGCCCACGTCGGCCATATTGCCGGGACCGACTACCTCCAGCAGGAGGCCATCCGCTCGGCGGTGCGCGAGACGTACCGATCGGTCAGACCGGGCGACACGCGTGTCGCCGAGCGCTTCTACTCCCCGGAGGAGCTTGCCGGTCTGCCCGACGACACCGTTCGCATCGCCCTCGGCGTCGGCAATCCCGTCCGGCTGGCGAAGCTGCAGCACGGTGATGACGTCGTCGACCTGGGGTCGGGCGGTGGGATCGACTCGATCCTGGCGGCGCGCATCGTCGGTCCCACTGGGTCCGTCGTCGGCGTCGACTTCCTGTCCGAAATGGTGACCCGTGGGACCGCAGCGGCAGCCGCGGTACCGGGCCTCGACAACGTGCGCTTTGTGCAGGCCGAAATCGAGTCCATCCCCCTGCCGGATGCGACGGTGGATGTCGTGATCAGCAACGGTGTCATCAACCTCTCGCCACGCAAGGTGCGTGTCCTGGCCGAAGCCTTTCGTGTGCTGCGTCCCGGCGGCCGCCTCGCGGTGGCGGATCTCGTCCTGGAGCACGACCTGCCGCCCGAGATCCAGACCCACCCCGCCGCCTGGGCGGGCTGCCTCTCCGGCGCGCTGTCCGAGACCGCGCTCTACAAGGGCCTGCGCCGCGCCGGTTTCCGCGAGGTGGGCATCGAGGCGCTGCATCCGTTCGGCATCGGCGAATGCGCGCTCTATCCCCTCTTCTCAGACGACATGCTGGACCTGCTGCGGACGCGCGTGCCGGCAGAGCGCCACGATCGGATTGCGCAGAGCGTCTTCGTGCACGCGCGAAAGCCAGCCATCGGCGAGGTGCTCCCCGCGCGCGCTCGCTGAGCCCACGCATGATTTCGGTCGTCCCTGGTCCGAGGAATAGAGACGGCCTGCTCGAGCGTCAATCACAGCAGGAACCCAATGCTGGGAGGCGACGACATGACGCAGGCACCACCCATTGGTCTCGTGGACACCGAAGCGCTGCGCGCCGCGATTCGCGCTGAATACGAGGCCGTGGCGAGCGAGCCGTCGCGAGGCTTCCACTTCCACACCGGACGGCCGTTGGCCAACCTGCTCGGCTATCCCGACGACCTGCTGGAGGGCATCCCCGAGGACGCCATCGTCTCGATGGCCGGCACCGGCAATCCGTTCGCCCTCGGTCCGGTCGCGGCCGGCGAGCGGGTCGTCGACTGCGGCTCCGGCGCGGGCGTGGACAGCCTGGTCGCGGGACGATTGGTCGGCGAGCACGGCCGAGTCATCGGCGTCGACATGACGCCCGCGATGGTCGAAAAGGCCCGGTCCGCTGCGGCCGGCGTTTCGAACGTCGAGTTCCGCGAAGGGTATCTCGAGGCGCTTCCCATCGACGACGGATGGGCCGATCTCGTGATCAGCAATGGTGTCCTCAACCTCGTGCCGGACAAGCCCGCGGCGCTCGCCGAGATGCGCCGCGTCCTGCGCCCCGGCGGACGCCTGCAGCTCGCGGATATCGTCCTCGGACGCCCGGTCAGCGACGGCTCGAAGCTCGACGTCAGCCTGTGGACCGGGTGCATCGCCGGCGGGCTGCAGCGCGAGGAGCTGGCGGCGCTGGTTTCGGCCGCAGGGTTCGTCGACGTCGAGGTCCGCCAGGGTATCGACGTGTTCGCCGGGGCGCCGCAGCA
>JBQTHZ010000165.1:0-2934 GCA_052388515.1 Chloroflexota bacterium | reverse complement strand
TCGTCGCCATCGGCACGAACCAGGTCGTCTACGGTCTCGGCCTCATCGTCGCGTTCGGCGTCGGCATGGCGATCGTGCTCGGCGGGCTGGCCCTCACCGTCGGCTGGCTGCGGGGCCGGTTCACCGGAATCACGTCGCCCATGCTGCGGCGGATGGGAGGCGTCGTTCCGTTCGTGGCCGCGGTGGCGGTGCTGCTCGCCGGCCTGGCGACCTTCATCGGTGCGATCGCGCAGATCGCTTGATCGTGATGGGCCGATTGGCTGCTTTGCCCTGCCCCGCGGGCCGCGTTATCATCGAGCCCGTTCCGAGGCCTGCCCACGGCCTTGGTCTCGCGCGCGTTCCGGCGTAGCTCAGTGGTAGAGCGGGCGGCTGTTAACCGCTTGGTCGTAGGTTCGAATCCTACCGCCGGAGCCACTTTCACGCTCAATCGGGTCGACCAAATCCCTTGACACAGTCCCCTAAGTAGTGGACCGTGTCCAGTAATCGTGAGTGACGGAGCGGTCGGGCAGAAGCGCCACGGCGCGGGGATCGAGCAGCGCATCACCGTGGTCCGCCGCTTCAACCGCTTCTACACGCCGATCATCGGCCTGTTGCACGAGGGCTACCTGGACAGCCCCTTCTCGCTGACCCAGGTGCGCGTCCTGTATGAGCTGGCGCACCACGACGAGACCACGGCGGCCCAGCTGGGCAGGGACCTGCTCCTCGATCCCAGCTACCTGAGCCGCATGCTGCGGACGTTCACCGAGCTCGGGATGATCGATCGCCGCCGATCATCCGCCGATGGCCGGGAGAGCATCCTCACACTGACCGATCACGGGCGGTCGACGTTCGAACGTCTGGATCAGCGATCGCACGATGGGATCGCGGCACGCTTGGCCGGCCTGCGGGTTGCCGATCAGCGCCTCCTGGTGGACGCCATGGCGAGCATCGAGCGGCTGCTCGGCGAGCCGAGCGCCAGTCGCGCGCCGTACCTGCTGCGTCCGCCGCGTGCCGGCGACCTGGGCTGGGTGGTGCAGCGCCACGGCACGCTGTACGCCCAGGAGTATGGGTGGGACGAGACCTTCGAGGCGCTCGTGGCGGAGATCGTGGCCGGATATGGGCGTCACCACGATCCGCGGCGCGAGCGCTGCTGGATCGCCGAGGTGGACGGCGTCAATGCCGGATCGGTCTTCTGCGTGACCAAATCCAAACGGGTGGCGCAGCTGCGCCTGCTGCTGGTGGCGCCCGAGGCGCGCGGCCTGGGGATCGGCCGGCGGCTGGTCGACGAGTGCGTCACCTTCGCGGCGTCGGTTGGCTACCGGAAGATCATGCTGTGGACGAACGACGTGCTGGTCTCGGCTCGCCGCATCTACGAGGCAGCCGGGTTCGAACTGGTCGCCGAGGAGCCGCACCACAGCTTCGGGCACGACCTGGTGGGCCAGAGCTGGGAGCGCGGCCTGTAACGCTTTGGTGACGAGGTGCAGCACGACGAGGTGATGACAACAATCGACGTGGGGGTGGAGCGTGACTGATCGTCCTGACACCGAGCGGATCACCGTGCAGCGGGATGGCGGTCCCGGCCGGTTCAATGGCTGCTGAGTCCGCTTGCCGCAGACCAGTGATGCTCATTCGGCCGCAGCAGCGCCTCACGAGGCGCGCGACTGGCTTCGTTGCGGGGAGCGTGATCGGAGTAGGGGCGCTTTCCCGTCGCCTTGCCGCTGGACGAGGGGTCTAGACTCGGCCTTGAAGGCACCAGGCTCATCCCCTCGCCAGCCCTTCTCCGAGCCGGGAGAGGCATCTTCTCTCGAGGTTACGGTGACCGTTTCCATATCGGGACAGACCCATCTGCTGATCGATCCCATGGAGCGGGGTGAAGAGTGACGCCGCTGCGCCGGCGCGCGCCGCGCCTCCTCCTGCCGCGCCTTCTCACGCCGCCGGTCATCGCGATCGGGGCTCTCCTCGCACTCCTGACCGGCGGCGCGATCGCCGTCATGTGGCCGGACGGCGACGGCGATGTCACGGTCCCCAGCGTCGTCGGACTGCCAGTGGGCGAGGCGGTGGCTGAGCTCGCCAGCCTGGGTCTCGAGGTGGAGACACGGACGGTGGCGCGAGACGACGTCGAGCCGGGGACGGTCGTCGCCCAGGAGCCGCGCGAAAGCACATCCGTCGGTCCCGGCTCCCGAGTCCGACTGGACGTCGCGGAAGAAGTGGACGCTTCGGCGAGCGCAGACGGAGCCAACGCCTCGGCGAGCGACGGGGACGTGGATGCCACGGCGAGCGACGAGGAAGGGGATCCCACGGCGAGCGCCGATGAAGCGGGACCCTCGGAGGGGGCACGGATCGTCGTGCCCAACGTCGTCTCCATGCTCGTGGATGCCGCCGTAGCCGAGCTCACGGAGTTGGGCCTGGTCACGGAGACCCGGATCGTGGCGCCCGACGGGGCGGCCCCGGGGACGGTCATCGCGCAGGAGCCCGCCGGCGGCGTGTCGGTCGCCCCGGGATCTCGGGTTCGACTGGACGTGGCTGGCGAAGCGCCGGCCGAAGTCAATGTCATCGCCTGGATCCTCGGCCTTGGGCCGAGCGCTCCAACCGGGCCTCCGGAATTCCAGGCGTACCAGCTTCTGCTCGACGGCAGCTGCGCGACGCTCGCGGAACGCCTGCAGACCGATGGTGACGACCTTCGAACCCTCGATGATGCGGCCCAACGGCTCTACGCGGGGACCGCAGCGGCCTGTCTCGCGGCGCTTCACGGGCAGCCGGAGCGGTGGGCCGATGCCGAGAACGCATTGCAGGGGCTCGAGCCACCGGTCAGCTGCGTCGACGTGACCGCATACGAGCTCCTCCGTCGGCTGGTGGATGCCCATGCGTCCAGCCCGTCGGCACAGTTCGTGGCAGCAAACGATCCGGCGGCGGCACATGCGCCGCCGTGCCCCACCACCACGCAGATCGCCCCAG
>JBQTHZ010000164.1:0-6758 GCA_052388515.1 Chloroflexota bacterium | reverse complement strand
CGGGCTCTGCGGCGCATCGGCCTCGATCCATCGCGGAGTAAGTGCGTGGTAAGCGGCGTCCGTCACCATCGGCTGCATGAGCAGATCGGCATCGAGCAGACGACGGGCACGGGAGCAGAACACTCGGGTCGGCGACGAGGTCCGGGTGGCACGAATCGGCCAAGGGATGACGATTCAGCAGGTCTCGGTCCTCAGCGGGGTCTCCTGGTCCACGGTTCGCCGGGCCGAGCGCGGCGACCCGAACGTATCAATGGGTATCGCGTGTGCTGTAGCCGAAGCTGTCGGGCTCGACCTTGTCCTGCGGACGTATCAGGGTCGCCCGCCGTCGCTGCGGGACACTGGCCAGCTGGGCCTCGCTCAATGGCTCTGCAAGCGCGCGCATCCCTCGTTGCATCCATCGCTGGAGATGCTGGTGGGCCAGCATGGCGAAGCAATCGACACGGTCTTCCTTGGTTCCGATGAGATCGTTGCGACCGAGATCGAGCGAATGCTGGCCGACTTCCAAGCGCAATATCGCCGGGCGAACGCCAAGCGCGAGGCACTGGGGGCCCGGCATCAACGGCCCGTCCGCCTGGTGATGGCCATCGAGGACACGCTGCGGAATCGAGCGGCCCTCGAGCCACACCTTGCGTTCATCCGCAGCACCTTGCCGGCGGGCACGCGCGAGGTGCTGACCGCCCTCGACACGGGCCGTCCGTTGGGGCGGGATGGGCTGATCTGGATCCGGGCGAGGCGGGACGTCCGGGCGCGCCGCGGTTGATCGCGATGAGCGCGCCGGAGCGGGCTGGCGGGCGCGACTCTCGCGATTCATGACCGATGCGGGAGCCTGAGGTCCGCCCGGCGGCACAGCTCAGGCGTCGAGTGCGGTCACAGAATGCGGGAATCGCGCCCAGAAAGGGCCTCGGGCGCATCGGTCTCGATAGATCGCGGCGAACCGCCGTGGCGGGACACGGGAGCGACGATCAGGCCTCTTGTCGGACCTCCGAGGCCGCCGAGTCCTCCGAGGCTGCCGCATCGGTCCCCTGCGGCGTGGCGGACGAGGTCGTGGGCCGGATCGAAGCGATGGCGGCGTCCAGGCGCTCGAGGAGGGCCGTGGCACGCAAGTCGGTGAAGATCTCGCGCGCTTCGTCGGCGGCGTGGCGACGTTCATCAGGCTCCATGGCGCCGGTGATGACGATGTCGAGGTCGGTCATGCCGAGCCAGTAGCGCGCACCGATCTCACGTAAGACGCGCTGCGCCTCGGCATAGTGCGCACGGGCCCCGTCCCCTCGGCCCTCGAGCATGGCGATGCCGCCTTCTATCGTCGCGAACTGCGCGTTCGTGCGTCGACCCAGGCGCACGCCCTGAAAGGCCGTGCGCATGTCCCGTGCGGCGTCGACGTCGCCATTCCAGATGGCGGCCCGGGCGCCGTAGATCGACCCATCCGACCCGGCCACGCCCAACGTATCGTCCTCGTTCGTGAGCTGCACCGCCCGGGCGACGTCGCCGCGCAGCATCTCCACCACGGTCAGGCCGTAGGCCCCGACGGACCGATACTGCGCATCGTCGAACGGCCTGCTCTCTTCGTACAACCGCAACGCCTCGCCTCGTACGTCGTCGCCGCGGAGCGCGCGGATCACGGTGGTGAAGGAACCGAACCAGAGCTGTTCCGCGGGCTCCGTGAAGAGCGGCTTCATCTCGGACATCTGCTCCATGGCCCAGTCCCACTCGCCGATCTCGATCGCGGAGTCCACGGCGTTTCCGACGATGTATCGAAGCCCCCAGATGACGCCGTCCCGCTTTGCGCGCTCCATCGCCGCGCGTGACACGGCGAAGGCACGAGCCGGATCGTCGGGTGCCAGCGCATATCCGAGGTTCACGGCCGCCCGATTCGATTGCTCCGCCAGTGACCGAAGGTTCGCGGCATCGAGCGCGCCGGTCAGGATGACGACCGCCTCCGTGACGCGGCCGAGGTTTGCCAGGGACACGGCGCGCGTGATCAGCAGGTCGAGGATGAGCGTGTCGTTCCCAAGCCGCTGTGCATGTGGGAGGGCGAGGTCCGCGAGCTCCACTGCCCGAGCGTCGTTGAGCTGACGCATCTCGGCCTTGGCCAGGACCGTCGCGATTTCGATGTAGCCCGGTACGTCGGGCGTCATCCCGGGCTCGCTCATGGCGCCGTTCAGCAGTGCCAGCGCCTGCTGCTGGCGTCCCTCCAGGAGGATGTTCGCGAGTCGTGCGATCCCGACGCGCCGATCCAGTTCGGAGCCCGCCTCGGTCGCGAGGTCGATCACCCGTTGCCCATGCTCGATCGCTCGCTCGAAGAGACCTGCGTTCGCCGCCGCATCGGTCGCGTTCGTCCGGAGATCGAGCTCATCGGACGGCTCCGTAGCAACCATGAGCGCGCTCTCGAGGTATCCATGAGCCAGGCGGAACGAGCCAAGCTCGGCGGCCCGCTGCGCCGCTCCGCGCAGCGCGACGCGTGCCTGGGCGGCAACCGCGACTCCCTCGGGCCCGTCCGGATGCGCCTGGTAGGCGTCCACGTAATGCTGCGCCAGCACCCCCGACAGCTCGTCGTCGCCGAGCGCCTCGTAGTAGCGTGCCGCCGCCAGGTGCCGTGCGCGCCGATCGTCGCGCGACAGCGTCCCGTACGCCACCTCCCGCAGGAGCCCCTGGACGAACCGATGATTCCCGCGCTCCGGCGACCGCGGGTCGTCCTCGATGGCGAAGAGTTCGCGCTGGACCAGGTGCGACAGCATCGGCTCGATCTCATCAGGTTGCGAACGGGCGACGGACTTGAGTGCGGATGTGGCGAACGACAGCCCCAGCACGGATGCGTCCTGCAGCAGCGTCCGCTCGGGCATCGGCAGCGCGTCGATCCGCGACGCGATCAACGCCTGGAGTGATTCCGGGACGGCGAGCGCGCTCAGGTCGCCGACCGGGCGGAACGTGTCGCCCTCGCGCCGGATCCGGCCGTCGTTGAGCAGGGATCGGACCATCTCGACCGCGTAGAGGGGAATGCCCTCCGCACGTTCGACGATCTGCTCGGTGACCGGCCGCGGAAGCCCGGGCACCAGGCCCGCCAGCAGGGTCACCATATCGTCATGCCCCAGCGGCGCAAGTCCGAGGGAGGTGAAGTTGCGCTGACCGGCGCCCCACGTTGGTCGCCGATCGAGCAGCTCCGGCCGCGCCAAGGTGATCAGGTAGATCGACTTCCCGCGCGACCAGCTGATGAGCTCCTCGATGAAGTCCAGCATGCCGTCATCGGCCCACTGGAGGTCCTCGAAGACCATGACCACCGGGCCCGCCTCAGCGATGCGCTCGAAGAAGGTGCGCCAGGCCAGGAACAGCTGGCCGCGCTCTCGCTGCTGGCCATCGCCCATGCCCAGCAGGTGGAGGAGTGGAGCCTCCAGGTTGTGGCGCTCTTCCGCATCGGTCACGAACTCCTCCAGGCTGGCGGCCAGCCGTTCCCGGGTGGAGGCCTCATCAGCCCCTTCGCCGATGCCGATGCGCATGCGGACCATCTCGCCGAGCGCCCAGAAGCTGATGCCGTCGCCGTACGACGGGGAGCGGCCCTGGTGCCAGTACACGATCTCCATGACGCCGTCGATGTACTTCAGGAACTCCCAGGCCAGCCGGCTCTTGCCGATGCCCGCCTGGCCGATGACGCTCACCAATCGAGGGCCGCGCTCGCGGGCAGTGGCGTGGTAGAAGTCCTTGACCAGGCGCAGCTCGGGCTCTCGGCCCACGAACGGCGGCTCGAGACCTCCGCTGCGCCCGATGCCACCGCGCTGCGCAACGACGCGGAGCGCCTGGAAGGCCGAGACGGACAATGCTTTGCCCTTGAGGGACTGCTCGCCGGCCTCCTCGAACACGATTGCGTCGCTGGCCGCCCGTCTGGTGCCCTCGCCGACCAGTACGGTGCCCGGACGAGCCACTGACTGGAGCCGGGCTGCCGTGTTGACGAGATCGCCGGCGACCATCCCCATGCCTGCCGCGCCGATGGTCACCACCGCTTCCCCGGTATGCACCGCCGCTCGCAGCGCCAGGCCGTCGACGCCGCGGTCGATGCCCATGCGGTGCACGGCGTCGACGAGGTCCAGTGCCGCCCGCACCGCGCGCTCCGCGTCATCCTCCTGCGCGATCGGCGTGCCCCACACGGCCATGACCGCATCGCCGATGAACTTCTCGACGATCCCGCCATAGCGCTCCACGACCGAACGGCACGATTCGAAGTAGCTTCCGAGCAGCTCGCGCACGTCCTCGGCGTCGCGCGCCTCGGAGATGGTGGTGAACCCGACGAGGTCGGCGAACAGGACGCTGACGAGCCGGCGTTCAGTGGCGGGGACGGCTGCCGCGGCGGACGATGAGTCATCGGCTGCGCCGAGGCCGTGGCCGCACTCGCCGCAGAAGCGCGCTCCGGGCGTGTTTGCGGTGTCGCAATTCGGGCAGCTCATCGCGAGGCGTTGGCCGCAGCTCATGCAGAATTTGCGGCCGAGCTCGTTATCGGCTCCGCAATTGGTACAGGTCACTCGGGCTTCCCGTTCCTCATGGGCGTGGGGCGCAGTATCGGGGGCAGCCGGTTACGTTGACAAGTTCGACGGAGGTCGGGTTCGGCGACCAGTCCGTGCCTGGACACCGCCATCGGTCGGTGGTGTCGATGGTCGGCGTCAGCTCGACCGTCGGCGGGCCCGACCTGCACGGTCACGCGGTTGGTCAGCCCGTCTTCATCTTGCCGCCGGCTCCGACCGGGGCTGGCCGATCGAGGATCTCGTCGATTGCTCGCCGAGCCTGGAAGGCGGATCGGTAGGAGCTTTGGGAGCGGGGCGCATCGGCGTCGGCCTTGATGTACCAGCTGCGCTCTCCGGCGACGTACAGGATCTCGTAGCCGCGGTGCTCTTCGGCCGGGCGGGGAGCATCGTTCGCCAGCATGATGGTCGCCTCGCGGGCGGTCTTCGGGCTGCAGCTCGTGCAGCGGGACTCCAGGATGCCGTGGGGACATCGGCGGCAGGAGGCGCAGCGCTGCGGCTCAAACCCGTGAATGCATCGGTCGGTCATGGCCGCCTTTCTTGTGGGAGGTCTCTAGCGTACACCGATTCAATGTGGTACATTTCGCACACGTGTTCGATTGGCGCACCGGTCTGCGCCGCTTCTCACCCGAAGTCCGACCTCGATTCTTACCGTTCGCCCTGACCGGGCCCCGCACACCAGCGGGAGGGCCTCGTCAGGAGCTCTTACCCTTGTCGTTCTCTGTCCTCGGGCTCACGCCCGACCTGCTCCGCGCTGTCGCGCGCCAGGGCTACACCGAACCTACCGCCGTCCAGCGCGAGGCGATTCCGCTCGTGCTGGAAGGCCGTGACCTGCTGGCCGGCGCCCAGACCGGCACCGGCAAGACGGCCGCCTTCGTCCTGCCGATCCTCCAGCAGCTGGCCGCGCGCCCGGCGCGCGATCGGCGCATCCGGGTCCTCATCCTGGCTCCGACGCGTGAGCTCGCGATCCAGGTCGAGGAGTCGGTCCGCACCTACTCGAGCGGCAACGTTCGATCGACCGCCATCTATGGCGGCGTCGGCTTCGGCGGCCAGGTCGGCGCGCTGCGCCGTGGCGTCGAGGTCGTGGTCGCCACGCCGGGTCGCCTGCTCGACCATGCCCGCCAGGGCACCATCGACCTTCGCGGGATCGAGATCCTCGTGCTCGACGAGGCGGATCGGATGCTCGACATGGGCTTCATCCGCGACATTCGCCAGATCCTCGCACTGCTGCCGGATCGGCGCCAGAACCTGCTCTTTTCTGCGACCTTCTCGCGTGACATCCGCGGGCTCGCGGAAGGGCTGCTGGATCGGCCCGCATCGGTCCAGGTCACCCCGGAGAACACTGCCGTGGAGCTCGTCGACCAGGTCGTGCATCGTGTCGACCGAGAGCGCAAGCGAGAGTTGCTCACGCACCTCGTGCGGACGCGGGTCATCGACCAGGCGCTCGTCTTCACCCGTACCAAGCACGGCGCCAACCGCCTGGCCGAGCAGCTCACCCGCGACGGCATCGCCGCGGCGGCCATCCACGGCAACAAGTCGCAGTCGCAGCGCGTCCGCGCGCTCGCCGATTTCAAGGCCGGCCGCGTCCTGCTGCTGGTCGCCACCGAGGTCGCCGCGCGTGGCCTGGACATCGAGAGGCTGCCGCACGTCGTCAACTTCGAGCTGCCGATGGTGCCGGCCGACTACGTTCACCGCATCGGTCGCACGGGCCGCGCGGGGATCACCGGGACGGCCGTCTCGCTGGTCTGCGTCGACGAGGCGCCGCTGCTGCGTGACATCGAGCGCCTGCTTGGTGGCCCGATCCGCACCGATGTCATCCCCGGGTTCGAGCCCAACCAGAGCATTCGTCCTGAGCCGATCCGCCTGCGGTCGGGCCAGCACGGCGGGCAGCGTCGCCCCCCGACGCCGCCGCAGCATGGGTCCGGCGATCGCGGCCGCGTTCGCTTCGGTGCAGGCCGTCGGCGTCGCCAGAGGCGAGTGGCGAACAGCTTCTCGCGGTAGGGGCCCCTTGTCGCGGCTCCCGCGCCGGCTCTGACCGATACCTCCGGCGCTGGGCGGCGCGGACGAGCGCGCAACGCGCGGCTTGCCGGATCGGCGAGCAGGGCGTACGCTCCGCGCATCGTGATCGACGCACGCCACAGCATCTGCACCGACACCTGCATCTGTCGCTAGGCGGGAGGAGCTTCGCTCCCGCTTCATCGGCGCATCGTCACGATCCGCCGGCCCTCTGAGGCCCTCCTTCCGCCCCGATCG
>JBQTHZ010000163.1:0-1856 GCA_052388515.1 Chloroflexota bacterium | reverse complement strand
TCGCCGCCTTCCAGTCGGCCGAGCTCATCGGCACCTCGACCTCGGAGACGACGAGATCGACGAGTCCGTCGAGGAGATCCTCCTTATTCTCGACGTGCCGGTACAGCGACATCGCCTGCACCCCCAGTCGCCGACCGATGGCGTGCATGGTCAGTGACTCGAGCCCGCCCTCATCGGCGAGGACGAGCGCGGCGCGCAGCACGCGCTCCCTGCTGAGCGTCCCTCTGCGGCTACGTCGCGGGCGGGCGGGTGTCGGCATGTGGGTCCTCTTCGATTCGGGTGTTGACGGAGTCGCGTGCCGCATGGTAGCTTACGACATATGCGTATGCAATAAGCATACGTAGTAAGCGATCGGCGTAAGGCCGATGGTTGCCAGTGGCATCCGCGGCATCCCACATCCGGACAGCCGTCATTCGGCTTTGCCAACACGAAAGGAAAAACACCATGGATTCGAACCAAGTAGCCCAGACCACGCAGGTCCCGGTGCAAGCGAAGCTCGCGGCCGCGTGGACCAGCTTGATGTTCTTCATCATCTACATCGACTACTTCCACCTCTACAAGCCCGGCACCATCGACGAGATCCGGGGTGGCTCCATCTTTGGGTTCGACATCACCCCGACGTTGTTGACCATTTTCGTCGTGGTCATAGGGATCCCGGCCCTGATGATTTTGCTCTCCATGGCGCTGCCCGCCCGTGTGAACCGCGCCACGAACCTCGTCGTGGCATCGCTCAACATCCCCCTCATGGTGTTCAACGCGGCAGGGGAGTCCTGGGAGTGGGCCTCTTTCTACGGCCTCTCCATCGGAATCGAGGTGCTGATCCTTGCCTTCATCCTGCGCTCCGCCTGGACCTGGCCGCGCACGTCCTCGGCGTCGGCGCCAGAGCACGCCGCTCCGCGTGGCTCGCAGATCCAGATGGGACGGTAGACACATGGCATCGAACGTGACACGAAAAGGAACGACGATGGCCCCGCCGGTTACGACCCGCGTGAGGAGCGCAAGCACGATGCGGGCGGTGGTCCAGGGCGTCTACGGAGGGCCGGATCGCCTTCGGCTGAGCGAGGTGGAGGCGCCGACGCTCGCGGCTGACAGCGTGCTGGTCCGCATGCACGCCTCATCGGTGAACATGGCCGACCGGCTGATCATGCGCGGGATGCCGTACATCATGCGCGTCGTCGGCGGCAGTCTAGGCTTCGGGTTGCGCGGGCCGAAGCCCGCGGTGCGGGGGACCGACGTCGCCGGGACGGTGGAGGCCGTGGGCGACGGCGTCAGCCGCCTCCGGGTCGGCGACGAGGTGTATGGCGAGTCGGCGGGCTCGTTCGCGGAGCTCCTGCGTGCGCCCGAGCGCGTCCTGGGGCTCAAGCCCTCAAACCTGACCTTCGAGCAGGCCGCCGCCATGCCCGTGGCCGCCATCACCGCGCTCCAGGGCATCCGCGATCACGCACTGGCCGCGCCCGGCCGCCACATCCTCGTCAACGGCGCTTCGGGCGGGGTGGGACACTTCGCGGTCCAGATCGCCAAGGCGTTGGGCGCGGAGGTGACCGGCGTGGCCAGTACCCGGAACGCGGCCATGGTGCGGTCCCTCGGCGCCGACCATGTCATCGATTACACCGTCGCCGACTTCACCGATGGCGGACCTCGGTACGACGCCATCCTGGACCTGGTCGGGAACCACTCGCCGGCCCGCATTCGCCGCGCGCTGCGGCCGAACGGGATCCTCGTCCTCTCGTACGTTGGCCCGAACCGTTGGGTGGGGCCGTTGGCCCGCATCCTGAGCGCCACGCTCACGTCTCGCTTCCAGGACAAGCAGACGGTCGCGTTCACCGCATCCACGAATCCCGAGGATCTCGCCGTGC
>JBQTHZ010000162.1:0-5284 GCA_052388515.1 Chloroflexota bacterium | reverse complement strand
CATCGGTCAGGCGCCGCACTTCGTCCTGGTCGCCGCGGTCGAGGGCCTGCTGAACGTCGTCGTAGGCGGTCATCGGCTCACCATGGTGCCACCTCGTCATGTTGCCACGCACCGCTGTGGGCGTCGTCAGGAAGCCACCATCCCGCCGAACGCGGTCTGCGACATAGATTTGCCCCAGATTATGCGATCGCCGCGGGCCCGTGCAGCCACCTAACGCCGCTGTGAGCGGCGGATGGCAACCTCAACTCTTGCCCGTGCAGGCGACGCGCGGTGGCCGTCGTACTTGTGGACAACCACATTGACGTCGCGCAACGAGAGGATCATTGTCGAAGCTCCGCCGAGCTGAGGGTCATGGCGCGCGAACCGAGGGGAGCTGCGCGAGTCATCGCACGGCTGCTGATGGCAGTGGTGATGCTGGCAGCACTCCTTCCGCTCGCAACCGTCGGCGATGCCGCGACCCTCACCGTTGGCGCCAGCGCCGATGCGTACGTCAGCTCCACCTCGCCCGGCTCCACGTACGGGACCGCCAGCCGCCTGAAGGTACGGGACGCGGGGGCTCCGAAGCAGATGCATACGTATCTTCGGTTCGCCGTGGCCGGCGTCGGACCGGTCGACAGCGCGATCCTGCGCCTGTACGTGGCGGACGCCAGTGCGGTGGGCGGCTCGGTGTACGCCACCGGCGGCGCCTGGCAGGAGTCAAGCCTGAGCTGGAACAACCGACCGGCACCGTCCGGTGCGACGATCGATACGGTTGGGCAGGCGAGCAACGGATCGTGGGTCGAGCTGGATCTGGGCTCCCTCATTGCCGGTGACGGCATCTACGACATCGTGCTGATCGCGGGTTCGGCGGATACCGTCAGCTACCACAGTCGCGAGGGCAACAAGAAGCCCCAGCTGGTGCTGACCACCGCAGCCGCGCCGACCGCCACTCCCACGGCGCAGCCGACCAGCGAGCCGACGCCGAGTCCGACGCCGACCGCGAGCCCGACCGCCGAGCCGACCCCCGGCGACGCAACGCCGACGCCCACACCGATGCCGACGCCGGACCCGACGGTCGCTCCGACGGCGACGCCGACCGACGCGCCAACGGCTGAGCCCACTTCGACCCCGACGCCCGAGCCCAGCCCCACTCCTGTCCCGCGAGATCCTCCGAATATCGACACCTGCGAAGGGTATCCGGAGCCGCGCGTGTTCCTCGAGGTGCAGGACTGGTGGACGCCGATCCCAGGGTTGGAGCCGATACAGCAGGGACACCTCCACATGGGCACCTGCTTCCCGCTCGGCCAGACCGTCTCGGGTACGGTCGAGTTCGACATCCGAATCCTGCTGCATGACAACCTGGGGACGATTCAGCGGGTGAAGATGCAGAACGACAAATCGAAGAACAGCGTCCTCGACTACATCAACCTGACGCCACCAGGTGCCGGCGACTTCGTGCACTGGCACTACGCAACCGTCGACACCACGCTGATGCCGGACGGCATGCGGCTCTTCCGCTGGTATGTCGACCTCGTGCATGCCAACGGCAACCTGCAGACGACGCGTGGCGGCTGGCCCGTTCGGGTCGAGAACGGGCTGCTGGACGAGGACATGAAGAACGCTGCCAAGCTGAAGTTCTCCGGCTGGTACCGGGAGGCGGATCTCACCGATTGGGGCTATCAGCTGGCAGACATCGGCTCCCTGCCGTTGACCCCGATCTCCGGGGTCTGGACCCCGACCGTCACCTTCGACAACAATGGCGGCTTCGCCGTCACGCAGCACCGCGCGGCGATCGATCCGGATTTCCACGCGGGTGATCCAGGCATGACCGTGCTCGAGGCTACCGGCCCGTACAGCGGACCGCTGAGCATCGATACCGGAGCGCTGACGCCCGGCCGGCATCGGCTCGTGCTGATCACCACGACCACGCTCGCTGACGAGGAGCACGTCGGCGTGGCCGTGATCCCATTCGAGGTTGCGCCATGAGCCGATCGGGCGCATCCGCGGTGAGCGTTCTCCTCTCCCTGCGCTGGTGGCTACGGCCATGCCGGGGGCGCCGACTCCCGCCATGGGGGCGACGCTCACCATCGGCCCAGCCGCCGACGGCTGGGTGAGCTCCGCCGACCCCAACGTCAACAACGGCAGCCATTCGCGCCTCAAGGTTCGCACCGCCTCGACCAAGCGGTTCGAGAGCCATCTCCGCTTCACGGTCGCCGGTGCGGGTTCCGTCTCGGATGCGCGCCTGCGGCTCTTCGTGGCGGATGGCAGCCCCAACGGCGGTTCCGTGTTCCTCAGCAGCGCGAGCTGGACCGAATCGGGGCTGACCTGGAACACGCGCCCGGCGCTCATCGGCTCGCAGGTTGCGGCCATCGGCGCCGTGGCGTCGAAGACGTGGGTCGAGATCAATGTCTCGTCCGCCGTCACCGGTGACGGCACCTACAGCTTCGCGCTGACCGGTGGCGTGAGCGATGCGGCCGGCTATCACAGTCGCGAGAGCTCTGCCACCAAACGCCCACAGCTGGTGCTGACCACCGGCCCGGGTGGAGGCGGCGTCGCGCCGTCGAACACCGGCGCGCCCACCGTCTCCGCGGCGGGTGGCGAGCGCGCCGTGCATTACGCGCTGCCGGGCACATGGACCAGCTCGGATCCGATCACGTACTCCTTCCAATGGGTTCGCTGCTCGAGCTCGACCGCCTGCGCGCCGATCCCGGACGCGGTCAGTGATCGGTACGCGGTCGGAGCGGACGATATCGGCGCCGGCCTGCGGATGGATGTCACTGCCACGAACGGCAGCGGTAGCACCACCGCCAGCTCCGAGCTGACGGCCCCGATTCCTCCTCGCGCGACACCGACCGCGGGCGATCCGGTCATCGCGGTCGCCGGTGACATCGCCTGCGATCCGGGCGCCCCTGCATTCAACGGCGGAGCAGGCACCGCCACCGAGTGTCGACAGCAGGCGACCTCCGATCTCCTGGTCGGGCGTGGGCTGACCAGCGTCCTGATCCCCGGCGACATCCAGTACGGCGACGGCGCCTACGCCAAGTTCCTGCGCTCCTACGACCTGAGCTGGGGACGCGTGAACGGGATCACCCGTCCGACACCCGGCAACCACGAGTACGGCACGGCCGGTGCCGCGGGCTATTTCGCCTACTTCGGCGCCGCGGCCGGCAACCCATCGCAGGGCTGGTACAGCTTCGACATCGGCTCCTGGCACGTCATCGCCCTGAACTCGAACTGCAATGTGGTCGGCTGCGGTGCGGGATCGGCGCAGGAGCAATGGCTGCGGGCGGATCTGGCCGCCAGCGCCGCCGACTGCACGCTGGCCTACTGGCACCATCCGCGCTTCAGCTCCGGGACGCACGGCGGCGATGCCAGCGTCGCAGCCTTCTGGTCAGCGCTGTATGAGCACGGAGCCGATGTCGTGCTCAACGGCCACGACCACGACTACGAGCGCTTCGCGCCCCAGGCACCCACCGGTGCGGCAGATCCGGACCTCGGCATCCGACAGTTCGTCATCGGCACCGGCGGCGAAGGCTTGCGCCCCTTCGAGTCGATCGCCGCGAACTCCGAGGCGCGAAACGCGACCGACTACGGCGTCCTCGACTTGACGCTCGGCGGGTCGGGATACGCGTGGGAGTTCATCCCTGTGTCGGGCGACACCTACACCGATGCCGGCACCGGCACCTGCCACGGCGCCCCCGCTGATCCGCCTCCGCCGCCCGCGCCGGGGGCGGGAGAGGTCACGGCGTCCGTCGAGACCGATCCGGTTCCCCACGGCAATGACGCCGCCGATGACCCCGCGATCTGGATCCATCCGACGGATCCTGCGCTGAGCACGGTCATCGGCACCGATAAGCAACCCGGCGGCGGCCTGGCCGTCTACGACCTTGCCGGCAACGAGCTGCATCCCGTTGGCGGGACGGCCATGAACAACGTGGATCTCCGCGACGGCTTTCCGCTGGGTGGCTCGACCGTCTCGCTGGTCACCGCCAGCGATCGGGCCAACAAGGCGATCGCCGTATTCCGCGTGGACCTGGCCACTCGTGGCCTGGTGAACGTCGCCAGCCGCCTGATCACGACCGGCTCCCTCGCCGGCTTCTGCATGTACCACAGCCAGGTCGACGGGAGCTTCTACGCGTTCACGAACAACAGCAATGGGATCGTCAAGCAGTGGGAGCTGTTCGACAATGGCGCCGGCCTGGTCGACGCGACCCTGGTCCGATCTTTCGACGTGGGTGACACAACCGAGGGGTGCGTGGCCGATGACGAGCGCGGTCACTTCTACATCAGCGAGGAGTCGGTCGGCATCTGGCGCTACGGGGCGGAGCCCGGCGCCGGAGTCGCCCGAATCCAGGTCGACAGCACCGGTCCCGGCGGCCAGCTGACGGCGCACGTGGAGGGGCTTGCCATCGCCTACACCGATGCCGGCGGCCACCTGATCGCCTCCAGCCAGGGCAACGACAGCTTCGTGATCTACGACCGCGGCACCTACGCGCACGTCGGGACCTTCCGAATTGTCGACTCCCCCACCATCGACGGCGTCCGGCACACCGATGGGATCGAGGTCACCACTGCGCCGCTGGGATCCGCATTCCCCGGCGGGCTGTTCGTGGCGCAGGACGGCACCAACGACGACGGTTCGGTCAATCAGAACTTCAAGCTCGTGCCGTGGGACGAGATCCTTGCCGGCCTGTGACGATGACCCCTTGCCACGGCGATCTGTAACAGACGTGGTTACGAATAGGTCCGCATAGCCGTCCGCGTCGCCGGCGATGAAGGCCGCATCTGCCTCCCGCAGGAAGTCGGCCACCATCCGTTCGTCGGAGGTGCTCATCTGTGTCTCCGTCGGCGGGTGGACGCATGCCGGCCGTCATGTCGCCAGATGACGCCGTGGGCGCCCTTAGGAGGCCGCGACGAGCTCATCGACGGTCTGCGACATAGATTTACCGATATTCCGGAAGCGGATTGCCGCCGTCTCCTCACCTAACGACGCTCTGAGCGAACACCGGCAACTTCCCGGGATGGCGTTGCGCACGCTCGGTCATGCCGGGGCCGGCTCGCGCGGCACGCCCTGCCACGCGGTGCGTCCTGCGACCAGGTCGGCGACGCGCTGCGGAATCAGCTCCAGCGACACCCGCTCCTGGGTCATCGAATCACGCTCGCGGATGGTGGCGGCGCCGGCCTCGCGCGACTCGGGGTCGACGGTGACGCAGTACGGCGTACCGATCTCGTCCTGTCGCCGATAGAGCTTGCCGAACGACGCCGTATCGTCGTACGTGGCCGGCACGAGCTGCTTGAGATCGGC